>JBOHFW010000032.1:0-9114 GCA_050699835.1 Pseudonocardiaceae bacterium | reverse complement strand
CATCTACGGACACATCAACCGCTCGCTTGTGACAGAAGGTCAGAAGGTGCGGGCGGGCCAGAAGATCGCCGAGATGGGCAACCGGGGCCACTCCACCGGGCCACACCTGCACTTTGAAGTGTGGAACGCGGCTGGCCAGAAGATCAACCCAATCAGGTGGTTGCAACAGCACGGCATCGACTTCTGAAGGCGTCGCCTGCCAGCTCAGCGGAGGCCATCCGATGGCCACCCTCCTACTAGATGGGTGTGCGCGGTGCGCCATACCGAACACTGTCCCGACCGGCGGAATGCCCGGTCGCAATGCCGGCAGCGTCCACGGAAGCCAGCACCGTGCTGGAACAGGAGATTCCGCCATGCCGTCACAAGGGGCAGCAGCCGCACCCTCACAGCGGGCCAAGCCGCTCCGGGGTCCTCCCCACGCAGCACTCGTTCGGCTTCGCGCAGATACGCCTCCACGCGTTCCCGCAAGACCCGGCCCAACCGCTCGTCCATCCCACACCCCCAGGATCGTAGTCGAACATACGTTCGAAACCTAGAGGGTGGCTCTGACAACACACAGACGACTAAGCGATCCCGCAGGGCGTCCTTGCCGCGGACGGTCGGATGTATCAGGGTTAGCTTGGCTGCTCTCTTCAGGAGAGCAGCGTGCCGAACCGCTGACGACACGAGGCGTACCTGATCTCGGGGCCGGGTGGCCCCACGGGGATGGCCAGCCATGGACGAGGTCGAACATGGCCGGGAGGCCTACCGGCGTCGAGCGTGGCAGGCTGCTTATAGGCCTCCCAGTAGCTTCCAGAGAAAAATCAACGATCTGCTGAGTCTGGCCAGGCCAGAGGGGTGGCTCAGGTGACCGGGGCTGGCGGGTCTAGCGTGCCGTCGTTCGCGGGCTGGCGGATGACGGGGCGGTGGCTGTGGGCACGCGAGATGTGTTCTCCGAGCAGGAACTGGCCCGGCTGCGAGGTTTCCCGGAGATTACCCGCGGAGCTGATCCGGTACTTCACCCTGACTAGCGCCGAGGACGGGTTCCTGCGCAAGTTTGCTGGTCAGCGCAACGTTTTAGGCGCGGGTGTGCAGTTGTGTTCGCTGCCGTGGCTGGGGTTCGTACCCGATGAAGTCAGCGGGGCACCGAACGCGGCGGTGGCTCGGTTGGCTGGCCGGTTGGGTATCCCGGCCGCTGAGCTGGCCGGTTACGGAGAGCGTGCGCAAACCCGAACGGATCATCTGCGGGAGATCGTGCGCTACCTGGGGTGGCGCCCGGTTGGCATGCCGGAGTGGAAAGAGCTGGACGAGTTCCTGTTCGCCCGGGCGATGGAGCACGACTCGGCGAAGCTGCTGTTCACGTTGGCGTGCGAGTTTTTGATCTCCGAGCGGGTGGTGCGCCCCGGGGTGGTGCACCTGCTCGAGCACGTCGCCACCGCGCGAGAGCGCGCCCGTCGGGAGACGTGGTTGTTGCTGGCGCCCCAGGTGAACAAACCGGCTCGCCGCGCGGAGCTGGATGCGCTGCTGGTGGTGGACGCCTCTTTGGGGTGTACGCGGCTGGCGTGGCTGGAGGCCGGCCCGACCACATCGAGTCCGGCGGCGATCAAGGCTGAACTGGCGAAACTGGCGTATCTGCGCGGCCTGGACGCTCACACGTTGGACGTGTCGATGCTGCCGGCCCAGCGACGCCGGTTCCTGGCCGGCCTGGGCCGCGGCTGACCGCTCAAGCACTGTCCCGTCGCGAACCCGAACGCCGCTATCCGATCGTGCTGACGCTGCTGGCCGAGTCAATGGTCGACGTCCTGGACGAGGTGGTGTTGCTGTTTGACCAGGCGTTGTCCGGGCGGGAATCCAACGCCCGGACCCGGCTGACCGAGGAGTTGGCCGAACGCGCCCGCGCCGGGGAGGATCGCCAGGCGCTGCTGGACGAGATCCTGGCCATCGCGCTGGATCCGGACATCCCCGATGCCGAGGTCGGCGCGCTGGTGCGGGGCGGTATCGGGATACAGCGTATGCGCGTGGCCTGGGCCGCCCGCCGCGAACGGCTACCCCGCGATCACGGGCACCTGGGCATGGTGCACGAGTCGATGTCGTATGTGCGCCAGTTCGCCCCGCACGTTCTGGCCGCGGTGCGGTTCGCCGGCGGCCCGGGCATCGAGGAGTTGATGGCCGCGCTCGGGGTGTTGGGCGAGCTGTACGCCACCGGCACCCGCAAGGTCCCCTCCGACGCCCCGACCGGGTTCATCCCGATCCGCTGGACCGGCTATCTGCAGAACGCCGCCGAGGCCGGGGACGTCACCGCCTACCGGCACTACTGGGAACTGTGCGTACTGCTGTCACTGCGCGATGGGCTGCGCTCCGGGGACGTGTTCGTGCCCGGAGCGCGCCGTTACGCCGACCCGACCTCGTTCCTGCTCACCGCAGAGCAGTGGCACTTTGGCCTCCTCGGATGGGCAACGGTTCCCGGTCAAGGGGAAGTCGATCACCGCCCGGCACCTGTCGCGGTACTTCGCCCGAGGCGCCGGGATCAGCACCCACACGGCGGTGTCCGACCAGCACGCCACCCTGGACACCAAGGTGATCGCCGCCGATGCACCCGAAGGGCACTACACCTTGGATGCGATCCTGGGCAACACCGACCCGCCCATCCTGGAACACGCGACCGACACCCACGGCGCAACAATGGCTAACTTCGCGATGTTCGATCTTGTCGGCCGGAAGCTCTCGCCGCGGATCCGAGACCTGGGCAAGATCACCCTATGTCGGCCGGGACCGCGAGCGGAGTTCGAAACCCGCTACCCGCACGCTGGGCCGCTGCTCTCGCGCCGACTGAACGACCAGCTCGTGTCCTCCCGTTGGGATGATCTGTTGCGGGTCGCGGCGTCGGTGCACGGAGGGCACGCCACCGCCGCGCTGGTGGTGGGCAAGCTGTGCTCGTCCAAGCGCCAGCAGAGCACCCTGGCCGCGGCGATGAAGGAGTACGGCCTGCTGTGCCGCACGCTCTACGCCGTTCGCTACCTGGCCGACGAGTCGTATCGCCGGCGCATCGGGCGCCAACTCAACAAGGGCGAAAACCTGCACTCGCTGCGCCGGTCACTGGCCTACGCCCACGAGGGCGCGCTACGCCGGCGCCACCACGCCGGCCAGAGCGAGCAGATGTGGTGTCTGACCCTGGCGACCAACGCGATCGTGTGCTGGATGACGGAGTACCAGGGCCTGGGTGTGGCCGCGCTCTGTGAGGCCGGCCGGCGCATCGATGACGAGGTGCTGGCCCACATCTGGCCCAGCCATCATGAGAACGTGCACTTCTACGGAACCCACACCGTCGACATCGCCGCCGAGCTGGCCACCCTCGACGCCAACGGCGTGTTCGTGCACCCGAGGCGCTGAAACCATGAGTCCAGCGCAGGGGGCGAGGAGATGATGCTCGTGGTCGCAACGTCACCGACTTGGACACCGCCAACCGGTGCGCGGTGATTACCCGCAAAGGAGGAGCCCGCGATGTAATTGTCTGGCAGACCGGCACCGCACGGCTGCTGCCCCGCATGCTCGCGGGACGTCGGCGCGGGCCGGTGTTCTGCACCGATCGGGCCGCCCGCCCCTCGGTCGCGCTGGTGGATGTCGATCCGGCCACCGGCAAGGCCCGGCTGTCCTACCGCCGGGCGGCTGAGTTGTTCGAGGCCCACACCGCTGGCATGCCCGGCGGACCGTTCACCCTGCACCAACTGCGCCACTCCGCGCTCACCCACGCCGCCGAAGCAGGCGCCTCCACCCCGATGCTCATGACCCTGTCCGGCCACACCTCGGTCCGATCGCTGGCCATCTACGCCCGGGTCTCAGCTGAAGCCCTCGGCAAGTGGCAAGCCGAGCGCGACCCCGCGGCACGTCGAAACGGTCCATACGCATCGAGGTGGTCGCGGTGACCGAGAAGCTCCCAGGCCGGGACGCGAACGCGATCTGCCTGCTCCGAAGGCTAATGGGAGGATTCGCCGGGTGGCGCGGACGACATTGGTGACCGGCGTGAGTCGACGGCGCGGGATCGGCTTCGCCATCGCTCAGCGTCTGCTGCGTGACAAGGGCGCTCATGTCTTTGCGCACTCCTACGCTCCCCACGACGCAACACAACCCTGGGGCGCCGACCCGGGCGGGATCAACGCAGTGCTCGCAGCACTGGGCGGCGAGAGCGACCGGCTTGCCCACGCCGAGGCCGATCTGGCCGATTCCTCG
Organism: Pseudonocardiaceae bacterium; assembly: GCA_050699835.1. Classification (GTDB taxonomy): domain Bacteria; phylum Actinomycetota; class Actinomycetes; order Mycobacteriales; family Pseudonocardiaceae. The sequence goes on along the minus strand of JBOHFW010000032.1, from coordinate 4,908 downwards.
GCGCCCGAGAGATTAGTTAATGAAGCCGTTGAGCGTCTGGGAACCCTCGATGCGCTCGTGCTCAACCACGCGCGCTCCCAGCTGGGCACGGTCGCGGAACTGGACTCAAAGACGCTCGACCTCACGTGGGCGATCAACGTACGGGCATCGCTGCTGCTGGTACGGGCGTTCGCCGACCAATACCGGCCCAATCCGGACGGTGGCCGGATCGTGCTGTTCACCTCTGGCCAGCACCGAGGACCAGCACCAGAAGAGATTCCCTACGCCGCCACCAAGGGCGCCCTACACCAGATCACCGCGACACTGGCCGACGCGCTAGCCGAACGCGACATCACGGTCAACTGCGTCAACCCCGGACCCACAAACACCGGTTGGGCCACACCGCAGCAGGACTCGTTCGTCGCCCGTCACATGCCCCGGGGTCGATGGAACACCCCGGCCGAAGCTGCCGACGTCGTCGCGCTCCTGCTATCACCGGAAGCTGCGACTATCACCGGCCAGGTCGTCGACGCCGAGGGCGGATTTCGACGCTTCACACCCTGACCAACCGGCCCACCGGACTCAACGGCCAGAAGAGAAGAGGCACCGTCCGGCCTGCGCCAGGCGCAGCAGATCGTTGTTTTTTCTCTGGAAGCTACGGGGAGGCCAAGAGGCTTAACGACACCGGTTTCTCGCGTATACCTTCTCGTCTCGCTCACCGCGCTCGGCCCATCCGGCAGTACCGAACCGACGCGACTTTGTCGAGGCTGCTCCCACCCTCCCCGGCGACCCCCGGATCAGGCTGCCTCCAGCTTCACCCCACCGCTACGACGGCGAGGAGATGGACGGTCTCTCACCTCCATACGTGACAACAGCGCCTCGTGGCGCAGGCGGATTCGGGTCAGATGTGATTACGTCCCGGCTTCAGAGCATCTGCCAGAGGTTGCGTGACGGGGAGGGGTCAGGCTCGGGCCCCTCGGCAGGAGCCCGAGGGCGAGTGATCTGGAGCGGAATGTCCGGCGCGTCGTTGCGCGAGGCGTTGTCGGGCGGCACGGTGTGTGACATGGGCACTCACGACAAGCCACCCCCGCAGCCGGACCCGTCGAGCGACGGTCGACCCCCGCCCGGGCAGCCGCTACCTCCACCGCCGAACCCTGGCAAGCACAGCAAGCCGGACCCCCCCGACAAGGACGGCAAAAAGTAGTGGCCGACTCCGACGCGCTGCGCCGACGCATGGTGGAGGTCCTCGCTCGGCGGGGTGAGCTGGACGAGCGGTGGCGGGCCGCGTTCACCGAGGTGCCCCGGCACGAGTTCATCCCGGAGCTGGTGTGGCACCACGATCGCGAGGCGGGCAGCCACTGCGATCTGGTGCCGCTGCGCCGCTGCGACGACGAGCAGGGCTGGCTGGAGCGGGCTTACGCCGACGCACCGGTCAATACCCAGGTGGACGACGGCCACCCGGCCGGCGAGGGGGGGTGCGGGTTCGAGGTCACCTCCTCGGCGTCGATGCCGGGCGTGGTGGCGGAGATGCTCGCTGCGCTGGAGGTCGAGCCGGGAATGCGGGTGCTGGAGATCGGCACCGGCACCGGGTACAACGCGGCCCTGTTGGCCCACCGGCTCGGCGCCGAGAACGTCGTGAGCGTGGAGGTGGACCCGGTCGTGGCCGAGCACGCCCGCCACGCCTTAGCCGCCACGGGGTTCAGCGCCGTGACCGTAGTGACCGGGGACGGCGCGCAGGGCTACCTGTCGCTTTCGCCCTATGACCGGGTGATCTCCACCGTGGCCGTTGCCGAGGTGCCCCATGCGTGGGTGGCCCAGACCCGCCCCGGGGGGCTCGTGCTCAGCCCCTGGGGCAGTCCCTACTATCCCGGCGGCCTGCTGGCGCTCACCGTGCACGGCGACGCCACCGCGACGGGGCGGATCATCGGTCCGGCGTCGTTCATGTGGCTGCGCACCCAGCGCATCCCCCGCTACATCACGGGCCGGATCGTGCGAGGCGACGACACGGCAACCGCGTCCACCACCGACCTGCACCCGTGGCACGTGGCCGGCGATGTCCACGCGGCCACCGCCATCGGGCTCCGCGTGCCCCGGTGCGAGAAGCTCTACCATCCCGACAGCTCGGACACCGGCACCCTGTACCTGGTGGATCAGTGGAGCCGCTCTTGGGCCACCCTGCAGATCACCACCGAGGCGCCCTACGAGGTGCGCCAAAGCGGGCAACGCAAGCTCTGGGACGAGGTGGAAACCGCCTACCGGTGGTGGGTCGACGTCGGTGAGCCAGCCGTCGACGCATGGCGGTTCACCATCGCCCCGAGCGGCCAGCGGGTCGAACTCCGCACTCCGGAAGTGGTACCGACACGGTGATGAGGTTCTGGGGTATCACCGGTCAAGCTATTGGCAAACGAGCTGGTGTCCGGTCGTTTCCCCGGCGCCGCCAGCAACTCAGCAGCCACGGTGCGCGCTGCGCGACCCGCTCGCCGCCGGATTTTAGGAGAACTGCACAACATGAACAGCCAGTCGACTGTGGAGAACGCCAGCCGGCGAGCCAGCTGTTGGTTGCGCCAGCCGTCGAGCATCGCGCGGTGAAGGCCTGCTTCTTCTGGTCGCAGCAGAGCAACTCCGTCGACCAGGTGCATACCGGCCGAGCCGGGCGTGAAGTTACCAGCGCCCACCGTCACCCCCATGGGATCGCTCGTCGCAACGGCTCCCGCAGGCCCACCTCGGGGGCCGTATACCGACCATGTCGGGTTCGCAGCGGATGCAATACGACTCACTCCCGCTTCGCGGAGCAAGATATGCGATCAGATATCTGACCGTTGGCTGCCGAGCTCGCGGATGCGCGTTCGCAGGGTGCTGACGTTGATCGGTTGGTCGGCGCGGCGGCCGGGGAACAGCCAGCGGGTCACCGGGCCGGGCACACCCGCGATGTCGCCGTGGGTGGCGGTCAGCGATCGAGCGTGCTGGGCTTCAACCTGAGGGTGGCGACCTGTGTCGGGGTCTTTTTCGACCGGGAGATGTCGGACATCGTCCAGTGAGGGTTATTCACGAGCCCCGATAAATGATAAATAAGTCGTCCACGGCGCGCCTACTTGGGCGACGGTCCGCTTCTCGGAAGAATTGGGTTGCCACACTCAATTCGAAAGAAACGGACCGTCGAGAATGTACCATACCACAGGGTTGACCAAGGATGAAATGATTGACCTGTGCGGGATGGTTCGATCCGCCGAGCTGGAACCGGGCATCAACCATTGGCCACCAAGTCTGGGCTTGTATGTGTCCATGGTTATCGCGTTGACATACCTTCGCCGCAATCGAGTACAGGTAGAACTGGCGGAGACGTACGGCGTGTCTCAGTCGACGATCAGCCGCGCGGTCGCAGGAATAACTCCACTGCTGGAGAAAGGTGTCCATTCAGGGGTCTCGTTGAGCTGGGCCGTCGCAGATGAGTTGATCTTGGTGGACTGTTGGTGATGGTGTCGGCGTGTCGGGCTCGTGGTGGGGTCTTTGATCGTCGATCATCTGGGTTGTGTCCACGCCCGAGCCGCCCGAGCCTTCGTATCAGGAACTTGCCGCGCTGGTGGCGGGGCTGGCGGCGCGGGTGGAGACGTTGGAGACGGAGAACGCCGAGTTGCGGCGGCGGCTGGGGATGAACTCGACGAACTCCTCGGCACCGCCGTCGAAGGACTCGATTGAGGCCAAGGCCACGCGGCGGGCGGATCGCTCATCTCGGGAGAGATCGAAGCAGCGCAAGCCTGGGGGTCAGCCCGGCCGTCAGGGGTCGGGATTGAGGCCGGCGTCGGAGCCTGACCGTACCGAGGTGGTGGACCCGCCGGCGCAGTGCCGGGGATGCGGTGATGCGCTGGGCGATGCCGCGGATGCGGGGATGAGCTGGGCGCAGGTGTGGGACATCCTGGCGGTCACGCTGGAGAAGGTGCACTACCTGCTGCCGCGGCGGCGCTGCGGCAGCTGCGGGAAGATCACCACTGCGGTGCCACCGTGGGGGGCGGCCGGCACCGTGGTGTACGGGCCGAACGTCAATGCCGCGGCGATCCTTTTGGCCAGTGAGGGCAACGTGCCGATCGAGCGGACCGCGGCGCTGATGGCCATGATGCTGGGCGTGCCGGTGTCGGCCGGGTTCGTCGCCCGCGCCCTGGAGCGCTTCGCCCAGCGCCTGGAGGACTGCGGGTTCGATGAGGCGATGACAACCGCGCTGCGCGCCGAGGATGTTCTCTGCGCCGATGAGACGCCGACCAACGTGATCAGCAAGAACACCGATGAGCACGGCCAACCCGTGCCCGGGTCCCCACACGCGGTCACCGTGCGCACCCCCGATGCGCGGCTGGTCTACTACGCCGCGATGGGGTCGCGCTCCAAGACCGACATCGCGGGCCTGGGTGTCCTGCAGGGCTACACCGGTTACCTGGTCCGAGACGACTACACCGCCTGGCACCAGTTCGACACCCAACTCGCCGGTGTCCAGCAATGCGTAGCCCACTTGATCCGCCACGCCAAAGGCGTCCTCGAACTGCACCCCACCCAGCAGAACTGGGCCGGCGAGGTCATCACCGTGCTGCGCGAGGCCGCCGCCGCGGTCACCGGCGTCACCACCGACGAGCGCGACCAGCTCGACCCCCAGTTACTCGCCGACCTGCGCCAACGCTACGACCACGCAGTCGCCTGGGGCATCACCACCAACCGACACCGCGACTGGCCCAAAGGCAACCACCCCGGATACAACCTCGCCACACGCCTCCACAACAAAGCCGACCAAGTCTGGACCTTCACCCGAAACCTCGCCCTACCCTGGACAAATTATGCCGATCTCCGGATTATGCCGATATTGAGTCGATCGGCGCTGGTGGGTGCAGGTGCGCGGCAGCGTTTTGTCGGCATAATCGGGGCGGCGTAACGCGAGGCATCCTCTGT
>JBOHFW010000031.1:0-6626 GCA_050699835.1 Pseudonocardiaceae bacterium | reverse complement strand
GGACCACGGTGGGCACCGAGGTGGCCATGTCGTCGTGAACCGGGCACACCGGCGCCCGCACCAACCCGTTGACCAGCAGGCTCTTGCCTTGTTTGAACTCTCCGACCACGAGGACTCGGACCCGCTCGTCGAGCAGCCGGGCCCGGGTCTGCGCGAGCCGGGCCTCCAGGTCTGATCTGTCGTACTGGGCGATCGTCGCCAGCGCCAGATCCACGGCCTTTACCGGCGCCGATGGCGTCACTGCTCCTCCTTGTGTTCTCGCCGTTCTCGCCGAGGGTGACGACGAACAGTTCTGCCACCCTCGCCTGACTCGGGAGGGCGGCAGAACTGGGTGCTGCCTCGCTAAACCGGGGAGAGTAGACCGTCGCCGGTTGGACGGTGTGGTCCGTACCAGAGGAGCTCACGCGGCCCGGGTTACCCAGCGATCTGGTCCTCGGCGCCGTCCGCGTCCTCGTCATCAACCGTGACGTCTGTTCCGTCGTCGTCCGTGGTGAAGGAGTCCTGGACGGTGGTCACCGAGGTGTCGTCGCTCGATGCGTCGACGTCAGAGACGCTGTTGTCGACCTTGTACGAGTCGGTGACAGTGGTGTCATCGTCGGATGTGAACGAGTCCTCGATGTCCTCGCCTGCCACGGCGCTGTCATCGATCTTGCCACCCTTGTTGTCAACACCGTCATTATCCTGGTTGTACGAATCCTCGATCATGTTGACATCGTTGTCCTCGTTGAACGAGTTCTCGATGGTGACGTCGCCATCCGCGTGAATCGAGGTGGTGTCTCGATCATCGACATTGACAATTTTGTCCCGATCGTCGATCTGCACAACGGTGTCGCGATCGTCGACATAAGTGAGGTTGTATTCGGGGGATTCGTCCACCGTAACATGGGTGACTTCATACTTCTCGGTAATGTGCGAGATCGCCCGGACCGGGTCATCACCGTGGTATGGCGCTGAGTGCTGGGCCGCCTGCTTGACATGCACAGACCCGTGGTCGGCAATCATCGGAGCCACGTCGTACACGTCCTGAGCGCAGAGGTGGTCCAGGCCATGCCGGGCCAGCGTCCCGTGGGGGTCCGCCATGAACTCGGCCTTCGCTTCCTCGTCACGCAGCAAGCTCAGGAGAAACTCGATAAGCGATGAAACAGTCAGCACGTCATTCACCTCCATTCCTTCCTGGTATGCAGATCAGAATTCGGGCGCAGGCCCGCCGCCTCGGGAAGAGGACGGCGGGCCTGGCCCCCGTCAATGCTGCTTCGTGAGCGTCCTTATCGTTCGGGATGTCACAGCAGGTCGATGTCGACGTTGCGCAAGTCGAGGTCCAGCAGATCGTCGTCGGACTTGAACGAGTCGTTGATCTGGGTGAAGCTGTTGTCGTCGTGAGAGGCGTCGATGTCGTGCACGCTGTTGTCAACCTTGTAGGAGTCGTTGATGACAACGTCGTCGTCGGACTTGAACGAGTCCTCGATGTCGTCGCCAGCCACGACGCTGTCCTTGATGTAGCCACCCTTGTTGTCCACGCCGTCGTTGTCCTGGTTCCCGGAGTCCTTGATGACGGTGACGTCGTTGTCCTCGTTGAACGAGTCCGTGAACTCGTAGTCCTGGACCAGGGTGTTGTTCTGGGTGGCGTAGACCTCGGCGTCGCCACCGTCGCCACCCTCGCCACCGTCGGCGCTGGAACCGGCCGCGGTGTAGCCATAGTTCAGCGCGTCGCCACCATCGGCATCCGCGTCGCCACCCCTACCGCCGTGTCCCCCAACGCCCAGGCCCACACCGTCGCCACCAGCGCCGCCCGTGGAATCCGCGTCGCCGCCGCCCCAGGGGAAGAAGCCGTGGCCGCCGTGGGCATCGGCATCCGAGTCTCCACCGTGACCGCCCACACCCAGGCCGGTGCCGTGACCACCGTTGGCGTCGCCGCCCACGGCGAGACCGCCGTCGCCAGCGTCTGCCACGTTGTAGCCGTAGGCGAGCGCGTTGCTCTCGCCGCCAGCGCCGCCAGCGCCGCCGGAGGTGTCGGTGTCGACGTCCTGCACGGGGTGGAAGTTGGTCTCGGACCGGAAGTCAGGCATGATTGCTCTCCTTGATCGTGATTGGATCTCTGTCGGGTGGTTCTCCCCGGACTTGCTGTCCGGCTGACGACAAAGTTAGAGCTCCAACGATGGCCCGCCATCGGGGTTGCGGCCGGGTTGCGGGTCGGGCGGATACCGGGACCGCCGGCACCGCCCCGGGGTTGGTTAGGGGATTGCCCCCGGACGGTGCGTGGCCCAGGCCCGGTGGCGGGCCAGGCGCCACGGTAGGTTGCTGCCTAATGCAGGCAGAACGAGGCGATCGTCATCCATCCGCGCCCCCACCACGTCCGAGCATCGCTACCAGAGCGATGCCCTCGGAACTCCCCGCGCCGCCCCGGCCGCGACTCATCGACCTCTCGTACTGGTTGTGGTTCGGAGCCTGCGTGGTCGGTGTGATCACCGCGATCGCGACGCTGCGCTACTTCGGCGAGCTCAAAGCGCTCGTGTTGTTAACCCTCGAGCGGGAGCACCCGCTGGAAACACTCGCGACTCGCGAGCGGGTAGCGATGGCCACTGTGGCGACCTTGATCGGCGCCGGCGCGCTGATCGCCCTGGTCCAGACGACGCTCGCGTTCACCATGCGCTCCGGTCGTGGCTGGGCCCGGTTCCCGCTCGTCGGGCTCACCCTCCTCAGCGCGCTCTACAGCGTTAAGGTGTTCGGCGAAGCGCCACCGATCACCCAGGCGGGGCTGCTCGCCAGCACCGCACTCATGGTCATTGCCTCGGTGCCGACATGCCTGCCGGGTACCCGAACGTGGTTCGCTCACCGGCGCATGGCGCGATCAATCGGCGCCGATAACCGCCAATAATCCCGGTGGACGTCATCCGGGGGCGTGCAGTGGCCGATCACCGATCCCCACGATGGAGCGGGTGACCTGCTGCCCGGTTCGGGCGAAGCAAGCGGTGTGGTAGGCACCCTCATCGGCCCAGCCCCAGGTCTTGTCGGCGGTGTAGACCTGCGCGAGCAACGTGATATCCGCCCGGCTGCGACCAGGCAGGGAACGGAATATCCGCCCGCACAACCCGTCGAGCACGGCCCAGTCCTTGGCGGGCGCGGTGACGGAGTTGAACCGGTTCAGAAACGCCTGGTCGAGACCGGGCACCAGGCCGACGAACTGGGCCAGATCGAGGTGGCCCAGGTACTCGCGGTCGTGCGGCTCGGTGCATGGCACGCGTTCCTCACGCCGATCTGCCGCCGGGCTCATCGCGCAGTCGCGAACCTGCGGCGGAACGGCTGCTGGAGCCCTGCCCAACGTCTCCAGCACCGGGCGATCCACCAAGATCGCCTGCTCACCGTCAACTCCGGGCCGTCCGAGCACCTGATAGCAGATCACCGTCTTTTTCCCGGCATCCCAGTCCGCGGCGGGGCTCGCTTCCAGCGCCATGTCGCCATAGATCGCAGGGAGCACCACCGCTCGAGCGCTCAGCGAGCCACCCAGTTCACCGAACCCGCTGTAGTCCGACCACGCCGGCTCGCAGAACTCAGCCACCAGCGCCAGGTATCGCTGGCGGGCCGGGTTGCCCTCCTCCTCGAGCGCGGCGCGTGGGGTTTCCCGATAGATGTCGGTCACGTCGCGGACGGCGAAGACCTCGACGGAGTGCGGCTGATCGCAGGGCACCTCAGTACCCCACCCGAAGGCCGCAGCCGTACCGCTGCGGAAACAGTCCCCCACGGCGACGTCCCCGACACCGTGGCCACACCCGGCGCTGAGCCCGCCGAGGGTGGTCAGGACCGCCGCGACAAGAGCCGCACTGCGCATCAGATGTCGCCCTCCTGGCCACGCTCTACCGGGCCGGATAGATAAAAATGGCGGAGGTAGCCTACCTGCCCGCACGCACCTCACCGCTGCGCGTTATCGCATCTGGTCAGGTGCCGAAGAAACGTTCCACGACGGTGCGGGCTCGGCGAGTGGTGCGGCGGTATTCGTCGAGGACCTGGCCTGGGTCGTCCTCTGCGGAGTGGCCCAATGCCCTGGCCACGGCCGCCAGTTCCCGGCCGGAGGTGGGTAGCTGATCGACTTGCTTACCACGTACCAGGGTGAGCACGTTGCGGGTCTTGGTGGCGAGCTGCCAGGCCGCCAGCAGGACCTCCGCATCGACCCTGGACAGCAGCCCGGTATCGGCAGCGGCCCGCAGGGCGGTTGTGGTGGACGGGGTTCGCAGCACCGGCACCTGTTGCGCATGCTGCAGCTGCAGCAGCTGGATAGTCCACTCCACATCCGCCAGCCCACCGCGGCCGAGCTTGGTATGAGTGGTCGCATCCGCACCGCGGGGTAGCCGTTCGGAGTCAACTCGGGCCTTCATCCGGCGAATCTCAGTGGCTTGGCGCGCGGTCAGCCCACCGATGGGGTACCGCATCGGGTCGATCATCGCGATGAACCGCTCCCCCAGCTCTGCGTCGCCGGCGAGTGGAGTGGCCCGCAGCAACGCCTGCGCCTCCCAGGTCTGCGCCCACTGGGTGTAGTAGGCCTGGTAGGAGGACAAGGTGCGCACCAGCGGACCTGAGCGTCCCTCCGGGCGCAGCCCGGTGTCGACCAGCAGAGGTGGATCCTGGCTGGGTGAACCGAGCAGGTTACGCACCGACTCGGCGACCGCAGAGGCGAACCGAATGGCGTCGGTCTCCGCGTCTGAGCCGGCTCTCACACCGGGCGGCGGCGCACAGACGAACAGCACGTCGGCATCGGAACCGTAGCCCAGCTCCGCACCCCCCAGCCGGCCCATCCCGATCACCGCGATCCGAGCCGGCTCAGCCTGCCGGTGGTCGATCTCAGCGCGCAGCGCAACATCCAGCGCTGAGGCCAGCACCGCCGTCCACACCGAGGACAGCGCCGCGCACACCGCGTCGAGATCGAGGAGGCCGAGCAGGTCGGCGCAGGCGATTCGGAACAGCTCGTGGCGGCGCAGCGCCCTGGCCGCCGTCACTGCCGCACCGAGGTCGTGATGCCGGCACGCGGTGGTACGCAGTGATGTCGCCACCTCCGCCGGGTCGCGACCGGCCAGCTCGCCAGGGTCGGCGAGGAGCTGCAGCGCCTCCGGTGCCCGGACCAGCAGGTCGGCCACCATCCGGGAGGTGCCGAGCAGACCCATCAGCCGCTGCGCCACCACTCCCTCGTCGCGCAGGAACCGCAGGTACCACGGGGTTTCGTCGAGCGCCTCGGATACCCGCCGGTAGGCGGCCAGCCCGCGGTCAGGGTCGGGTGTGTCGGCGAGGAACTCCAGCAGGACGGGTAGCAGCGCGGATTGGATCGCCGCGCGCCGGGACACCCCCTCGGTGAGCGCCCGCAGATGCGCCAGGGCCCCCTGCGGCGAGGCGTAACCCAACGCGGCCAGCCGCGCCTTCGCCGAGGATTCCGAAAGCCGGTAGGCCTCGGTGGGCACCTTGGCCACCGCTTCGAGCAACGGCCGGTAGAACAGCTTCTGGTGCAGCCGGCGGGCCCGGTGTGCCTGCCGGATGTGTTCCATGCGTAACACTCCGGTCGCGTCGCGCCTCCCGTCCGGCCGTATCCCCGCCGCGCGGGCCAGCCAACGCCAGCCTGCGGTGTCCTCATCGGCCGGGAGCAGGTGGGTGCGGCGCAGTCTCTGCAGCTGCAACCGGTGCTCCAGCAGGCGCAGGAACCGGTAGGAGGCCGCGAGATTCGCGGCGTCGTCGCGACCGACATACCCGCCCGCTGCCAGCGCGGTCAACGCCGTCGTAGTGGACCTGACCCGCAACGACTCGTCGGTGCGGCCATGCACCAGCTGCAGCAATTGCACCGCGAACTCCACGTCACGCAAGCCGCCATGGCCCAGTTTAAGTTCTCGTTCCTTCAGCTGGGCGGGAACGTGCTCGGCGACCCGGCGACGCATCGCCTGCACCTCGGGCACAAAGTTCTCCCGATCTGCAGCGGTCCACACCAGGGGTGCCACGGCTTCCAGATAATGGGCCCCGAGCTCGGGATCACCGGCGACCGGGCGCGCCTTGAGCAATGCCTGGAATTCCCAGGTCCTGGCCCACCGGCGGTAGTAGGACAGGTGCCCGTCCATCGTTCGCACCAGCGCACCGGCCTTGCCCTCGGGGCGCAGCGCTGCGTCCACCTCGAAGCACGCCGACGCCACCCGCATCGTCGCGGAAGCCAGCTTGGTGGCGGCACCGAGCTCGTCTTCGGAGGCACCCACAAAGATCACGTCCACGTCGGAGACGTAATTGAGTTCGCCACCGCCGCACTTGCCCATTCCGATCACGGCCAGCCGTGGTGCCGGCCCATCCGGGGTGACCTCGATGATCGCGACGGCCAGTGCGGCGCGCAACACACCGATCGCAAGTTCGGCAAGCGCGTCGGCGACCTGCTCGAAGGGCAGCACAGGCAACTCGGGCTCCACCGCGGCTGCTAAATCTGCAGCCGCGAGCTCGACGATCAGGTCGCGGTAAACGTCCCGCAGTGCTCGCTGCGCCTTGACGCCGGTCAACAAGTCCTTGGCTCCTGTCAGCGGGCCGGCGGGCTCGGCGCCGACAGCGCCGAGCAGCCGCTGCGCGGCCCGGCTTGCCCAGCCCGGCTGGACCGCCTCCGGAGCGGCCAGCCC
>JBOHFW010000030.1:0-4842 GCA_050699835.1 Pseudonocardiaceae bacterium | reverse complement strand
TGCACGGCATGGGCGGGATCGGCAAGACCGCGCTGGCCATCGAGTACGCCCACCGCCACGGGCAGGATTACGACGTGGTGTGGTGGGTGCCCGCAGAGGAACCCACCCTCATCCCAGACCGCCTGGCCGACCTGGCCCGCGCCCTGGACCTCGCCGCCGAGCGTGACCCCATCACCTCCGCGGTCTCGCGGCTACTCGGCGCGTTACGGGACCGGGACCGGTGGCTCCTGATCTACGACAACGCCGAGGATCCCCCGCTGCTGACGCCGTTCCTGCCCGGCGGCGCGGGTCAGGTGCTCATCACCTCCCGCAACCCACGGTGGGGCGAGCTGGCCACCCCGGTGCAGGTCGATCTGTTCGACCCCGACGAATCCGTCAGCCTGCTTCTCCAGCGCGTACCTCGGCTGTCGGCTCCCGACGCGGCCCGGATCGCCGAAGCGGTAGACAATTTGCCGCTGGCGCTGGCCCAAACCGCCGCCTACCTGGACGAGACCGGCCTATCCGCCGACGCCTACCTGCGACTGCTGGAGACCAGGGCCGCCGAACTACTGGCCGACGAGGCACCCATGGGATATCCGGTGTCCCTGGCCGCCAGCTGGCAGGTGGCGTTTGACCGGCTCGCCGCCGACGACCCCGCCGCGCTGCACCTGCTTACCCTGTGCGCCCACCTCGCGCCCGAACCCATCCCGTTCACCCTGTTCACCGCCCACCCGCAGGCGCTGCCCGGCGAGCTCGCCGCCGCAGCCGGCGACCCGCTGAGGTTCACTCGCCTCACCCGGCTGCTGCGCACCCGGTCCCTCGCCCGGGTGCAGACCGGCAGCCTGCAACTGCACCGGCTCGTCCAGGCCATCCTGCGTGCCCAGTCGGCCAGTGGGGCAGTCGAGCCCGACCTGGCCGTGACCGCGGTCCGGCTACTGCGCGCCGCCGACCCACCCGACCCATGGAACAACCCCGGCAGCTGGGCGCAATGGCGATGGCTACTCCCCCACGCTCTGACCGCCACCGACGCCAGCCGCACTCTCGATGACGTCGGCGACGACGTCGCGTGGTTGCTCAACGCGGCCGCCCTTTACCTGCTGACCCGCGGAGAACCAGCGGCGAGCCTGCCGCTCATCGAGCGTGCCCTGAAGCTGCGGCGTCGGGTGCTGGGTGAGGAGCACCCCCACACCCTGGTCTCGGCCACCAACCTCGCCGCCGACCTGCGGGCATTGGGACAGTATGAGGCGGCCCGCCAGCTCGACGAGGACACCGAGGCCCGCCGTCGCCGGGCCGCAGGGGATTGATCGATCTCGGCACCACTCGCGGCCCGCGGTCGAGGTACGGCCTCATGAGGCCAAAGCCCCGTAGGCCGAGGAAGTGCGCCCGGTCCCCGTCCGGACGGTCGGCGACCGGGCTTTGCGCTGTTCACATCTGGTCGCAGTCGATGACGGCAGGGGCGATGTGGCGGCGCCCATTGCCGTCGGCCTAGCCGTGCCAGGTCCGTTGGATCGGCCGGAGCAGCCGCATGAGAGCTACCCAACGCCGCCGATGAGCTGCGACGTCACCACCGGGTCCATCAGGTTCGACCAGACTTGTCCCCCGGGCTCCAGGCTGCGGTGCGGCACGGCGAGCTCTGAGAACCCAGCGCTGCGATCGCAGCCGGGCACGAGGTCGAGGATCACGATGAGCAGGTTCTTGGGCGGCGCAACAGCTCTCACGGTGAGTTGGGCTTGCCGGCCAGCAAGGGTCTCGACGGTACGGGCGCTGACGCCGGCCCGCCGCCGCAGTCTGCGGCCGGCGATGCCGAGACCGCGCCCCGAGTACCCGGTGAGCACCCGTCCGCCCGGCCGTTGCAGACGTGCCACGCCGTGAGTTGCATCCTGGGAGTTGACTGGGCGGGCTGGGTGGATACTGAGCCGATGACCGCGGCAACGAAGATCGAGCGTTCCGGGCCCGCTATCCGAGCGACGTTGACTGCGCTCGCACCGGCCGAGTGCACGGAGTTCGAGGCAGAGTTCCGCCAGGCTCTCGCCCGCGCCGACGCTGACTTTGACCTCGGCCACCTCGATGCGGTGCTGGATCGGTGGTGGGGGATCGCCGTAATGTGCGCCAATCCCCTGACCGAGCAGGAGCACGAGCTGGTCGTGCAGGCGCGGGCCGGGGTGGACACCGGCTGGTACGTGCGCGAGAACGGTAGTTGGGTTCAGCTGTAGATGCCACGGTTCTCGATCCGCTGGCTAAAGATCGCGATCGAGCAGGACGATGCGCTGCCCGCCGCGACCCGGCAGCAGATCGACGCGCGGGTCGAGCAGCTCCTGGAGTGGCCCGAAGGCCCGCGTGAGGCGTACGACGCCCGCCGCGACCGGTGGACCACCACGTACGGCGACGGGGCCGGACTGATTCTGTACGCCGTGGTCCGCGAGCAACGGCGGGTGCTCATCCTGCGGCTGGTGTAGGCGCAGCCAGCTCGGAGGCCCCGGCCGGCGCAACAGCTCGTTACCAGGGCACCCGCGAAGGCTTTTGTTGAGCCGTACCTCGGTGCTGCGTCGGTAGCCGACTGCGCGAGCCGGTCGACGCTACGTCGATGTCGATGAAGCTCAGAAGAAGTTGGCCCGGCGGTCGTTGCCGTCGGATATCAGCCAGCGCTACCCTGTAAGGGCTAGCCGGTCCGCGGACGCGGCTTGAAGTGAGCCCGGGACTGTGCCCGCGTCGTCGTGGGACCCCCGGGCTTCGCGCTTACCGGGATCACTTGGTCACGATATCGATAACATGCGCGTCGCTGACGACCTCCCACGGCCGCTGCTCTCCGTGCTGCTGGGCGGCCAGGTACGAACTGACCACGAAGTCGGCGACCCACGTCATCGGCTCGGCGGTCTTGTTCTCATGGTCGACGTGGACTCAAGCACAACCCGTCCAACGTGCTCCATGTGCTGCCAGACGCGGCAGCAAGTAGGTGAGTAGCCGCGCCCGCGCGCGTTCCTGAAAGGTGTTATCGGTGACCGTGGTGACCACGATCGCGCCGTGCAGCGGTAGCTGTGCGAGCACGCCTGCGATCGTGGCGCGGCGCGCCGGGGTCTCGTCGTAGTGCCGCAGGAACGGTCGCGCGGGCAGCAACAACGAGCGAAGTTGGGCGACGCTGGCGCCGTGCTGGTCGGAGCTGAGCAGCACCGCACCCAACGCATATGTCCACTGCCCATCCGCGAGCCTGCTCCCAGCCTCGTCGATATAAGCGGTGAGCGTGCCCGACGGTCCCGAGCTCATGGCCGGAAGTTCTAGCCGATCACTACGACAACCGCCGCAGAGACCTTGATCGGCGATCTTCAGGTCGAGGTCATCGGTGCGCACCGCAGCGTTGAGACGGACCGGTAGTTACTACTCGCGGACACCACCGAACTTGGCAAGCCGCTCGGCGGACAGGCCGGTGAGTGCGGCAACGCGGCTGCCCGAAGTGCCGTCGAGGATGCTCATCGTTGGGACGGCTACCGCGCGGTGTGCCCCGAGTGGTCTGGGATGTTCATCGACGCCCAGCCGCTCTGGCCGACTGACGATCTGGAGAACGAAGTCCAGGCCCGCAAGGAGCGGCAGGCGATCTTTAACAGGGAGGACCCGCCCGAGGTGTCGTTCGTGCTCTCCGAGTCATGCCTGCGGCGGCAGGTCGGTGGTCGCGAGGTGATGGCCGAGCAACTGGACTTCCTGGCGGAGATGGCTCGGTTGCACAACGTGCAGATCCAGGTGCTGCCGTTCGACGCCCGGACCTTCGCCGGCCGGATGATCTTCCGTTTCACCCTGCTCACTATCCCCGCACCGGGTATCGCCGCGCCGTTGGAGTTCGTCTACGTCGAGTCTTATGACGACGCGCGCTACCTCGACGCCAAGGATGCGGTGGCCGCCTACGGTAGCTTGTGGGGCCGACTACAAGCCGCCGCGCTGGGTCCGGTGGAATCCCTGGACTTCCGGACGTACCTCGCGGCGGGCTGCACAGCGCTTCCCAGACATTGTCGAGCGGAGTGAGTCGGTCGGCGCGCACCATTGCTCCTGCGCCCGTCACATCAAAGAAGATCGCGAATCTGTTCGCGCAGTTCGGCCGGGCGAATGGTCGTCATCCGGCACACCTCATCCTCGTCGATGTCGGGAGCCGGTCGTGCGCCAGCATGTTTCGCAATCGGTACAGACCTGCCCACGGCTGCGCGACATAAGGATTGAGCCCGGCGAGGCGAACGTAGGCAAATGCCGGTACGGCCGGACGTCGCCGCTCACACCGGTTGGGCTGTCACCGAGCAGTTGAATGGCAGTGTGCTCGTGGACGTCGAGCAGCGAGGCACGGGCGAGACGGCTATATCAGAATGAGGCTTTCGTACTCGGCGAAGTCTACGAAATCCTTCACGTTCAGTGTGGCCAGCGGCAACCCGTCGACCAGGCAGCACGCCGCGATCCAGGTCTCGTTCACCGGCCGGGGTCGTCCCCGCAGCTGTGCGCGGGCCTGTAGCTGGCCCCACATGGTGGTCACAGCTTCGTCGTATGACAGCACCGCGACGTGCTGTCGCCAGCTGGCTAGGTCCGCCAGGCGACGCGACCCCCAACCCCGCAGTGCGGTCCACTTCGCCAGCTCCCCGAGCGTGACAAACGTGATAGCCATGGTGTGACCCACCAAGCGGGCCCGTAGCCGGTCCGGTAACCGACCGAGCAAGGTAGCCGACGCCACGTCGGTGTCCAAGACGATGAGACTCACGAGAAGCTGGCCCGGCGAGAGGCGTACAGATCAGCCAGGAACTCGTCCAGCTCCTTGTCCGACTCCCACACTCCGGGATAGGCCAACTCGTCAACCGACACGATCGGCTTTATACCTTGCCTGCGAGCCTGTTC
>JBOHFW010000029.1:0-20026 GCA_050699835.1 Pseudonocardiaceae bacterium | reverse complement strand
CGTAGTGCCGCTGGTCCACCGGGTCGTCGCTGCCGCCGAGAGCCGCGATCATCTTCTGCCGAACGGCGGCGTTGCGGGCACCGGCGATGTCCGGGCGCCGGGTGGCGAAGAACTCCTGATCCTGCAGCTTCACTCGCTCCCACGGGGGGTTGCCGACGACGCAGTGGAATCCGCCGCGCCAGCCCGTCGCCGCATCGACGTCACCGTCCTCGGGCACGGCGAAAATGTGCGGGAACTCGACCTGCCAGTGGAAGAAACGGTAGTCACGGGCCAGCCGCTCGACACGCTCGGCCACCCACTGCTCGGAAAGGCTGGTCGGGCCGGTGGCGATCCATTTCAGGACGCGGTCGGTGATCGCGGAGAGCGCCGTGTCCGTGGCCTTTTCCTGCACCAGTGCGGCGCACCAGGCGTCGGCGATCCGCCGCAGGCTGGAGCGCTGTGCGTCGATCTCGCGCAGTCTGCGGTGCGCGACGGCGATGTCACCCAGCCGCGCCGGCAAAGAGCGCGCCATATCCCGGGTCTGGATCGCGAGGGAGTCGTTGGTCAGTTCCAGCCCGCCGGCGGAGAACAGGTCGAACTGGCCACTGCGCTCCCTCGCGTTCTGCTCCCGGATGGTCTTGGCTGCGGTGCGGTCGTCGCCCTCGATCGGAGTGAAGGCGTCATCGGGGATGCCGGCGGCGATCAGCGCCGGGGTGGTGCCGAGCAGGGAGTTGCCGACGCGGATGTTGGCGTCCAGGAAGGCCAGCGGTTTGCCGGGCTCGACGGATTCCAGCCACAGTGACACCTTGGCCAGCTCGGCGGCCATCTCGTTGATATCCACGCCGTAGATGCACCGGCTGACCACTTCGCGCGTCGCCGTGCGCACCAGGTCCGGTGAGGGTTCGTGCTCGCCGCTGCGCAGCTGAGCGACCCGGCGGGCGATCCGCCGCGCCGCCGCGACCAGGAAGTGCCCCGACCCGCAGGCCGGGTCGCAGACGGTGACGCCCAGCAGCGCGCCGACCTTCGCCTCGGTATCCCCGGGCGCGGCGGCGGCCTCGTTCAGCACCGGATCCAGCGCGCTGTCCAGCAGCGCCTCGGTCAGCGATGTCGGTGTGTAGTAGGAGCCGGTCTCTTTGCGCTCATTGCCCGCAGCGCTGACCAGCGTGAAGGTCTGTTCCAGCGGGTCGTACTGCGGGTGTAGCTCCAGCAGGGACTCGTAGACGCTGCCGAGCTCCTCGGAGTCGAGGTTGCGGAAGTCGACCGGCCGTTGCTGACCGTCCGACTCGACGATCACCAGGTGGCGCACCGCGGTGATCAGCGCCGCGTTGGTGAGCAGCAGGCCCTCCAGCGGCTCGTCGAGCTCATCGGGAAGCGTCGGCTCGATCGGTTCGCCGTGCTGGTCGCAGGTGATGCGCTCGAAGAGTCCCCCGATGCCGGGTAGGGCGAGTTGCGGGCGCCCCTGCTCGATGCCCAGGCTGACAAAGACGAGCCGGACGGCCTCCCACAGGTCCTCATGGTGATCGGTGCTGCCGTGTCGAGCACGATCCCGGAGCCGCTGGGCGGAGAAGAACTGGCTGTACCGCTCCTGGGCGGCGATCGGCGCGTCCGGATCCAGCACCACGTCGCGGTCCTCGGCGACGAACCAGAACAACAGCCGGTAGACCAGCCGCAGCACGGCGCGCTTGTAGTCGTGCCGGGCCAGGGTGCCTGCGGCGAGCCGGTGGCGCAGCTCGTGGTTCGCCGGATGCTGCAAGAACCCGGTGCCGAGGATGTTGATGGCCTGCCTGACGCCGCCGCGCAGCCGCTCCAGGGCGCGTTCACCCTGCTTGAGGGCATTGAGCCGCCACTGCTCCAACCAGCATCCAGTCGCAGGCTCTCCCGGCGACACAGCCAGCCGGGAGGCGTGCAGCAGCCGGAACAGCAGCACGAAATCGGAGAACAGCTGCTCATTGAAGATCAGTTCAAGGTCGAACTCGACGTAGGCGGACCCAGCCAGCGACCGCGAGTCCCGGAGCAACCGCAGTGTGCACCCGTTGGAAACGATCGCCCACAGGTGCGTATCGGTGCGGTTGAGCAGCTCCTGCACCATCGACTGCGGCGCTGCCTCGGCCGCACCCGCGACGCCCTTGGTGCGCCGGTCCAGATCCACTCCCCAACCGAGCAGGTGGATCGGCACGTGCTCCCAGAGGTGGCTGACCCTGAATGCCTTGTCCTGCGCCACCAGCCCGCCGGTGGGTGTGGTGGACAGGATCCCGTAGTCGAGCGCGCGGAACACGGTGAGCAGCCATCGCTCGCGGGTGAGCCCGGTGAGCGGGCGACCCTCGGCCTGCGCCTTGTCTCGTTCCCGGGTGAACGCCTGCCAGGCGCCGCCCAGGTAGTCGAAGGACCGGGTGGCGGCCTGCCGGACGGTCTCGTGCGGCGCTAGCCCGTAGTCCGCCGATCCCCAGCCGGGCAGGTCCTTGCCCTCCACCACGCGGCCGAACAGGTCAGCAGGCAGCAACCCGCCCGCGACCCGCAGCGCCGGGAACGGGGACCGGCTCACCGGACACCCGCGACATTGACACCGCCAGTGACCACAGGCAGGTAGAGATAGATGCCGAGCACGTCGGACGGCTGGTGCGCCTCAACCGTGATCTTGCTGGTACCGCTTTGCTTGGTGGCTTCGCGCACCCGGATGTGGGATTCCCGCAGCCGCGCCGCCATCGCGTCCGCCTCGGCGTCGATGTGCGGCTGCAGCTGGTTGAGCTGGCCGATGACCCGTTCCAGGTCGTCGCGTGCCAGCTCCGGGGCTACATTGCCGGTCGGCTCCGCGGCCAGCACGGTCTCCACTTCGTCTTGGCCGAGCCAGTCGGGGTCGGTGGGGCGGCCGCGGTAGGCCAGTACCCGAGCCTCCTCGGCGACCATCGGACGTGGACCCTCCCGGCCCGGCAGGGTCAGGTGCAGGCGGAACCGCACCAGTAGCAGCGTGGTGCGCCGGGCCACCGCGTCGGTGCGCAGCACCCCGCACCGCCGGGCCGGACGGGGGCCGGGTGTCTCGGGGTCGAGTGCGCTCTCCAGTACGTACCGGGCGACGGCGCGGACACTTGGGTCGGTGCGGTCCAGGTGGGCATGCCGGCGGGGCACGGGCAGCTCGCGGTGAAACGGCAGCGGCCGCGCATGCCCCGGCGGCAGCGCACCTCGCAATCCCTGCGTCAGCGTGGCGGTGACGGCCTCGAAGCCGCCCGGGCGGTCGGCGAGCGAGGAGCCGAGCGCATCCAGGGCTTCGCGGGTGAACTCTTCGATCTGTGGCCCGGCGCCCAGGCTGGCGTGGATCTCGGCCAGCTCGCGGGCCACCTCGTCCGGCTTGATCCCGATCTGGGCGAATTTGGTGAGCGCGGCGTTCTCCCGTTCGGCGTAGCTGTCCCACTCCCGGTGCAGGTCGGCGCGCCGGGTTCGGATCAACTCGTCCATCCCCTCCAGCGCCGGTTGATCGGCCTGCGGTCTAGTGATCAGCAGCTCCTCCAGCACCGCCTCAACCACATAGTTGGCCGAGTCGGGCACTGGAACGCTGATGCCCAGCTGCTTGCGGATCGCCTCGTGCTTGCGCAGCAGCACCCGCATGACGATCTCGTCGATCTGGTTGTCCGCTCCGATGATCGTCACGGCGCGGACGACGTCTCGGGGCTGGCCGAACCGATCCACCCGGCCTTCGCGCTGCTCATGGCGGGTCGGGTTCCACGCCAGGTCGTAGTGCACGACGGCCTGGAAGTGCTGCTGCAGGTTGACCCCCTCGGACAGGCAGTCTGTGGCGATCAGCACGTGCCGGCCGTCGGTGTCGGTGAGCTCGGCGATCCGGGCTTCCCGATCGGTTGGCGGCAGTGCGCCGGTCACGCAGTCGACGGTGGCGCTGCGGCCCAGCGAGACCCGCAGATGCTCGGCGAGGTACTCCGCGGTGTCGATGAACCGGCAGAAGACCACCGGGTCGTTCCCCTCGGCCAGCAGCCCCTGCACGACGCTGTCCAGCATTGCCAGCTTGGCGTCCGGCTCGCCCGTGAGCTTGTCGGCGCACCGGGCCAACTCCAGCAACCGGCGCCGTTCCGGGCTTACGCCTTCGGGGGCGTCGTCGGCGCCGGGCACGACGTCGAGCGCCTCTGCGGCCTCAGCCTCCGCGAGGTCGAGCACCGTGGCACGGCCGAGAGTGTCGGCCTCCTCCAGGGTCTGCGCGTCAACGGTCCGTGCGCGGGTGCGCAAGGTCGTCGCCGCCGCCCTCGGAGATGACGCGAGTGCCCGCAGCAGCCCGAGAGCCGACCAGTACCGCACCCGCTGCCGCAGCTGCCCGCCTGAACTGTCCCGCACGGTCTCCCGCGCGTAGGACAGCACCGAGTCGAAGAGCTTGCGGTAGTCGTCGGTGAGGTAGTAGCGCTGCTCTTGGCTCAGCCGGTCGGATGGGAAGGCGGTCTCCTGCTCCAGGAACTTGCGGATATGGCTGCGCCGGCGCTGGACCATGTGCCGCGCCAGCCGCTCGCGCCCCTTTGCCGCGGAGAGATCGAGGTTGGCCAGTTCGGGATCGAGCAGGCCTATCAGGTTGCGGAAACCCTCCTCCTTCCCGCTGTGCGGGGTTGCCGTGACCAGCAGCAGATGCCGCTGGGTGTCCGCCGCGAGCTTGCGCACCAGCTCGTAGCGCAGCGTGCGGCCACGACTGCTCGTACCGTCGGCGACGCAGCCGTGCGCCTCGTCGACGATGACCAGGTCGGGACAGCCATGAATGAACAGGTCGCGGTGCCTTGGGGACTTGATGAAGTCGGTCGAGACGACGGTATAGTGATACCGATCGAAGATCCACTCGTCGTCGAACAGGCCCCGCTCCAGCTTCTTCACGGTGCTGGAGAGCACCAATTCCGCGTCGATCCGGAACTTGCTGGCCAGTTCGGCCTGCCACTGCTCGGCCAGCGCCGGGCTGCAGAGCACGGCGAGCCGGCTCGCGCTGCCCTGCGCCAGCAGCTCGGCGGCGATGAGCGAGGCCTCGATCGTCTTGCCGATGCCGACGTCGTCGGCGATCAACAGCCGCACCGTCTCCTGGCGCAGTGCCATGAGTAGCGGCACCAGCTGGTAGGGCCGCGGTTCCACTGCGAGACCAGCCAACGACCGGAACGGTCCGGCGGTGCTGCGGAAACCGATCTGCAGGGCGGTGCGGAGCAGCCCGGCGCTTACCGCGTTCCCGGCGTCGGCTGCCTGCGGGGGCGGGAACGCGGCCTGGCTAACCTGCTCGATGCCGGTGAGGATGCCCGCGGTCTCGTCGTCCCCGCCGCCGAGCGGGCGCACTACCAGCAGCTCGAGATCCGAACCGGGCAGCACGACCCACTCGCGACCCCGTGCCCGCACCAACGACCCCGCAGCGAACTGACTCACTGACCGGCCCTTCGACTGGTTCCGAACACGCTGGGGTACTTCTGGGTGATCTTCGAGTATGTCGCGCCATACGGGATTCGTATGACATTCCAGCCCGCATCGCGAAGATCATCCGCGGCATCCTCGTCGCGGCCGGGCTCGTCAGTATCGTCCGGACCGTCTACGAAGACTCCGATGGGTCCCGTCGGGGTGCGGTAGACCAGATCGGGCCGGGCGCCCAGGTCGGAAAGATCCGCAATATCGGGGCCCAACTCATCAGGGCAGCGGAACTCCATCTCCTCCAGCCACCGCACAAAGTCGGCACAGGGGCCGGGGGGCACGGAGTCGACGCAATCCCAGGCGTCCTGGCCGTCGCGTGGCGGACCGTTGCGGGTGGTCCGAGCGGTGGCGCAGGCCAGGAGGAGGTCACGAGCCAGGTGCCGATCGATCAGCAGGTGGTTGCCCTGGTTGCGGTAGGACAGCAGGCAGTCGTAGCAGGCGCGGGCGCAGCGCTCTCCGGTCCGGTCGTCCAGAATCCCGCCTAGGTCCTTGCCGGTATCCGGATCGAAGTGACAGATCTCTAGGGCCCGGCGGGCGGCCCGGGCCAGGCCGTTGTCCTGCGCGTCGACCAGGCGGCGCAGCACGCCGGCGCCGCCCTCGGCGCTCTCGATGAACAGCGCGCGGCCGAGCTGCCCGTCGTCGGGCAAGAGCTCGCAGGACAGCTCGCTGTCCTCCAGCTGGAACTCCGCCTCGATCCCGCGTTCCAGCGCGTGCATGACGCTCAGCGCGGTCTGCTCGTCGACCGGTCCGCGGGCGAACCTGGTGATCAAGATGTTGCGGCGGTCCTCGACATAGGGGATGACTTTCTGCTTGCGCTGCACCTCCCCGGCTTCCTGGAGTTCCGCTGTGTCGGGGGTGGCGTCGAGGGCCTGGCGCTCCGACAGCCAGTAGCCGGTCTGCACATTGATCCAGTACCCTGCACTGTCCCCGGAGGCCTTGCGCCGCCGCCGACCCAGATTGGTGACCCGAACGGTGGCCGTATCGCCGTAGCGGAGTTGAAGTACCGGCCCCTGACCGGAGTTGACCGTCGCGTCGATCCGGCCGGGCCGGGCTCCGTGATCGTTGAACCGGTAGGAGGTCACCAGATCGAATCCCGCCCGGCGCCGCTCCTCCTCGTCAGAGGAGATGCGGTCGCGCCGAGCGGCCTTGACGGTCTGTAGCCGCAACAGGCGGTGCATGGTGCGGCCGAGCTGGCCGTCGCACGACTCGCAGACGTCGATGCCCACTTCCTGGCCGTGCAGGTAGCCGCAGGCCTCGCAGCGCCGGGCCGCGTTGGTGTCCACACCGTTGCCGCCCTGTTCGCCTGGGGTGAGCTGCACCTGGTTCACCTGGTAGCGCAGCCCCTCGTGGTAGATCAGCGCGCCTGGACCGAACTCGTTGATGGCGATGAACCGGGGGCGATGAATGAACTCTGCGTCCCTAAGGACGCCACGACGACCCGGGACGTAGGCCCGCAACGGCAGGCGGGGGAACGAGTAGCCCGGAAGGAAGCCTTCGGAGGCGAGGTATCGGTAGGAGTAGAAGTCCGTCTGCAGGTCCTCGGTGTCCTCGTTGCGCAGCAGGCGCAGCTGGTTCTCGGCCTCTCGGCGGCGTCTGGTGGCGACATCGCGAGTCTTCTGGTTCCCGGAGTGGTCGAGGATGATCCGGTTCTGCTCGGCCTGCTCCTCCCAGGCCGCGCGGTACAGCTCGCGCCAGCGCTGAAACGACCGGTCGAACTCCCGCGGCGTGTCCTCGATCACGCGAGTGATCCATTCGTCGTGCCACCACGAGGTGTCGCGAAGCTCAACATCCGCGAGCTCGGCGAGCACCTGACGGGCGCGGCGCGCGGCCCGCTCCCGGGCGCCAGGGTCGTTGCTGTCCCGCTGGATAGCGGCGGTGAGGGGGTAGTTCTCCGCCGACACGTCGAGGATATTGGCCACGGACCGGTCCAACGGGATATCGGTCTCCGCCAACCACAGGGCGTGCAGGTGCGAGCGGAGCAGATCCTCGTTGGTCAGGTCGAGCCGAGGTGCAGTGACTGATCCGCCGACCATCTGGTCGCGATGGCGGAAGTAGTACTGGTCATGTGCGTTGCCGGTGGCGCAATAGGTCACGACCAGAGCGGGTTGCCCAGAGCGGCCGGCGCGACCGGCCCGCTGAGCGTAATTGGCCGGGGTGGGGGGCACGTTGCGCAACGCGACGGCATTGAGGCTCGCAATGTCAATGCCCAGCTCCATCGTCGGCGAGCAGTACAGCACCGGCAGGGTGCCATTCCGGAACTCGTCCTCGCGGCGAATCCGGTCCTCGTTAGCCACCTGCGCGGTGTGCTCCCGCGAGTGCAGACCGGCCAGTGTCGCGGCGACATCGGTGTAGAGCTGGAGAAAAAACGGGTTGATCCGGGGGCCGAGTTCCGAGGCGATCTCTATGCGCACCGGATCCTCCGCGCCAGCTTTACCGTCGCCCCGACGCCAGACGATGGAGGAAGCCTTGAGCTGGTAACCCGGCGCTCCACCTTCCTCGGCGGGACGAGCGATGGTGAGCAAACCGCATCCCTGCATGACCCGGAGCAGATCACTGATGATCTTCTGGCTGTCGTCGCGGGTCAGTTTGTTCGTGCCTGCGGAGAACTGGCCCTCGCGCAGCAGGAACCGCCCGTAGGCGCCGTACCCGCTGAGGTAGAGGTTTTCCCGAGCGCTGCCCTTGCCTCCGGACCGGGCGAAAGCCATGCCCGTCTGTGGGCGCTGCTCGCGTTCCGATAACGCCCACGGTTCCCGCAGGTGTTGGTCGCTCAGCTTTTTGAGCTGCTCGAAACCGACATCGGTGAAGCAGTCGACGTCGATGGCCATTGCGCGGCGCATCTCGTGCAGCAGCAGCCGCATGAGTTCCTCGCGGTGATCGGGTACATCGTCCCGAAGCGCGAAATGGCGGTCTTGCCACAGTGCCTCGTCGGCCGCGATATCGGGTAAGTCGAGGTAGTCGATCCGGAGTAGGCCTGTCTGTTCGAGGTTGGGCATGGTGATTCGCCAACCTCGCTCAAGATCCAGGTAGAGACGGTATCCCACGACTGCTCGTAAGGCCTGCCAGACTTTGCGCTCCACGCTGAACCTCGCTCCGGGGTTCTGCGCGAAATCGGGCAGCGTTACACCCAGCGCGTCCGTCACGCGTTGCTCGATCACCTCATGGCTGAGCCCGTCCTGGCCGGGTCCCTCGGGCTCGGCCGTAAGCGCGCGGTACAGCGCCCCGCGGAGCTGGGTGACCTGGATGAAGTCATTGAAATGCCCGGCTTGAAGGCTCGCGTCCTGGCGGTTGTCCGCGAACGCGAGCAGCTTTCGTGCATCGTCTTTCAGATCAGGCTGTTGACGCAGGCTGCGCACCACACTCGCACTGATGACGGATGTCGCTGAGCTTCGCCCCTCGGCGGCGAGCGAGGCCAGTTTGGCGAAGTCGTTTCCCCGCTGCTCGTAGGACACCCGGCAGCGCAGGCAGAAGCTGAATGGAGTGGGAACATAAGCGGCCAACGTGCCCGCCGGTTCGTCCACCTCCACTCCATCGACATCGATGCGGACCACCTCGGGCAGCCGCTTGAGCCAGCGGCTCGCCACGGTGACGTCTCCGTGCCGGCCGGTAACCAGCCAGGAGTCGGGAATCCGCTGCTCGCTGATCGCGACATCCAGTGAGCCCGGCCACGGCACCTCGGAGCTGATGAACAGGTAGCCGTTTACCGCGTCGCCCCCGCTGGCGTCGGCGTCCTGACGTGAGGTGTACTGGCGAGTCCCAGCCTCGTCGACGCGGCTGACGGCCAGGTACTCCTGCCCACACTGCCGGCAGAACGCGGCGGGCACGAGGATCTTGTGAGTGGCCTGGGGCTGGAGGTCGGGAACGACAGTCTGGTACCGGCTGGTGATGTACCGGTCCGCTGCCGGTTCGAGGCTCAGGTAGACGTTGTCTCCCTTGGACAGGAACAGGTGCAGCCGGAATGCGAATACCGGACGTTGGGTCCGCGGGTCCAGCATGTCCGCCCCGGCCCGTAGCGTCGTCTGGATCGCCTTGGCGCACGCGGCTGCCGTCTCACCGGTGAGTGTCGCGAGTAGGTCGGCGGCCTCCGGCAGGGTGGACGGGCGCAGTGGCCGCGCCAAGCGTCCGTCTCGGTGGACGACTCCGAACTTCGCTTCCACCCACGCGGCCAGCGGGTCGACAGCGAGCTCCTCGTAGCCTCGACCCGCCTTGCCGGAACGGACCCGCGACGTGATCGCCGTGAGGTCGTCGGGATCGCCCTTGGTGGCCCGCTGCAACGTCTCCACGATGACATTCGGTGCCGCTACGGGGGTGCCGAATAGCCGGGTGGCCACCTTGGCTACCTCGCGACGCTGGTCGGACTCACTGCCCTCGCTGGTCATCGTGGCCGAGGTGCCAACGCACTGCACGTGTTCAGCCGCGCAGGCGTCACACAGCCGGCGCACCAGCATCGCCACGTCCGCGCCCTGCCGGCCTCGGTAGGTGTGCAGCTCGTCCAGGACGAGAAATCTCAGGTCCCGGGCGGCGGTGATGAGGCGGTCCCGTTCTGGGGGCCTGGTCAGGAGGAGTTCCAGCATCACGTAGTTGGTGAGCAGGATGTCTGGGGGGTTGTGGAGGATCTCGGCTCGATCGGCCTCCCGGTCCTGTCCGGTGTAGCGCCGGAAGGTGACGGGTTCGCCGCCGTAGGGATAGCCGTGCTTGAGGAACTTCGTGAGCTCGTGCTGCTGGCTGTTGGCCAGCGCGTTCATCGGATAAACGATGATCGCCTTCACTCCGGGTTCGTAGCTGCCCGTGTCGCGTTGTCGCAGCACGCTGTCAACAATGGGCACGATGTAGCTGAGGCTCTTCCCTGACCCGGTTCCCGTGGTGAGCACATAGCTCGCCCCGCCCCTGGCGATCTCAACTGCCTCCCGCTGGTGCTGGTGTAGATCGATAACCTGGCCTGGTGCTCCGTGGGGCTCCTCTTCCTTGCCAACTCGGAAGATCCGTTCGCACTCGGAGTGCAGGATCCCCTGCTTGACCAGCTCGCTGATCGAGCCGCCCGAGGCGAAGTTGGGGTTGAGCGACAGGTAAGCGTCCGGCCATTGGTCCCCGTTGGCCACGCGCCGGTCGACGTGCTCTCGGATTCGAGGGTCGTGGATCTTGGTGAAGCCTGCCGTGAACGCCTGGTAGTCCGCGAGCAGCTGCTGGTGGACCTGGAAGACGTCCATTTCTTGCGTTACCTTTCGTGACCCACGCCTGCTGGGGGGCAGGCTACTGGCTGCTGGGGTGGCGGGGGAGTTTGTGGTCTGGCCACAAATGCGGGGCCTGCGATTTCGTGCTCGGACCCGGTTGTTCCGCACCCGGGAGCCCTCTTCACTGATGGTGTGGCCCGCCTCACAGGAGAGGTCGCCGCGGCGTCAGGAGGGTGAGATGGCCCATGAGGTCAACTGCCCGCATTGCGGATGTCCCTTGCTCGCCGTTCAGGACACCATCCGGGTGCCCGAGATGGACACCGTCGAGCTACTCCGGCGGGAGATCGAGCATCTGCGCGCCACCGTCGCCCGACTGCGCGGTGCTGGTTTCAGCCCGATCCGGCGGACCCTTGAGGCGAACCGGTAGCGCCCCAGTGATGGCGTGCGGCTTCGAGCAGCGCGTCCCAGGAACTCTCAGCGGGCCGTGATCGGACCACACAGCAACAATGGAGGGCAGTCGCGGTGCTGGTTGATTTCCGTCCCACGGGCAGGCTCCGCGGCAACAAACCGGTGGACGTGACCGCCTCGCTGGGCCCCGTCCTGGACGCGCTGGCCGAGGACTCGATGGACCTGTCCCGGGTGCGCGTGGTGTGCGACTGGGTGCAGTACCGCAACAACTTCCGCGACGTCGTCGACATCCGGCCGATCTTGGCGGCCCACGATCACGAGTCGGACGTGATGCCGGTGGCGTTGGCGGCCGCGATGACCGAAGACGAGATCGAGGTCGCTATCGACGTCCGGCGCAGCGGCGACGTGCCACTCAAACAGCTCACCGCTGACCTCATCCGGGCCCGCGGCGCCGACACCGACCCCTCGCGGATCCACCTCGAACCGTGGATGGCTACCAGCAAGAGCATGATCTGGGAGTTCAACGCGCTGTACTGGAAGGCCCTGAACCTGTGGGAGCAGGTCACCGGCCAGCAGTACGAGAAAACCCTGCCGGGCGGGGAGAGCGAGGCGCGCAACCGGGACGCGGTACGCGAGATCATCACCAACCTCTTCACGTTGTGGGATTCCCTCGCTGAGCGCAACGCGCTGCCCGACGAGCTCTACGTCGTCGAGTTCGGCCCAGGTAACGGCGTTCAGGCCAAAACCTGGCTGGAGGAGTTCGTCGCGCTGGATCGCGCCCACGGCAAGGAGTACTACCGCCGGCTGCACTATCTGATGTGCGACTACTCACCGCACGTCCTGGAACTGGCCAGGGCCGCGGTCGCCGACCACGCGCAGCACGTCAGCTCCTTCGTGCTGGACGCCACCCAGCCCCGCACCGCGCTGGGCTTCCTGGGGTACAAGGTCTTCCTGGTCTACATCTCCAACGTCTACGACAACCTGCCCAGCGACGAGGTCGCGCAGATCGGCGGGCGCACCTACATCGTGCAGAGCCGGGCATACCTCCCCACCGCCGCCGCCACCGAGATCGGGCAGCTGGTCTCAGCACGGACGGATCAAGTACCGGAATTGATCGGCAAACTGCTGCGACTACAACCCGCTTTGCTCGCCGAGGCGTTGCCGGCGCATTTCCCGTCCGTCGAGGTGGCGGTGGAGTTCTGGCGCCGTTGCTGGGCGGCGTTGCGTTTGGAGGAGCGGTACCTGCCGCTCACGGGATTGGATCTCTACCAGATCGCACCCACGGTGAGCGGGGAGAATCTGCGGCCGTTGCTGGAGTCCGGCGCCGCGATCCGGATGCACGTCAACAACGGCGCGGTGGCCAGCTTCGTGGACACCGTTCCCCTGCTGCACCCCTACGGCCGGCTGATCTGCTACGACCTGTTCGTCACCGATGTGCACGCCTACCGCACCGGCTTCCGCGGCCCCGGCAAGTACGACGGTTCCGTGGTGAACTGGCTCAATGGGCCACTACTGGCGCATATCGGCCGCCGTAAGGGTTTCGATGTGGACTTCCAGGCCTTCGCGCACCGGACCGGCACCAACATCGTCACCATGACTGCCCAAGTACGAGACTGACGTGGTAAAGGACTGACATGCTGCCTGTGTTACCCACCACTGTCGTAGGGTCGTACTCGGTCCCCGAGTGGCTGGAGCGGCTCAAGACCGACTACTACCGCAACCGGATCAGCCGCAGCCACCTCGGTGAGATTCACGACATGGCGATCAAGGCGGCACTCAAGGACCAGGAGACTGCCGGGATTGACATCGTCTCCGACGGGGAACTGCGCCGGGACAATGACATCGACTACCTGCTGGCCCGGATATCCGGAGTGCAGATTCCGGTGACTGTCAAGTCATTCTACTACGACTACTACGACACTCCGGTCGTCGCTGAGCCGTTGCCGGCCGACCCGCCGCCGCTGGGCTTGGCGCAGGACTACTGCTTCACCCGCCAGCACACCGACCGTCCGATTAAATTCAGCTTCACCGGCCCCTTCTCGCTGTCCCATAAAATCCAGAACAAGGCCTACGCCAAGTCAGCCGACCTGGTTCGGGCGCTGGCGCAGGTGCTCAACGCCGAGGCGCGGGCGCTGGCCGAGGCCGGTGCGCAGCTGCTCCAGATCGACGAGCCGTTCCTGGCCGGCTACCCCGAGGACGTCGGCATCGCGGTCGAGGCGATCAACATCGTGACCCACGGCGTGGACGTCACCTGGGGTTTGCACGTCTGCTACGGCAACCGCTACGCCCGACCATCCTGGGAAGGGCACTACGACTTCCTGTTCCCCGCAGTGCTCGAGGCGAACGTCGACCAGCTGGTCCTCGAGTTCGGTCGTAAAGGCTACGAGGACCTGCCCGTGATCCAGCGGCTCGGCTGGGACCGCGCGCTCGGGCTGGGTGTGGTGGACGTCAAATCCGAGCAGATCGAATCCGCTGAGCTGATCGCCGCACGTATCCGTAAGGCATTGGATACCTTTCCCGCCGAAAAATTAATCATTAATCCGGACTGTGGGCTGCGTCACCTGCCCGCCGATGTCGCCAGGGCGAAGCTGGCCGCGATGGTAAAAGGGACCGTCGCGGTCCGCCAAACCCTGCCCACTGGGTCCACTCAGTTGGCACCTACCCCGGAACCAACCGTCGAGCAAGGAGCGTGATCGCATGACCCAGCTGGAGTCCGTCGAGTTTCTCTTCACCTCTGAGTCGGTGACCGAGGGCCACCCGGACAAGATCGCCGACCAGATCTCCGACGCCGTGCTGGACGCGGCGTTGACGATGGACCCGAACTCGCGGGTGGCGTGCGAGACCCTGATCACCACCGGGATGGTCGTGCTGGCCGGGGAGATCACCACCCCCGGTATGCTGGACTACACCCAGATCGTCCGTGACACGATCTGCGGCATCGGCTACGACAACGGCAGCTTCGGCTTCGACGGGCACTGCTGCGCGGTGCTGACCGCACTGGACAAGCAGTCACCGGATATCGCTCAGGGGGTCGACATGGCCCACGAGCGGCGCGGGCAGCTCTCCGAGGACGAGCTGGACAGCGCCGGTGCGGGGGATCAGGGGATGATGTTCGGCTACGCCACCAACGAGACTCCCGAGCTGATGCCGATGCCGATCGCGCTGGCGCACCGGCTGTCCAAGAAGCTCGCCACAGTGCGCAAGGACGGCACGCTGCCCTACCTGCGCCCGGACGGCAAGACGCAGGTGACCGTCCGGTACCGGAACGGGGTGCCGATCGGGGTGGAGAAGGTGCTGATCTCCACCCAGCACGCCGAGGACGCCACCTCGGAGCAGATCCGGGCCGATCTGTGGGAGCACGTGGTGCTCGCGGAGCTGCCCGCGGACTTCTACGACGAGGGCGAGCTGGCGGAGAATCTGTTCGTCAACCCGACTGGGCGGTTCGTGATCGGCGGACCGGTCGGCGATGCCGGGCTGACCGGCCGGAAGATCATCGTGGACACCTACGGCGGGTTCGCCCGGCACGGTGGTGGCGCGTTCTCCGGAAAGGACCCGTCCAAGGTGGACCGCTCCGCCGCCTACGCGGCCCGGTACGTCGCCAAGAACATTGTCGCGGCCGGCCTGGCCGATCGGGTCGAGGTACAGGTGGCGTACGCGATCGGTGTCGCCCGGCCGCTGTCGTTGCTGGTGGAGACCTTCGGCACCGAGCACGTGCCGCGCACCACCATCGAGAAGCTGGTGGGTGAGCATTTCGATCTGCGACCGGCGGCCTTCCGGAGCTACCTGAGGCTGCACCGGCCGATCTACGCTAAGACCGCCGCCTACGGTCACTTCGGGCGCAACGATCCCGACTTCACCTGGGAGCGCACCGATAAGGCGGCGGAACTGCGCACCTGCGCCGGGTTGCCCGCGAGTGCCGAACCGGCCACCGTTTAATGGTCTAGAGGAGGTAGTGGTGGGCATTATCGTCACGGGGTCGATCGCCACCGACCACCTGATGGTCTTTCCGGGCCGGTTCACCGAGCAGATCGTGCCCGAGGCGCTGGCGAACATCTCGGTGTCGTTCCTGGTCGAGGACCTGGCGATCCACCGGGGCGGGGCGGCCGCCAACATCGCGTTCAACATGGGCCTCCTCGGGCTGGCGCCGGTGCTGGTGGGCGCGGTCGGTGCCGACTTCACCGAGTACGGGCAATGGCTCTCGGCGCACGGGGTGGACGTCAGCGCGGTGCACGTCTCGCAGACCAAGCACACCGCCCGGTTCCTGTGCACCACCGACACCGACCAGAACCAGATCGCCACGTTCTACGCCGGCGCGATGAGCGAAGCTCGCGACATCGAATTGAAGCCGATCGTGGACCGTTTCGGCGGAACGGATCTCGTCGTGGTGGGCCCGAACGACCCGGCCGGCATGGTGCGGCACACCCAGGAATGTCGGGACCTCGGCTATCCGTTCGCCGCGGACCCCTCCCAGCAGCTCGCCTCGGTCGACGGTGAGGTAATCAAGCAGCTGGTCGAGGGCGCAGCCTACCTGTTCACCAACACCTACGAGCGTGGACTGCTCGAACACAAGACTGGCTGGAGTGAGGAGGACGTGCTGGAGCGGGTGGGCGTCTCGGTGATGACCCGCGGCGCCAAGGGCGTGACCGTGGCACGGCCGGGCGAACCGGTCATCGCGGTGACCCCGCCGCAGGAATTGGTCAAGGCAGACCCCACCGGTGTGGGTGATGCTTTCCGGGCCGGTTTCCTGGCCGGGGTGCAGTGGGGTGTCAGTGACGAGCGGGCCGCCCAGCTCGGCTGCATGCTGGCCACCCTGGTGATCGAGTCGGTCGGAACCCAGGAGCACGAGTTCGAGCCCGACACGTTCATAGCGCGATTCAGCGAAGCCTACGGACCCGATAGCGCGGCCGAGGTGGCTGACCACGTTCGCGCGGGATAACCCAACGTCAATCCAAGGAGTGCATTTCGATGACTGTGGCCGCACCTGGCGCCGAGAAACTAAAAAACCGCGCAGGTATTGATTTCGCCGTCGCTGATCTGGAGCTGGCCGATTTTGGGCGTAATGAGATCCGGTTGGCGCAGCATGAGATGCCAGGTTTGATGGCGCTGCGGCGGGAGTATGCGGATGTGTTCCCGCTGCGCGGAGCGCGGATCTCCGGGTCGCTGCATATGACCGTCCAGACCGCGGTGCTGATCGAGACCCTGGTCAGTCTCGGCGCCGAGGTGCGGTGGGCATCGTGCAACATCTTCTCCACCCAGGATCATGCCGCGGCGGCTGTGGTGGTGGGTCCGCACGGGAGCGCGGAGGAGCCCCAGGGAGTGCCCTGTTTCGCCTGGAAGGGCGAGACGCTGCAAGAGTACTGGTGGTGCACCGAGCAGATGCTCACCTGGCCGGACGGGGCCGGCCCGAACATGATCCTGGACGACGGCGGGGACGCCACCCTGCTGGTGCACAAAGGCGTGAGCTTCGAAAAGGCCGGAATGGTGCCGAGCGCCGACGACAACGACTCGGATGAGTGGAAGGTGTTCCTCGACGTGCTGCGGACCTCGTTGGCCGCGACTCCCGGGAAGTGGACGGCGATCGGCGAGGGCATCCGCGGGGTAACCGAGGAGACCACCACCGGGGTGCACCGGTTGTACCAGCTGGCCGCGGCGGGGGAGTTGCTGTTCCCGGCGATCAACGTCAACGACTCGGTGACGAAGTCGAAGTTCGACAACAAATACGGGTGCCGGCATTCGCTGGTGGACGGGATCAACCGGGCGGTCGATGTGCTGATCGCCGGCAAGTTGGCCCTGGTGTGCGGGTACGGCGATGTCGGCAAGGGCTGCGCGGAGTCATTGCGGGGCCAGGGCGCGCGGGTCGTGATAGCCGAGATTGATCCGATCTGTGCGTTGCAGGCAATGATGGATGGCTTCACCGTCGACACCCTGGACAATGTCGTTGGTCGGGCAGACATTATCGTCACCGCTACCGGAAACAAGAACATCGTCACGGTCGACCATATGTCCCGGATGAAGCACCAGACGATCCTGGGCAATATCGGGCATTTCGACAACGAGATCGACATAGCCGGGTTGGAACGCCGGTCCGGCGCCCGCCGATTGATGATCAAACCGCAGGTGGACGAGTGGACCTTCAAAGATGGCCATTCCATCATCGTGCTGTCCGAGGGACGGCTGTTGAACCTGGGGAATGCCACCGGGCATCCCAGCTTCGTGATGTCGAACTCGTTCTCCAACCAGGTGATCGCGCAGGTCGAGCTGTTCACCAAGTACCAGGAATACGACCGGGAGGTCTACGTCCTGCCCAAGGTGCTCGACGAGAAGGTCGCCCGGATCCACGTCGAGGCCCTAGGCGGCCAGCTCACCAAGCTGACCAAAGAGCAGGCCGAGTACATCGACGTCGACGTCGAGGGCCCCTACAAACCAGCCCACTACCGTTACTGACCCGCCAGGGCTCTGCTGTTCCCGAGCTGTTGGGCTCGGGGGGTGGAGCGCGGCCAGAAAGGAGCGCATCGGTGGCTTTTCCCAGCGATCTGGAGATCGCCCGTGGGGCCACGCTCACGCCGCTAGCAGAAGTCGCCGGCGCGATGGGGCTGGGTCCGCATCTGCTCGAGCCTTACGGCGAGCATGTGGTGAAGCTCAAGCCGGCGGCCATCGACGAGCTGGCGCAGGCTCCCACCGCGAAATACGTGGTGGTCACCGCGGTCACCCCGACCCCGCTGGGGGAGGGCAAGACCACCACCACGGTGGGGCTGGGCCAGGGCTTCGCGCACATCGGCAAGCGGGCCACGGTCGCGATCCGGCAACCGTCGATGGGCCCCACCTTCGGGATCAAGGGCGGTGCGGCGGGTGGCGGCTACAGCCAGGTCGTGCCCATGGAGACGGTCAACCTGCACCTCACCGGGGACATGCACGCGGTGACCGCGGCGCACAACCTGCTCGCCGCGATGATCGACAACCAGCTGCAGCAACGCAACGGCATCGACCTCGATCCGCATAGCATCACCTGGAACCGGGTGCTCGATGTCAACGACCGAGTCTTGCGCAACATCGTGATCGGCCTCGGATCGAAGGCCGATGGCAGCCCCCGGCAGAGCGGCTTTGACATCACCGCGGCCAGCGAGGTGATGGCGGTGCTCGCGCTAGCCACGTCGCTGGCCGACATGCGCTCCCGGCTGGGCCGGATCGTGATCGGCCAGAACCGGGACGGGCAGCCGGTGACAGCCGAGAACCTCAAGGCGGCCGGCGCCATGACGGTGATCATGCGGGAGGCGATCAAGCCCAACCTGCTGCAGACGCTGGAAGGCACGCCGGTGCTGGTGCATGCCGGGCCGTTCGGCAACATCGCGCACGGCAACTCCTCGGTGATCGCTGACCTGATCGGTATCCACTGCGGTGACTATCTGGTCACCGAGGCCGGTTTCGGCGCTGACATGGGCGCCGAGCGCTTCTTCAACATCAAGTGCCGGGCGTCGGGGTTACGGCCGGACGCGGCCGTGCTGGTGGCGACGGTGCGCGCGCTCAAGACGCACTCCGGCCGGTATAAGGTCGCCGCTGGTCGTCCATTGCCGGAGAACATGCTGGCGGAGAACCCCGACGACGTGCATGCCGGCGCGGCCAACCTGCGCAAGCAGATCGAGAATGTGCGGATCCACGGGGTGTCGCCGGTGGTGGCGATCAACGCCTTTCCCACCGATCACCCGTCCGAGCATCGGGCCATCCGGGAGATCGCCGAGGCCATGGGCGCCCGGTGCGCGCTGTGTACCCATTTCGCCGAGGGTGGCAAGGGAGCCGCCGAGCTGGCCAGCGCGGTCGCCGAGGCCGCCGAGGAGCCGTCCCAGTTCGCCTTCCTGTATCCCGATGACGCGACACTGCGGGAGAAGATCCTCACCGTGGCGCTGCGGGTGTACGGCGCGCAGGCGGTGGAATACGACTTCAAGGCGTCTCGCCAGCTGGAGAGCTATGAGCGCAACGGGTTCGGGCGGTTGCCGGTGTGCATCGCCAAGACCCATCTGTCGATCTCCTCGGACCCGGCACTCAAGGGCGCGCCCACCGGTTGGGTGCTACCGGTGCGGGAGGCCCGCGCCTCGGTAGGCGCAGGATTTATTTATCCTATTTGTGGAGATATGCGCACGATGCCGGGTCTGAGCGCCAACCCCGCCGCGACCCGCATCGACATCGACTCCCGCGGCGAGATCGTCGGCCTGTCGTGATTACCGCTCGGAGCGTGCCGTTACTCGACTGCTCGGTGACGGAGCTGTTGGATCGCCTCGCCGCGAAGCGGCCCGCGCCGGGTGGCGGGGCCGCCGCGGCGATCACCACCGCGATGGCCGCCGGGCTGCTCGGGATGGCCGCCCGGTTCTCCACCGCGCAACTGATCGACGCAGCGGGCCGGGCGGCGCACGCCGACCGGGTCCGTGACCAGGTCGCTGCCCTCGCCGAACAGGACGCCGAGGCCTACCAGGCCGTGCTCGCCGCGTTCGCGCTACCCCGCGAGCCCGACCCGGAGGTGCGCAGCCGGCAGATCCGGCGCGCGCTCAAGCGGGCCGCCCGGGTGCCGACCGAGATCGCCGAGCTGGCCAGCGGGGTCGCGGTGGAGGCCGTTGCGCTGGTGGAACGGGGCAACCCCACCCTGCGCGGCGACGCCATCACCGCGGCGACTCTAGCCGCCGCCGCCGCGCGGGCCGCCGCCGAGCTGGTTCGCCTCAACACCGAACTCGGCAACCTCGGCACTGACCTGACTGACCGCGCCACGCATGCCGCCGCCGTCGCCGCCAAGGCCGTCACTGTTCTCACCTCACGCAACAGTTCCTGACACTGACTCTGTGCCGGTCAACGCGCTGGTGACCGCGCTCGCGGTCGATGAGCACGCCTGGAGCGTGGCCGCGGCGACGCATCCGGTCCGCCCGCAGGGGTCGTCGACTTCAGCCGGGCTGCCGGCGTCACTGTTGGTCTCGGTAAGGCTCACCGGAGTGATCAACCTGCTGATCGAAAACTACTCTCCGAAACTGGACACAGAATCCGCAACTTCGACAGTACAGACT
>JBOHFW010000028.1:0-29335 GCA_050699835.1 Pseudonocardiaceae bacterium | reverse complement strand
CGGCCTGATCGTGCGACGAGCCCGGGACCGGCTGCGCGCCAAGCTCTCCTACACCAATCTGGGATTTGCGTTGGCACCACCAGAATTCACGGTCTCGGCGTTGCGCGCCCTTTACTCGGCTGCGCTGGGCCACCGGGTATCAGCGACCAACCTGCAGCGGGTACTGGCCCGCCGCGGGGTGCTGATCCAGGCTGGTGGGACGGTCGCGTCCGGACCCTCCGGTGGCCGGCCAGCGGCGCTGTACCGCTTCGCGGAGCGCGACATGCGGGTCACCGACCCATTCGCGGTGCTGCGCCCACCAGATCCTGCCCACCAGGCTCCTGCCCACCAGTCTCCTGCCCACCAGAACCCTGACGAGGGCATTCGTTTCGCGGATCGGCAGGGAGGGTCGTAACGTTGAGGTGTGGCCGAGACCGTCCCACTGTTCCCGCTGGGCACTGTGCTGCTCCCGGGTGCATCGCTTCCGCTGCACATCTTCGAGCCGCGCTACCGGCAGTTGACCGTCGACCTGGTGACTGGCGCGGTTCCCGGCCGCAGCTTCGGGGTGATCGCGGTGAAGCAGGGTCTGGAATCGGTGGAGGAAACACATACCATCGGATGCACCGCGGTGCTCCGGGAGGCCCGCCGGCTTCCCGACGGCCGCTTCGACATCATGACCCGCGGCGAGAAGCGGTTCCGATTGCTGGACATCGACAACACCTCCGCGCCCTACCTGGTCGCCAGCATCGAGTGGGTTCCTGATGACGACCCAGGCGCAGAGCAGTCGATGCTCGTCCCGATGCTGGCTTCCTCAGCTCGGGAGGCCCACCGGCAGTACTGCTGGGCGGCGTGGCAGCACGGTGACTGGGCGGAGCCCAAGGAGGACGTGGACATCGCCACACTGTCGCACCTGCTCGCCGCGGACTGCCTGCTGACTCTGGAGGACCGGCAAGCCTTGCTGGAGGAGCTCGATCCAGTGGACCGGCTGCGCTTGGTACGCACTTTGCTGGTGCGGGAGACCGCGTTCCTCCGCACGCTGCGGGCGGTGCCGGTCCCGTTGAACCAGTTCGCGGAGAAGGTCAGTAGAAACTGATCTCAGTCACGACTGTCCAGGTCGTCGCTCTGATTCCAGGCCGTGGTGATCGAGTAGGTGACGGCGACACCGAAGGGCTGCCCGACGATCACCCAACCCGACTGCAGTACCGGCGGGCGCGGGAACGGGGCGCCGGTGCTCACCAGATCGGGATAGTCAGCAGCGACCAGCCACAGCCCGGTATGCATCGCCAACCAGGCCGCGATCAGCGAGCCGAGCACCCCGGCGAGGAGCACCACCGGCCCCCGGAGCCGCCGAAACAGCCATAACACAGCACCGGTGAGCACCCCTGCGGCGAGCCCGAGCAGCAGGAAGGTCGCCATGTCGTCGAAGCGGTGTTCGCTTTGCCCCACGAAGGGCAGCACGCCGCCTAGTGCGCGAGCGTGCGGGGAGCGCGCGACGAACTCGGGCGGCGCGAGCCAGGACCACACCGCGCCCAGCGGAAGGCCCAGCAGCGCCACCGCGCCCAGCACGCTCAAGGCAGGCAGCAGCTCGGCGAGGTCCACCGCCGCACGCCGTGCCGGTGCCGGCTCAGGATGCGACTGCACTTCCAGTTGCATCGCACTCATCCTGGATAGCTGCCGTGCACACTGCACCGAGCCGACCAACCCGCTGGCATCACCTGAACCACCATCCGGCGTGCGCACTTCGGGCAATACCGGGGTGGGTCCAGACCTCGGCGGCGGGCGCAACGCACATGGTCTCCCCCCTCGAGGAGGTGCCCGCAGACGTCGCAGAACCTCACAGTGTCTGGCCCAACGCCTTGATCGGCATGCGCAGCTCGGCGAGCATGTCCAGATCGGCCTGTGCGGGCCGGCCGAGGTTCGTCAGATAGTTTCCTACGATGATCGCGTTGATACCGCCCAGCATGCCCCGCTCGGCGCCCAGATCACCGAGGGTCAGCTCACGACCCCCGGCGAAGCGCAGGATCGTGCGGGGTAGCGCGAGCCGGAACGCCGCGACAGTCTTGAGCGCCTCGGAGCCCGCCACCACGTCATAGCTTTCATACGGGGTACCGGGCTGCGGGATCAGGAAGTTCATCGGCACCTCATCGGGGTTCAATGAAGCGAGCTGAGCGGCGAACTCAGCACGCTGGGGCAGCGTCTCTCCCAGCCCGATGATGCCGCCGCAGCAGACTTCCATCCCGGCATCGCGCACCATCCGCAGCGTCTGGTAACGCTCCTCCCAGGTGTGCGTGGTCACCACAGTCGGGAAGTGCGAGCGAGCGGTCTCCAGGTTGTGGTTGTAACGGTGCACGCCGATGTTGGCCAGCTCATTCACTTGCTCTTGAGTGAGCATGCCCAGCGAGCAGGCGATGTTGATCTCCGCTGTTTCCGGCTCGGCGCGGATCGCTTCGATACCGGCTTTGACTTGGGACATCAGCCGCCGGTCCGGCCCGCGCACCGCCGCGACGATGCAGAACTCGGTCGCCCCGGTGGCCGCGGTCTGCTTGGCGGCTTCGACCAGGCCGGGGATGTCCAACCAGGCCGCGCGCACCGGTGAGTCGAACCGGCCAGATTGCGAGCAGAAGTGGCAATCCTCCGGGCAGCCGCCGGTCTTGACGCTGACGATGCCTTCGACCTCGACCTCTGGGCCACACCAGCGCATCCGCACCTGGTGGGCCAGCTGGAGCAGCTCTGTCAACCGGTCGTCGGGCAGCTGCAGCACCGCGAGAACCTGCTGCTCGGCAAGGCCGATTCCCTGTTCAAGTACCTGTTCACGGACGAGCGCCAGCACGCCGACCTGCGAGGCGGTCACGTTGTTGCTCCTCTCGGCAGCGGTGCTTCTCGAGCCAGTCTGCCGCAT
Source organism: Pseudonocardiaceae bacterium (assembly GCA_050699835.1). GTDB lineage: Bacteria > Actinomycetota > Actinomycetes > Mycobacteriales > Pseudonocardiaceae. Next base: position 26,457 of record JBOHFW010000028.1, on the reverse strand, counting down.
GAGCCATCCGGTGTGCGGCGAACTCGTCAGCCCTCCGCGCTGCTGTCGAGCTCTGCGGCATCGGCAAGCCAGTAGGCGATACCCTCCATCTTGGAGCTCACCACCTCAGCCTGCTCGGGTGAGATCACAATGTACCGGCCTTCCGAGTCGGTGATCCTGACCTCAGGCAACCGCAGCGTGATGGTGACTGGCCCCTTGTCACCATGGGCCGGAACCTCCCAGGTCTTCTCGATCACCGTCTCACTCATGAATTTGCGCTCAATCTCAGTCAGAGTCATCCTGCGACCATCGAGCGTTGCAAACGTTGCAAGCAATAGCACGATCGGGTAATTGGCTCGAAGGGATGGAGGCAGCATAGTGCACACCATGCCCGGTAACCCGCACACCTCGATCAGATCCCGGCAGGTCGCCGCCGCGCTACGCGAGCTACGCGAGCAGGCGGGCCTGTCCGGGGCGGAGACGGCCAAGCGGATGGGCATGTCGCCCAGCAAGATCAGCCGGATAGAGACCGGCAACAGCGGCCTGCAGATCGAGGACGTCGCCGCGCTGCTGGGTTTGTACCAGGTGCCCGCCGCCATCCGGGACGAGTTGCTCGACCTGGTGCGCCGCTCGGAGGAACGCGGCTGGTGGACCCGCCAGCCCGGGCTGCCCCAGCTGTGGCGCAGCCTCATCGACTTCGAGGCCAAGGCCACCCGGGTCCAGAACTACGAGGCGCTGGTGGTGCCCGGGCTGTTGCAGACCGCCGAATATGCGCGGGCGGTCATCCAGGGCATCGCACCTGCCATCACCGAGGCCGAGCTGGGCAACCTGGTGGCCGCCCGGATGGCTCGTCAAGCGGTGCTCACCCGGGCCGACGCCCCGCAGTTCTTCGCGGTAGTGGATGAGGGCGCGCTGCGCCGCCCGATCGGCGAGCCCGGGGTGATGCACCGGCAGCTGCACCACCTGCTGGTGGTGGCCGAGCAACCGCACGTGATGCTGCGGGTGGTGCCGCTGGCGGCCGGCGCGCATGCCGGGCTGCGCGGGCCGTTCGTGATCCTGGAGTTCGCCGAGGAGCCGGCGCTGGTGTACTTGGAGAACCACGGCACCGAGCTATTCCTGGAGGAAGAGGGCGATCTGGCGGCTTACCGGCTGGCGCTGGGGACTATCCTGAACGCAGCCCTTGCACCCGCTGCAACGATCGAGCTGATCGCCCAGATCGCCGCTGAGCTTGGCTGACTTGGCGGGCCGCATCGGCCGGACGAGCACTGGAAAGGAGCGCGGGATGCCTGCGCTGGATCTGAGCGGCGCCCGCTGGCACAAGAGCAGCCGCAGCAGCGATAAGGCCAACTGCGTCGAGGTCGCGTTCCTCGACGACGCCCGCTGGCACAAGAGCAGCCGCAGCACCGACAAAGCGAATTGCGTCGAGGTGGCCTTCGCCGGCCCGGTGGTCGCGGTGCGCGACTCCAAGAACCCCACCGGCAGCGTGCTGGCCCTCCCCCCGCCCGCCTGGAGCGCCTTCGCCGCCGATCTCCGCGCCGATAAGTTCCGCTGAGCCAGGCAGGCTGACGTGAAGCCGAGCTGGCCCAGCACGGACGTCAACGCGCTCATCACCGGATACAGGGATGTTTGACCTGGTCAGTTCAACGGATTGATAACCTCCGCTCGTGGACATCCGAGCGGACGCGCACCGACTGCTGGACGAGCTGGACGAGGATCAGGTCGCCACCGCTACAGAGCTACTGCGCGACCTGGTACGGCAGCGCCGCCCACTAGACGATGAACCCGCGGCCCCGTCGCGGCGACCACTATCATTCATCGGGATGATCTCAGCCGAGCCCGACCTCGCTGAGCGCTCTGCAGAGATCCTGCGGCGCGAACTAGGCCACGGATGATTCTCGTCGTTGACACCGGCCCTCTCGTGGCTGCGTTCAACAAGAAGGACCGCGCACATGAAGTGTGCACCGAGCTGCTAACGACAACGTCAGCTCAGCTGGTCGTCCCCGCCCCCGTGCTAACGGAAGTTTGCTACCTCATCGAAACGCGCAACGGCACGCGGGCAGAGGCGGCCTTTCTCACCGAGCTGGCGAGGGGCACCATGACGCTCGAACCGACGACCAGGTCCGACCTCGCTCGAATGGCAGAGTTAGTCACGCAGTACGACGATCTTCCGCGTGGCGGAGTCGACGCATCGGTGATCGCCATCGCTGAACGGCTCAACGCTGCGGACATAGCAACCTTGGATCGGCGGCACTTCTTCGTCGTCCGTCCTCGTCACATGCAGGCGTTCACGCTGCATCCCAACTAGAGGCGCCGCACTGGGCCTGCACCAGGTGCCCGCCGCCACCCGTGACGCGCCGCTGACCCGGTGGGCCGTGAGGGCCGACACTGTGCGTCTATCATCGCGCCATGCCAGCCGCGGGTGATGACATCGAGACTCGTCTGAGCACCGTCGAGCGCGACGTCGCCGAGCTCCGCGAGCAGCTGGCCCTCACCAGCTCCGAAGCTGCCGCCGCCCGCGTGCTGGCCGCCGGTGCCGACCGTGACGTCTCCGAGGTGCGCGCCGAGCTCCGCGCCCATACCCAGGCCCTCAACGCCCTCCGAGAGACCCAAGTCGACTTCGCCCGGCGGCTGGCTGATCAGGGCCGACAGATGCGCGAGGGTTTCGCCGAGCAGGACCGCAGGATTGACGCGCTGCATCGCAAGATTGACGAGCGGGGCCGTGAGATGCGTGAGGGTTTCTCCACCCTGGCCACCGGCATGGCACAGATCACCGCGCTGCTCACGAATCGCGAATCGGAAGGTCTCGAATAGGGCCGGGACTCTTCGGCCAGTGCTCCACAAGCTATCCCGTGATTTCACGCGCCCAATCAAGGAGCGCCGTTCCCTTCGGCGTGATCGTGCCGGCGTCCTCGAACGGTGTCAGCACACTGATGATCTCGCCTAGAGCCTCGCGTTGCTGTGTGGGCTCGCCGCTGACCTCCACAATGAGCCGCAGAATCACGCTGAGCTCCTCCGCGAGATCCGTACGATGGGGTTCCCGCCGGAGGATGCCGCGGCGGATGTCACCTGCGACGGAATAGCGTTGCTGTGCATCCGGGCTGCGCCCAGCGGCCTCGTCCAGGCCTCCCAGCCGCTCGTAGGAGATGCTCAGGTCCCGCTGGAAGTCGGTGTTGGCCGGATCCAGCTCCACCAACCGCTCGGCGATGGCCAGGCCCTGCGCATACCGCCGCGCCGCCTCCCCCGGCCGTCCTCGGCCTACCGCTATGTCCCCCAGCTGGGTCAGCCAAGCGGGCAGACGACCAGAGGAATCAGGAAGGTGCGCCATCGTGTCGTGGATGAGCGCTTCTTCACGATCCCAGGCACCCCAGGCATGCAGCTGGGAACAGACACCCTCCGTCAGCGCCGCAGCGGTGTCGGGATCTCCGGCGGCGAGAAGGTGGTAGCGAGCTTCCAGCAGATCCTCCAGATCCTGTGCCCGATCCTGTGGCCAGACTCGCACCCGCCACTGCCAGTAGTCGGCGGCACGCAGATGAGCCTCCGTCAGCTGGTCGTGCCGCCCATGATCACCCCAGCGTTGGTGCAGCTCGGTGGCCGTCCAGCGGTGCACGAACACCGTCGGTTCGCGCGCACTGGTGTCGAGGGTGAGCAGGCTGGACGCGGCACAGGTCTCGACCAGTCGACGAAGGCCATCAGGTGCGCGTCGCGGTGGCGTCGGGAACCGGTACAACTCGCTCGCGTATGGGGCGAGTTGCTGTTGCAGCGGCTCGGCCAGCTCGGCCAGCTCGGACAGGTCAATCGGGCCGTCCACAGATACGCCAGCGGCAACGAGGATGTCGACGATCCGCTGTTGGGCGGCCCGGTCGGGAATGTGCTCGGCGGCCGGATCCTCCTCACCAACCTGGAACAGCAGCGCCGCCTCATCGACCGCTGACCGGTAGACCGACGCGCCCAGCAGGAGCCGCTGCGCGCCCGGCACCTCGGCCAGCCCGGCGAGCAGCCGGTCGAGCAGCACGTCGTCGGCGGCCAGGGTGACGACCTCGGTGAGCGCCGGATCGAGCTGGGAGTGCCCGGCGAACCACGCGTCGAGATCCTCCACACCGAGCCGGTCGCGCAATGTCGAGGCCAGCCGCCGGGTGACGTCGGGATAGTTACTCTGCCCGCCGCACAGCAGCGCATCCAGGTACTCCAGGCTTCGCGGGTGGCCGCCGACCATCCGCCACACCTGCTCCAGCTCCGGCTCACCGAGCCGGTCCAGCCCGGGCAGCGCCCACGCGAGCTTCAGCGTCTCGGCGAACGACAGCGGCCCGACGTGCTGAAACGACAGCACTCGCTCGGCCGCGCCGGGCAGGGTGAACGGGTACCGGCAAGTGATCAGCAGCCGGCAGCGGGCCGGGGAGCCGGCCAGCTCGGCGAGCAGCCCCGCGAGGGTCTCGTCGCGCACCGCCCGCCAGCCATTGCCGCTCGCAGCACCCTCGGTCAGGTTGTCCTCGAAGTTGTCCAGGACCAGCAGCACCGGCACGTCATCGAGCACGCACTGACGTAACCCGGCCAGCCTCTCGCGCCAGTCCAGGTCAATCCGCGTCGCGTCATCCAGCGCAGCCAGCACGTCGCCAGGCGCCGAGTTTCCCAGCTTGCGACGCACCGCGGTGCCCAGCGCGCCGAGTACCTGGTCGACCGACAGCTCACCGCCCTCGGTGCCGCCGCTTGCCAGCACGACCAGACGAGCGGATTCGCGCTCCACGCTGCGGCGGGCCAGCTCGGTGGCCAGGGTCGTCTTCCCGACCCCACCGATACCGTGCAGCACCAGCCCAGCGACGCCCGGGCCGAGCAACGCCGCCGGCCAGCGGCGCTGCTCACGTCGACGCCCCACGAACTCGCCCACCTGGCGGGCCAGCAGCCCAGCCGGCAGCCGGGGGCTGACCGGTGCCGGAGCGGTCCCGGCCACCGGCGCGGCTGGGTCGAGCACCAGCGCGTTACCCGAGCGGGCCAGCACGGTCAGCACCGCCCACTCACCCAACGCGCCCAGCCGCTGTTCCCGTTCATCCGGCGAGTCCCGCAGCTCCTGCTGCACGATGCGGCGGGCCTCGGCGACCGCGGCGAGCACATCGGGCACTTCGGCGCCGGCCAGCGCGCCGTAGATCCGGGTGAACGCACGGGTGGCGTACACGTCGGTCACCGCGGTCTCGGTGCCGATCACCACGCTCGCCCCGCGCGCGATCAGTCGGGCGGCGAAGGAGGGATCGCCTGCCGCGGCGGCGTCGGTGTGACACGCGGCCAGCGCGATCACCGGTGGCATCCGGCCAGCGGGAATGGCTTCCTCGACCAGCTGATCGGCGGTGATGGGGCGGGCGTCACCGTTCTCGTCTTCCAGCTCCAGCAGCCCCGGCGCACCGTGCCCGGAGAGGTGCAGCACGTGCACCGCCTCCTGGCGCAGCGCCGCGTTGATCTCCGCGGTGGTGGCGAAGTGCACGACGCGTACCTGCGCGCGGCTCTGCCGGGCGCCGCGCACCGCGGCGTGCACGTTGCGCAACTCGCGTTCGTAGTCCAGCACCTGACCACCGCCGGACAGCGGCGCGGAGATGGCGATCAGGATCCGTAACGGACCCGGCGCGGCCGCTACCGGCGCGGCCTCGTGCCGCCGGTACACCGTCACCAGCGGGTGTAGCGCCAGGGGACGGTCAGTTCCGGGAGTGGGCAGCGCCTCCCAGGGCAGGCCACCCAGCTCGCCACCGGCGACCACCCCGAGCCGCACCGGCACCCAGCGGCTCTCAGCGTCCGTGATCGCCTTGGCCAGCTCGTCGGCGACCGGTGCGGGCAGGAACGATTCCGCCAGCAGCCGCCCCACGGCCTCGGGGTTCGGCGGATACCCGGGGGTAACCTCGTGAGCCGGCCGTCTGGTGGTGAACCGGGCCCGGGCGTTGGCCAGACCTCGGACCGCCTCCGTCAGCGCGCTCGACACCCCCTGGTGCTCGGCCACCACGTCGATCCCATCGCCGGATAGCCGCACCCAGTTGGCGTCGATCGATAAGGTCAGATCAGTCGCGCCCGCCGCTTGCCGCGTCGCGATAGTGACGTCAGCCAGCCCGTGCAGCAGCAGCGCCAGGTTCTCCACCCGCGCCACCCACACCGTGCCCCGCAGCCAGTCATCGGAGCTGTTGTAGCGGGCGGAGACCACCCCGACGACGGCACCGTCGCGGCGGCGCACCGGCGCGCCGCTCATCCCGAGCACCACATCCGCAGACCACAAACGGCCCAGCGGTATCTGGTCGTCCCGGGTGGTGCCACCCCGCCACTCGCCCGAGGCGTCGAGGTATCGATGGGAGTGCCCCGGATCGTCCACATGGGATACCCCAGTGATCGAGATGGGGGTGTCCAGCTCAACCTCGTCGGTGGTGGTCAGGCCCGTCATGCAGGCCGGGAGCGGCTCGCTCACCGACAGCACTGCGAGGTCGTGCACCGGGTCGACCCGCCGCACCTGGGCCTGCCTCGACTCGCCACCCTGCAGCGGGTCGATGCTGACCACCGCGTCGACGTCCCCAACGCCGAGGTCCTCCAACACGTGCCACGCCGTCACCAGCACTCCCGAGACCACCTGGAAGCACGTGCCAACCGGCTGTGCCGACCCGTCCAGCACCCGCCCCAGGAACCCCGGTACCCGCCCGTCAATGTCCACCGGCGGTCCCATATCGCAGCGTCACTTCAAGGGTCGCCTCACCCGAGGCGCCGGCCAGCACCACGTTGCCCTGCATGGAGAACTTCAGGCCGAATCGCACCTCGACCTGTTCCGGTCTCGCCGCCTGTTCGCTCAGCTGCCCGATCACGTCCACCGTCGAGGATGCCACCGCCACGATCGCCGCCTGCGCCCGCTGGTAGGCGTCACCGACCGCCTCCTGCGCCCGACTCAGCGTCGAGGTCGGCTCCGAGCCGGCTACTGGGGTGGTCTCCACCAGCAAGTCCACGTTACCGATGCGCATCGGCGTCACTCGAGCAGGCACCCGAATCCTCTCAGCGTCTACTGCGATCTACTGCGGCGGAGGCCGCGTGGGCATCTCTCATTATGTTCCGGACTGATCGGTGCCTGAGAACACGGGCAGACCTCGCTCAACGGGTGGCCCTGTCATTGCGTGATCTCAGAGACAGCCTCGACATGAATGACATCGCTACCCTCCGTTGCTCTTGTTACGAATCGGGAGTATTATCGAACATGTGTTCGATACAGCTGGAGTGTGTGCTCCGCCTGAGGAGGTGGGCTGTCCTGACTTCGATCCCGGGTCAGGCCCGCAGTGGTCTTCTTACCTGCCGGATGGCTTGCTCGCCGACATGCTCGAGCGCGAGTCTGGGGAGGGTTCGCAGTGGGATCGGCTGGAACGCATCGGCGCCTGGGAGCGGGTGGTGGCGTGGGCGCAGGCCAACCAGCTGCGCGAGATGGCGACCTTCGCCCATCGTGCTGAGCAGGATGCGGTCCGGCGCGCCGATGAGCGGGCCGCGAAGCGGGCCTCGGGGCAGCCGGTGGCTCCGGAGATAGCCCAGCTGGATGGGCTGGAATCCGCGGCGGCGGAGATCTCACTGATGCTGCGCGTCGCGCCGGTGACCGCGAACTCCCGGCTGGATAGCGCACTCACTCTCGTCACCCGGCACCCCGCCACCATGGCCGCGCTGGCCGCCGGCCGGATCACGCTGTGCAAGGCACGGATCATCGCCGAACAGGCCGGACAACTCACCCTCGACCACGCCAGCGCGGTGGAAACTCGCGTGCTGGACCGAGCGACCACCCAGACCCCGGGTCAGCTACGACGCTCGGTGCGCCGGGCAGTGGCCAAAACTGACCCCGCCGCGCTGCGCCGCCGCCACGAGGCCGCCAAACGGGAGCGGGGAGTGTCGTATTGGGAACTACCTGACGGGATGGCGATGGTCTCGGCATGCCTGCCCGCGGGTGAGGCCGTCGGCGTGTACGGGGTGCTCGATGAGTACGCCCGGGCCACCGGCGGAGCCGGTGATGACCGCACCCTGGCCGCGCGGCGCGCTGACGCGCTGGTGGACCTGGTGTGCGGGTCCGTGGGCTATCCCAGTGCCGGCACTTGCACGGCCGAAGCCGCGCTTTCGCGGTCTGAGCGCCGCCGCGTCCGGCGCCGCCGCTCAAGAGTACGCGTGCAGGTGCGCGTCACCGTGCCGTTCAGCACGCTATTCGGGCTCGACGAGCAACCCGGGGAACTAGCCGGCTACGGCACCATCACCGCCGACCAAGCCCGCGAACTCGCCGCGCAGGGCACCTGGCGGCGGATCCTCACCGATCCCGGCACCGGAGCACCCACCGACTACGGCACCACCGTCTACCGGCCCCCTGCCGCACTCCGCGACCTGGTGCTGACCCGCACTCCCATCTGCGGTTTCCCGTCGTGTCTGGCTCCGGCCCACCGCGGCGACCTCGACCACCGCGAACCCCATCACCCCAGCAAAGACACTGGGCCCACCAATCAGGACAACCTCGACCCCTACTGCCGACGCCACCACCGAACCAAACACACCCCAGGCTGGTCGGTTGAACAAGGCGAACACGGCGCTCTCACGTGGACCAGTCCCAGCGGACACACCTGGACCCACCGACCAGAACCCATCGCCGAACCCGCACCTCAACACCCACCCACCGACCCCAACGAACCGCCGCCCTTCTAAAGACCGCGCGCCCTTCCTCAACCGACGGGGCTGACGGCCTCGATGTTGGCGATGGTGAAATCGCGCTGCGCGTTGCGGAGATGGCACCAGGAGTCGAGCCACTTGCCGTAGAGCTGTTGCGGCCGGATGGCCCGGGTGCTGCGACTGCCGTTCTTGTCGCGGTAGGTGATGAGCACATCGTTGTGGTGGTCAACGGCGTCGGACAGGAGCTCCAGCTCGGCGTCGTCGAGGTGACAGTTGAGCTGTGCGAGCAGCTCGAAGGTCTCGGAGTCCACGGAGGCGCCCTCGGTCTCACTGTACGGATCGGCCACCAGCCGCCGGGCCAGCTCGGTGGCGGACAGCGTAGACGGCGGCTGCGCGACGATCGTCCGACTGAGTGCTGGCGCCTGGTGGTCGTGGCGAGTTTCCACAATCACCGTGCCCTGAGCATCTTCAGCCATCGGGGACAAGCCCGCCTCGCGCAGCCGCGCCAGCACGTCGTCAAGGCTGGACGGGCTGGACAGGACGGTCGGCGCGAGTCGGCTGAGATGCAGCTTGCTCAGCGACCGGGTATGCAGCATTTCGGTGATCAAGACTTCGTCGGCGATGACGCAGGAGCGCATGCCACGCACCCGCACCTGCCCGTGCCGCCGAGCCGCGTCGGTGATCAGATACTCCAGTGGCTGCGGAACCGGGCGGGCCGAGATGGTGGCCAGCTCGGCGAGCAGGTCCTGGGCGCTCCACCCGGTGTCGAGCGCGGCGCGCACGCTGGCCGGGGTGAACCGCCAGGTTCTGGCGGCCCCGTGCGTCTCGGCGACAGCCGAGTCGTTGAGCAGCCGCGACACGGCCGCGCTGGGCTGGCCGGAGATCACCGCGGTGAGATCCGACTGCAAGATCACATTGCATGGAGTCTCGGGGAGCAGCGCGGCGCACCGCCTGGCCAGCTCCGCCACTCCAGCTCCTGGCGCGGGCCCGGCTGTGGCCAGCAGATGTTCTCCGAGCGTCGACACCACGTCGGTGGCGATCACGCCGAGCAACTCGGCCTCGCGGACGGCCGCGGCCACCTTGCGCGCCCGTTGCCCGGCGTCGTAGGCGTGCAGCGGGAAGAACCAGTCGATCTCCTCGCCCACCGCCCGCACTGAGGCACCCGAACCGGCGGCCGCCAGCAGCGCGCGCCGCATCAGCCCAGCAGCGGAGCCCAGCGGCAACGGTGGCGGAAGCTCCTTGTCGTCCGGGGTCTCGCGGCTGGTCGGAGCGTGCTCGAGGGAGAACCAGGCGTCGGCCAGCACGGCCCACTGCTTGGCGGGTTCCGCGGCGCGCCATTCCACATAGGTCTGCGTGGGCGCATACCCCGCCTCGGCGTGACCCAGTAGGCCAGCGGCGTAGGTCAGGTCGATCCACAACACCAGGACGTCTTCGGGGATCAACAGCCGCTTGGCCAGCCGGGCTCGTTCCCGGGGCCCGACCCCGCCTTTCTTCAGAGCCGTGACCGGCGCAACGCGGGCCTCGTCGAGCAGAGTGGTCACCCCCCGAAGTGCCTCCTGGGTGGCAGCCTGGGCAGCCCGGCGCACCGCGGCCTCGTCGACACCGGCGGGAGGGATGTCCGGCCGCCCGGTCAGGGTGAGCTCGCGCTCGACCAGCCAACCGGCGACCGCCACCTCCCTGGGCAGTTCATGCCCATAGTTGACGGGCAGCAGCAAGCCCGCCGCGATGAGCAGCTGGGTCGGGTCACGATCACTGGCACGAGACCCGGACCAACCGTATCCCGAGTAGTGGTCGTAATAACCACGCCGGTACTCGCCGAGTCGCTCCCTGGCCGACGCCGGTAGCGCAGCGATCACCTTGGTCAGCAAGGACAGATCCGTCATGAGCTCCGATAGCCGCGCTGCCAGTTCCGGCTTGCGCAGGCCATCGGTCGCCGCGCCGAAGGCGCTGACCGCCGAGCGCAAGTTCTCGGCGAGGACCGATCCAGCGATCTTCGCCACCGGTCGACCGCCGCCGATCTCCGAGCGCCAGTGCGCTTCCAGCCGTTCCGGCAGGCATAGAGTACCGGCGCTCTCCCAGGCCAATCCCCGCCCGCACAGCTCGGCCACTCCATCACGCACCGCCCGCTCAGGGGCTCCCAGCAGCCGAACCAAGCCCGGAACGGTTGCTGACGGACCCAGCGCGACGATGGCCTGCCCGACGATCACCGTGTCCCGATTCACCGAGCGTAATGCGGCGCTCAACGACTCCGCACCGCTCAGCCGCTGCGCAAGTTGATCGAACCCACGGGGAACCGGCTGCACCAGGACATCGGGCCGCGCTTGAAACAACGCGGTCAGCGCCAGCTCCCCCACACCGGACAAATACTCCAAAAATGATCTTGAACTCACGTCCGTCATTCTGCCTCGGACCCATCGAGGGATCGAACCGGCCACCCCGCAGAGCCTCAGTACTGGCAGCGAAGCACGATCATCGCTCTCGCCTGCACCCGCATCCTGCCACCCGGCACGGCGTCGCGCTGCCTGCGTCGAGCGCGCGCCAGCAGCGGATCGGTGGTGTCTATCACGATCTTCCAGCCGCCGCCATACGTTGCGTCGGGCAGCGTGAAGGCGATCGGCCGGTGGTAGGCATTGATCAGGAGCAGGAACGAGTCGTCGACGATTCGTTCGCCGAGATCATCCTGCTCTGGAATGCCCCGGCCATTGAGAAAAATCCCGACGGTCTTGGTGAAACCGACGTTCCAGTCGTCCTCGCACATCTGCTGCCCGTCGGGGCGAAGCCAAGCGATATCCTCGATATTGGAGCCGCGGATCGGGCGGCCCTGAAAGAACCGGCGGCGGCGGAACACCGGGTGGGCAGCGCGCAGCCGAGTGAGCGCTGTGGTGAACTCGGTGAGGATCGAGTGCTGCCGGGCATCGTCCCAGTCTATCCAGCTGATCTTGCTGTCCTGACAGTAAACGTTATTGTTGCCGTGCTGGGTACGGCCCAGTTCGTCTCCATGCGAAAGCATGGGAACACCCTGGGATAGCAACAGAGTGGTCAGCATATTTCGCTTCTGACGTTCCCGCAGTGCGATGATCTTGCCGTCCTCGGTGGGACCCTCGACGCCGCAGTTCCACGAACGGTTATAGCTCTCCCCGTCGCGGTTATCCTCACCGTTTTCTTCATTGTGCTTGTGGTTGTAGGACACCAGGTCGTTCAACGTGAAGCCGTCGTGTGCGGTCACAAAATTGATCGAAGCGATGGGCCGGCGACTATCAGCCTCATAGAGGTCCGACGAGCCGGTGAAACGAGAGGCGAACTCGGCCAGCGTAGCCGGTTCACCTCGCCAGAAATCGCGCACAGTGTCGCGGTACTTGCCATTCCACTCGGTCCACAACGGCGGGAACCGGCCGACCTGGTATCCGCCCTCACCGATGTCCCATGGTTCCGCGATCAGTTTGACCTGGCTGACCACCGGGTCCTGGTTGACCAGGTCGAAGAACGCTGCTAGCCGATCCACCTCGTGAAATTCCCTGGCCAGGGTGGCTGCTAGATCGAAACGAAACCCGTCGACGTGCATCTCGGTCACCCAGTACCGCAACGAATCCATGATCAGCCGGAGTGATTCGGGATGGCGCACATTGAGACTGTTCCCGGTGCCGGTGGTGTCGTAATAGTGCCTCGCGTCCCCGTCGACCAACCGGTAGTAGGCTGGATTATCGATACCCCGGAACGACAGCGTCGGCCCGAGATGGTTGCCTTCGGCGGTGTGGTTGTACACCACGTCGAGAACGACCTCGATACCGGCCCGGTGTAGCGCGCGAACCATGGCCTTGAATTCCTGCACCTGCTGGCCGCAGGTGCCGAAGCACGCATAGTCGTTGTGCGGGGCGAAGAAGCCGATAGTGTTGTAACCCCAGTAGTTGGACAACCCACGCTCATGCAGGGTGAAATCGTGCACGAACTGGTGTACCGGCATCAGCTCGACCGCCGTCACTCCAAGGTTCTGGAAATGCTTGATCATAACCGGATGGGCGATGCCGGCGTAACTGCCGCGGACGTCATCTGGGATCTGCGGGTGGCGTATGGTCATCCCCTTGACGTGCGCCTCGTAAATCACCGTTTCATGATAGGGAATCTGCGGCGGCCGGTCGTTGGTCCAGTCAAAGAAAGGGTTGATCACGACCGAGGTCATCGCGTACGGCGCGGAGTCGGCATCATTGTAGGAGTCTGGGTCGCCGAACCGGTAGGCGAACAGCGCCTCGTTCCACTCGATGCGGCCATCGATCGCCTTGGCATACGGATCGAGCAGCAGCTTGCTCGGATTGCACCGTAGCCCCGCCGCCGGGTCGTAGGGGCCGTGCACTCGATAGGCGTATCGCTGACCGGGACCGATCCGCGGAAGGTAGCCGTGCCAGACGAGGCCATCACGTTCGGGCAGGGCGATCCGCGTTTCGCGGCCCACCTCATTGAACAGGCACAACTCGATCCGGTGGGCAGCCTCGGAAAAGATCGAGAAGTTGGTACCGCCGCCATCATAGGTCGCGCCCAGCGGGTACGACGCGCCCGGCCAGATGTCCACACACCCTCCGCTGATTCCACGGTGCTCCCACGGCGAGGCGTAGCCGCCTGGCAACAACCTTTGTATCGTCTACGCACAGCGTTCGCCACCGCAACGCAGCGCATCCGGGTTCGCTCCCTGAGGCAGCGGCCTGGGACAATAGTTCTAGCAGCGAAGGAGGATGCACGGTTGACTGAGCACGAGGTGCGCTCGCTGATCGGGCTTGTCGAGGTCGCGGCGTCCGGCGCGATCGATCGGGTGCTACCCGAGCTGGCCGGTACCGACCCCGTGGTTCGGCATTCCGAGCACGCCGACTTCCAGTCCAACGCTGCCCTAGCCCTCGCCAAATCCGCCCGCACCAGACCCGCGGAGTTGGCCGCTGCCGTCTCCGAGGCGCTGCGCGCCGATCCCGACACGCCAGTGCGCGAGGTCACCGTCTCCGGGCCGGGGTTCCTCAACCTGAGCCTCGCCGAACCCGCACTGTGGCGGCAGGTGACCGCCCGGCTGGCCAGCCCGCGGCTGGGCGTCGGCAGCCCCGAGCAAGGCCGGCGTACGGTCATCGACTACTCAGGGCCGAACATCGCCAAGGAGATGCATGTCGGCCACCTGCGCACCACCATCATCGGTGACTGCCTGGCCCGCGTGCTCGGCTTCCTCGGCGCCGAGGTGATCCGCCAGAATCATCTCGGTGACTGGGGCACCCAGTTCGGCATGCTCATCCAGTACCTCGATGAGCACCCCGACGCGACCTGGCGCCATGACCAGCTCAGTGAAGGCACCTCGACGGTCTCCGCGCTGGACGACCTCTACCGCGCTGCCCGCGCCGCGTTCGATGCCGACCCCGCCTTCGCCGAGCGGGCCCGAGCGCGCGTGGTGGCGTTGCAGGCCGGCGATGAGGACACCACCGTGCGCTGGAAGGAGATCGTCACCGAATCAGAGTTCGCATTCCACGAGATCTACCGCCGCCTCGGTGTGCTGCTGGAATCCGATGACTCAGACGGCGAGTCTTTCTATAACTCTATGCTGGCCGATGTCGCCGACGAGCTGGCCAGCGCCGGTATCGCGGTGGAAAGCGACGGCGCGCTCGTGATGTTCTCCGAGGAGGTGACCGGCCCCGACGGCAACCCGGTCACGCTCATGGTGCGCAAGAAGGACGGCGGCTACGGCTACGACACCACCGACCTGGCCACTATCCGCTACCGTGTCCGCGATCTTAAAGCCGACCGCATCCTCTACGTCGTCGACGCCCGGCAAGCCCTGCACTTCCGGCTCATCTTCGAAGCGGCCCGCCGCGCCGGGTGGCTCACCGAGGGCATCGAGGCCATCCACGTCGCCTTCGGCGCAGTGCTCGGCCCGGACGGGCGGCCGTTCAAGACCCGCTCCGGCGACACCGTCAAGCTCGTGGAGCTGCTGGAGAGCGCCGTAGGCCGGGCGAAGGCCAGCGTCGCAGAGAAAGCCCAGAAGCTCACCGACGACGAGCTGACCCGGATCGCCGAGCAAGCCGGTATCGGCGCGGTCAAATACGCCGACCTGTCCACCTCGCGCACGAAGGATTACGTTTTCGACGTCGAGCGCATGGTGTCGTTCAACGGCAATACCGGCGTGTACCTGCAATACGCGCACACCCGGATCTGCTCCATTCTCCGCAAAGCGGGTGACGCGAACGCTGAGGTTGACCCGACGCTGCCGCTGCACCCCACGGAACGGGCACTCATCCTCACCGCGGATGCCTTCGGCGACGTCCTCGCCGAAGTCGGCCGGGTGTTGGAACCACACCGACTCTGTGGTCAGCTGTACGAACTGGCGAAAGCCTTCACCAACTTCTACGAGGCCTGCCCGGTGCTGTCCGCGGCAGACTCGGTCCGTGCCAACCGCCTAGCGCTGTGCCAGCTGACCGCGCGCACTTTGCGGCAGGGCCTGAGCCTGCTGGGCATCGCGGCACCCGAACGCATGTAACCTCCTGACCGGCGTGTCGTACTCCCCTGACCGGTGCGTCGTGCTCTCGTGTCGGCCTGTGACTCGGGCGTGCTACTAGTGAGATGACCACAATGCTGACCCGCCGGAGCCTGCTCGTCGGCAGCGCGGCAGCCGTCGCGCTCGTGGCACCCCAACCGCTGCCCGCCACCAGCGCATCCGGCTTCCCGAGCAAGAACGTCTTCACCCTCGGGGTGGCCTCCGGAGACCCACTGCCCGACTCGGTCGTACTGTGGACCCGGCTCGCTCCCGACCCGCTGGCCGGTGGCGGGATGCCGCCGCTGCCGGTGCTGGTGCAGTGGGAGGTCGCCGAGGATGAGAGCTTCCGGCGGATCGTCCAGCGCGGTATCGAGCTAGCCGTCCCAGAGTCAGCGCACAGCGTGCATGCCGAGCCGCGCGGCCTGCGCCCAGCGTCGTCGTACTTCTACCGGTTCCGCGCCGGAAACCAGGTCAGTCCCGTGGGCCGGACCCGCACTGCGCCGGACCAGCGCAGTTCGCCGGAGCGACTCCGGTTGGCATTCGTGTCCTGCCAGGATTGGCAAGGCGGGTTCTACTCCGCCTACCGGGGCATCGCCGAGGAAGACCTCGACATCGTGGTACATCTGGGCGACTACATCTATGAATACGGATCCCAGTCCGGAGCCCCTCGCCAGCACAACGGTCCCGAGATGGACTCCCTCGAGAGCTACCGCAACCGCCACGCCCTGTACCGCACGGACCTGGACCTGCAAGCGGCGCACGCCGCACACCCGTTCATCCTCACCTGGGACGACCACGAGGTCGACAACAACTACGCGGCCGGCATCCCGGAGAGCACCAACGGGCCGTCGCAGGGCAGCAGCGCGGAGTTCCTGGGTCGCCGGGCCCACGCCTACCAGGCCTACTACGAGCACCTACCGTTGCGCCGCGCTCAGCGTCCGGTAGGGCCCATCGCGCCGCTCTACCGGCGGCTGACCTTCGGCGACCTCGCCGAGCTCTCGGTGCTCGACACCCGCCAGTACCGGAGTGACCAGCCGTGCGGCGACGGTGTCAAGCCGCGGTGCGCCGCCGCGATCGACCCCGCCGCCACCATGACCGGGCCCATTCAGGAACGCTGGCTTCTCGACGGTCTGGACCGCTCGTCCGCGCGGTGGAATGTCATCGCGCAGCAGACGATGTTCGCCGAATACGATGTCGCCGTCGGGCCCGACGAGGCATACAACCTAGATCAGTGGGGCGGGTACGTCGCGGCCCGCAGCCGGATCCTCGGCTTCCTGGCCCAGCGCCGCCCGTCGAACCCCATCGTGCTCAGTGGCGACATTCACTCCAGCTGGGTGCACGACCTCAAGACCGATTTCACCGACCCGGGCTCGGCCACGGTCGGCACCGAGTTCGTCGGAACCTCGATCAGCTCCGATTTCCCCGCGCAAGCCATCGCTTCCATCACCGAGGCCCTGCCGGACAACCCGCACACCAAGTTCTTCAACGGGGCGTTGCGCGGATACGTCCGCTGCGACATCGACCGGCAACGCTGGACGTCCACCTACCGGGTAGTCGACACGGTGCTTGTGCCCGGCGCGCGCATCCGGACACTGGCCACCTTCGCCGTCGAGAACTCCTCGCCCGGGGCGCAGCCGGTGTGAGCGGTCACCTCGTGAGCGGTGCGTCGAGCAGGCGCTCGACGGCAGCCAGCTTGACGCACAGGACCAGACCCTTCAGTGCCTGTCCCAGCTCCGAGATCGGCGGATAGCTGGGCGCCAGCCGGATCACCCGGTCGTCGGGGTCCTTGCCGTACGGGAACGGCGCGCCGGCCGCGGTCAGCGCGATCCCGGCACCGGCGGCCAGCGCGACGACCCGGCTGGCGCAGCCGTCCAGCACGTCGAGGGTCACGAAATAGCCACCCTCGGGCACGGTCCAGGTCGCTACCCCGCTGTCGCCGAGCTGCTCAGCGAGCGTGCGCTGGACGAGATCGAACTTCGGCTTGAGCAGCGCCCGATGCCGGTCCATGTGGGCGTGCACGCCCTCCGCGGTCTCCAGGAACAGCGCGTGCCGCAATTGGTTGATCTTGTCCGGGCCGATCGTGCGCTTGGCCAGGTGCCTGGTCAGCCAGTCCACATTGGCCGTGGAGGCTCCGTAGAAGGCCACTCCGCTGCCTGCCAAGGTGATCTTCGATGTGGAGCCGAACACGAACGGCCGGTCGGCGTGACCTGCCGCGGCGGCCAGCCGCAGGATGTCGGCGATCTCGTGCCGGAGCTCGGTCAGATGGTGCACGGCGTACGCGTTGTCCCAGAAGATCCGGAAGTCGGTGGCGGCGGTACGCATCCGAGCCAACCGGCTGACGGTCAACTCCGAGTACCGGATGCCGGAGGGGTTGCTGTACTTGGGGACGCACCAGATCCCTTTGATCCTGGCGTCCGCCGCCACCAGCCGCTCCACCTCATCCATGTCCGGGCCGGTGGCGTTCATCGACACAGTGATCATCTCGATGTTCAGCTTCTCGCACAGCGCGAAGTGCCGGTCATATCCGGGCACCGGGCACAGGAAGGCCGTTCCGGTGCCCAGCCCCCAGGGTTGCGCCGATCCAGGCACCCCGAACAGCACTGCGTGCACCAGACACTCGTGCATCAGCTCCAGGCTGGAGTTACCGAAAGCGAGCAGCTGTTCGGCGGGCACCTGAAGCAGTTCGACGAAGATCTCTCGCAGCTCCACCAGCCCGCGCAGACCCCCGTAATTGCGGATGTCGATGCCATCACTGGCCAGGTGATGGCCGGCTCCTGGCAGCTCCAGCAGCGGCTCGGACAGGTCCAGTTGCTCGGCCGATGGCTTGCCCCTGGTGAGGTCGAGAGCAAGCCCCCGGGCCCGCAACTCCTCGTACTCGTGGCGCAGGTGCTCGCGCTGCCGGAGTAACTCGCGGGTGGACAGGCCGGTCAGGTTCACCTCTGCATCATCCCTGGTCGAAGTCAGAAATGGCGCCGCCAAGGGGTTGCTGAGCTCAGCTGAGGCAGGCTGCCGCCAAACCACATGCGACCCAGGCCGCCACCTGATCTGCGGTCTGCGTGACTGACCGGTCTGCCGTCTCCAGCAGGTCCATCGGCGGCTGGGTGTGGGCCGCGTTGTGCCGGATCCAGTCGTTGAACTCGACCATCTCCGTGATCCGGGCCGGCGACCACTGCCGCCACGCGGGGCGCTCGCGCAGGCGCTGGCTGAGTTGGTCAGGTGGGCCGACCAGCGCGAGATAGCGGACCTCGGCGAACAACGCGCGTTCCGGCCGGCGCTCTAGCTCCTCCGGCACCACCGTGCCGCACAGCAGCACCGGTTGGCCGTGCTGGTGAATCGCGGCGGCCAGGCGCAGCCACGTCTGGCGAAACGCGGCGAAGTCATCGTCCGGGTCCTGCAGACCGTTGATCCACAGCAGGTCCTGTTCTAGCACTACCACCTGGCCGGTGAGCCGATCGAGCAGCAGCCGCCCCACGGTCGACTTGCCCGTCCCGCTCGCGCCAGTGAGCACGAACAACGGCAGCCGCCGGAACGGCTCACGATGACCGCACGTAGCACAGATGACGACCGGCTGCGCCGGATCGACCTCGGGTGCGCCGTTTCTCTCCCCGCAGCGCGGACAGATCATCAGATTCACGCGGTCGGTACGCGCTTTAGTCGAACAGCTGCTCGAGGAAGCTCCTCCGCCGTCCCCGGTAACCGCCATGGCCATACGGCGGTGGCGAGTCAGCGTAATAGTGACCGTGGTGACCGCGATGCGGTGGCGGCGAGTCGGCGTAGTGGCCGGGATAACCCGCAGGTGCGCCAGGGGGTGGAAGGTACTGGGGTGCGGCGGCGTAGTGGTGGTTTTCGGCACGGACGATCTGCTCGAGCTCACCATGATCGAGGAAGATTCCCCGGCAGCCGCCGCACTGCTCGAAGTGGATCTCGCTTCGATTCACGGTGTGCATGAGGTCCTGGCACTTTGGGCAAATCACTGGTCCACCCTACCTACGACCTTCAGGCGGCGGGGAGCGGTTCACACCGGGGTGCGCGGGTGCAGGTGGGCGCCTGAATCCTTCCCCAATCCACCCTTGACATACCCGTGATCGCGCCTCTCTCAGGGGTGTCGGAAGCCGGGAGAGTTACCGCCACACTCTCCCCCGCATCGGGCGCTTTCGGGGCGATGATGAGCAGCGACGGTTTCGGGGGCACCATCAGCTCGACGTCCCGTGCTTCGGGCTGGCCGTGCCGCGACCGAGATCAAGCCAAGGGTTGTCTATTTTTCGGATTTCTGGGGTGTGACACAGAGCTATGGTCAGTGTTTCAACATGGCGCTGAGCCGGCTCGTATTACCTGAAAGGCGGACGTGTTGGCAGCGGTGAATGATCGGCTTCGGGCAGCGCGGGAGCGCACCGCCTCACTCATCTGCCCGGACGATTGCCTGTCCCGGCAAGAACTCGCCGAACTGATCAACTCGTGGGTGTGGGATCACCACCATAAGGTGGTAGAGGCCAGCGCAAACTGGGTTGGCCAGCTCGAACGCGGCAAGATACGCTGGCCGGGTAGGTTGTATCGGGAGGCTTTACGGGCGATCTTCGGTGTCTCCACGGATGCTGCGCTGGGATTTGCCAACACCCGTCGCGCGGTGGTGAAGCTGGATGTGAAGCGTAAGCAGTTCCTCAACCTCGGCGTGGGTGCCCTCACTCTAGGACCGCTGGCAGCGCTGCTGGACGGGGTCAGCGAACCCACCCCGATCCCTCATCGGATCGGCACAACAGAGATCGAGCAGATCCGCACCGCCGAGACTGTGTTCGCGGGCTGGGACTTCACCTACGGTGGCGGGCTGGCCCGGGAAGCGGTCATGGGACAGTTACGTTGGTCGGCCAGGCTCCTTGATGAGTCCACCTGCCCAGCCCGGCTGAGCTCTGAGCTGCACTCCGCAGTCGGCGCTCTTGCGGACACGGCCGGGTACATGGCCTTCGATGCCGGCGCCTACGACGATGCTCGCCGGGTGTTCCGCTTCGCACTGACCTGCGCCGAGAAGGCTGGCGATTGGGACCTGCGGGCCGTTGTCCTGGACAGCATGGCGTTGCTGGAGATCCGGGTCGGGCAACCCGACGAGGGGCTCACGCTGGCGGAACAGGCTCTGGTCCGCGCTGATCGGCTCACCGAGACTGTTCAAGGGCTGCTGCACACCACCCGGTCCCGCGCGCTGGCCAAGATGCGCCGGGGCCAGGACACCCTGATTGCGGTCGGCGCTGCCGAGGACCACTTTGCCCAGGCCACCCCGGCCAACGATCCGCCGTTCTTGGACTACTGGAACGCCGCCTTTCTCACCGGGAACACCGGCCAGGCCCTGTTCGACCTGGCGATAGCCGGCCATCACTGCGAGGACGCCGCCGACCGGCTCACCACCGCAGCTGCCGAGCACCACACCGCTGGCCGCGCCCGCTCCCAGGCGATCTGCCTGACCAAGCTGGCCAGCCTGACGATGGTCACCGGCGACCCGATCCAGGCCGCCGCTATCGGCATCAAGGCCTTGAACACCGCCAGCACCATCCGCTCCCACCGCGTCACCGACGATCTGCGCGAGCTGTTTCGGTACGCCGCCGCGCACCAGCACCGTGATGAAGTCGCACACCTGCGGCACCGGATCAGCACCCTGCTGGTGGGCACCACCGACCAATAGGGACAGGGTGAATCCTCCCCCGATCTATCCTGGACACACACATGATCATGTGGTCCCCCGGCGTGGCCTGAACCGGAAGGCTCAGGGGGCAATGAGCTAGCGACGCACCCTGCCGCTCCTGGTGCTCACACTGATGTGGGGTCGTCGCGCCTTCCACGACAGACCGGGGGAATACCGCTGTGGATCGAAACATGCCGTCGTCTCGCAGGGGCCTTCCGGTGAGCGGCCTCAGCGGCGAAGAAAGTACCGGCAGATGAGACGACCCGGATCAGCAGCGCCTCACCACAATGGACAAGAACCGGGCCTGCCCGCTGAGGTGGAAGAATTGCTCGTCGAGGTGATCGCCGATGGGTTCACGCTGTACTGTTGCGGCCCCAAAGCGGCACCGAATGCGCTAGTGGCCTGCTACGAGTGGCATCACTACTGTGATCTGCTCACCATCGGTGACTTTGCGCGGGTCATCACCGCCCGAGTGCCGACACACGGCCGCAGGGTGGACATCTTCACCCCCAAGATCGTGGCTGGGCCTACGAAGGTCCACCCCAGCACGCGGTGCGGGCCTTACTCAACCTGGTGCACCCTGATCACCCCGACGCCCCCACCGTCGACTATCCAGCACCGGCGGGTTTGCGGGTTCCCCGCGCCCAGCAACGCCCCATGACGATCCAGCTGCCCGCACCAGACCGGGCCGGAACGCGGGCTGCCCGGCTGGCCAGCGCGATGAGGACTCCCACGGTAGTGGTCGTGCCGTCAGTGCCGTCGGGCCTCGCGGTCCCCATGACCGCCGGCTGGTCGTCGGTCGATAGCAGGCGGCCCCCGACGCCTGCTCCCGGCGGCTAGCCGGCCACCATCCCCTACACGAGGTGCACTTATGTCCGCTGCGGCGACCACCAAGCCGTCCAGAGTGGACGGCACGCTGCACCTCTCGGCCCGGACCGTGAACTGGACATACCAGCGCCCGCTGGCGCGGCTGATAGTCGACTCGGTATGGGACACCCTCACCGAGCTGGAACGAGCCGGCCACCACCCGGGTGCCCTCGCAGCGCTGCGGTTCGTGCTGATCCACCACGAGCCCACCCGTGTGGGTCGATGCCGCGCCTGCCGCCGCGCGAACTGGCGCCGATTATGGCGCCGGCGCCGGTTTCCCTGCCTGGTGTGGCGCCAGATCCGCGGCGAGCTACTCGGCCACCTCGCCATCAACAGCCACCACCGAACCGGCAACAGCAGAAATACCCGATAACCCACATACCGTGCTGGACAATATCTCCGCCGGACTTCTACGCTCACCTGATAACGCCCGGAAAGCAACCTACTTCCGAGTTCGGCTCAGCGACATGCGCCGTGTCATTTCACAACCACCTTCAAATAGCGTTCGCCCTCTACCGGCTTCCCGCGCGCCCTCACACCACCACAACGGTCAGCACGCACCGAACTAACTAAAGGAGAGCACGTGATCATCTGGGTCAACGGACCCTTCGGAGGCGGAAAATCCTCCGTAGCCGCAGGACTGCTGCACCACATCCCCCAACTACCCTCTAAGACCCCGAAGAATTGGCTTCATGCTGCGCAATCTGCGGAGAGGCAGACTTTCAAGACCTGGCTCCATGACGGCTTTAGTGACAGCCACAGCACTTGAGCTGATCTCCTACACGTGATGTTACATGCCTACCGCGACACCATCATCAAACGCATACACGCGGACCACATCCATTCCGATTCGACCCGCGCCTTCCGGCTCAGCAAGCTCGACGAGTACCTACACGCCTATACCACCTGGCTCACCGACGCGGTACACGTGATCGACACCAGACACATCACCGCCAGCAAAGCAGCCAATCAGGTAACGTACCGCTCGACCGTCGAATACACCGCCAGTCACGTCTGAGCCACCACCTCCAGCGCCACGGCCGCGGAACCCCGTCTCCTCCCGCAATTCCCGCTCCACCGCCTCGACCGACTCATAATCCGTCTGCTCGTGGGTTCGCGTCCCATCCACCCATCGTTCTGCCAGGAACTATATCGTTTCAAGATCATAGTCTTCGATCTTTGTCTATGGATTGTCGCTGAACTCGTGTTCATGTTGGCGACATGGCCCGAGCTGGGACCCGCACGAGGCAGGAGCATCCGACGATGCGCCACCAAGGAGACCGCCAGAACGTACTCTCCTGCCGAATAGCGTGCGTCTTACGCGATGCGACTCACTGACCCGAATCCGCGAATAGTGGGGAGACACT
Organism: Pseudonocardiaceae bacterium; assembly: GCA_050699835.1. Taxonomy (GTDB): domain Bacteria; phylum Actinomycetota; class Actinomycetes; order Mycobacteriales; family Pseudonocardiaceae. The sequence goes on along the minus strand of JBOHFW010000028.1, from coordinate 3,443 downwards.
GTCGTGAGATGACGATAGGTGCCGTGTTAACCTGGGATGATGGCCTTTACGAAGAGATCGATCATGGAAGGGCACCTATCCGGTGGGCCCCGGAAAAGTCGGACAGGGACGGGTTGATCACTTCGTGCTCGTCTGCTGGAGCCCGTTGGGCAGACGCACTGGGGGATCTCCGGCATCCCGGCCGCTGTCATCAACGAGCACATCGTCAGCGCCTGCTTACAGCGCGTCGCCACCTCTTTCTAGGAGTCCTTCGACGGCATGCGCAACATCCTGGTGTCGATCGGGTGCGCGCGCACCATGCCGGCCATCGTGTACGCGCTTACTATGCACTCTGGCGTCACGGCCATCAGCCCACAGATTCCGTAGGTTCAACAACTGCACACGCTGACTCCTCCTTGCCCGCGTAGATGTCACTTGCGATCATGCAGCCTGTACGACCGAGGAAAATGCGAGGGTGACATGCTTGATCAAGCTAGCTCCGGATACCCGCGACAACGCACCAAAGTGGTACGTAAGATCTTCATCACTGTTCTCACCGGCGGGACGGCGTACATCTTCACGAATCTATTAATCGAGTCGCAGGTTTGGGGATTGGCGGCCTCGGTTTTTATTGGTGGTATCACATTAGTCATACAGTTCTTGAGCGACGTCGAAGGTCGCCTCGAAAAAACCGAGGAGAGGCTGGCGGCTCATTCTGTCGAAGTGCAGTCGTTAATCGAAAGAGGATTTACCAAGACGAACGAAATTGCAGAGCTGTTCCAAGCTGTGGATGCGTCGGCACTGCAAACTGACGCGATAACTCAACTAATACGGTACTCAACCCAGATCCGCGCGGACTCACCGCCGCTCGTGTGCGGGTTCGCGCAACTGCAGATCAATCAGACATCTCGGTTACTGAAGGAACTCAGCGAGCGCGGAGGCGTCTCGTACGACGGCGAGGACCGGGACTGGCTATTGGGCTTGACCATGCAGTCACGACATACAATTGACGCCACGAGCATCGGCATGATAAATGCAGATGATGAACAATTTGACGGCGGACTATGGACAAGCGACCTCGGGCAACGGTACTTGGCACTCCAGCAGGATGCCACCCGACGGAATGTCATTATCCGACGAGTATTCATCATCGATCAGTCCGAGCTGATCAAGCAAAAGAACTTACTGCGGATATGCCGACAGCAAGCGGAATTAGGGATCCGCATCAAGATTTTGAATTGTTTGTCTGACACGATCAGGGGCCTTCTATGTGAATTTGTTGTATTCGACAGTGTCGTCAGTTACGAAGTCACGCCAGCCTCGCAATGGAGGGAAACCGTCAAGACACACCTCGTACTGCAACCAGACCAAGTAAGAGAGCGGATGCGACGATTTGAGGATCTTTGGGGCTCTCCTGCCCGAGAGGTCGACTAGCTCAAAACTCATCGCCAGTGAGCTGCACTGGGAAGGGAAAGCAAGTCTGGGTAGATTTCAGATGCCACCCAGCAGGACCATTTCGCAAAGCCGATCATTTGCAACGCAGTTCATGCCCGTGGCCGAGGCGCATGGACCTACGCAGAGCCCATTCCGCTTGCGGGACGCTGCAGGACAGCCAAGAGGGCCTTTCCATGGATCTATGCTCACCAAGCGGTTCCCACGCCGCCACCACGCCCGAATCAACCACACCACGCACCGTATCGGATCAGAGTCCGCTAGACAGCCGCGGCGCGGTCCTGATCGAACGGATCGGGGTCGGCGCAGATCAACGCCCACGGGCGGTCGTCGACCCGGGTCATGACGAGCGTGGCCCGTCGGGTGCCTCGTAGCTTGAGCTGCCGGTGCAGGTCCTCGACATTGCCAGCCAGACCGCGGCGCCGGATGTCGACCGAGCCGATGTCGAGTGCGCGCAACCGGGGGGTCAGTGCCTTCTGGTCCCAAGGCCCGGAGTCGAGCACGCGCAAGGTGCGCGCGAACGGGGTCTGGAGCGCCTTGTCGCTGGACAGGAACGCGATCCGCGGATCGATCTTCCATGCCCCGAGACCGCGCGCCAGATCCTCGACGAGGCCAGCGCGGGTGACCGCGGGGTTCGGATCAAGCAGGAACGCGCCCGGATCTCGATGCTCCACCTGGTCACCGGGTTGCGGTAACAGCACGTGGCCTTCCGGCAGGATCGTGGCCCGGCTGGTGCCAGCCGCCAGAGCGGGTGACCACAACGCCGCCTCCTTGAGCTCGCGCCGCTCGGCGATGAACTCCACCTCCCAGCCGGCCGGAACCTCGTTATGGCCGATCCTCGGGGCCGCTTTGATCCCAACCGCCTGGATGCGGTCCGCCACACTGGTCGACCAGGACAGCGGTGGCTCACTGTCGCCGGCGCGCATCCGGTGGCCTTGCGCGCGTCGCGCCGGGTCGATGAACACGGCATCAATGCCGTTCAGGTCCACGTCGCGGACATCAGCGGGTACGGCGGTGATGACCCCGGCCACTCCGTAGGCCTCGGCGTTCAGTGTCGCCATCCGCAGGTGCAGCGGATCACGATCGACCGCGAGGACGTCCCGCCGGTCTGCCAGGGCGAGGAGATCCCCACCGATGCCGCAGCACAGATCCGCCACCCGGAGGGCCCCCTCGAAACGCCTCGCCCGGTGCCGGGCGATGACCTCGGAGGTGGCCTGCTCCAGACCGGCCCGGGTGAAATACATCCGCGCCGCCCTGGTGAACTTCGCCGCCGCGCGTCGGCGTAGCTCATGCTGGCCCAACGCCGCGGTCACCAGCTCCGCCGGGTACTCGCGGCGCAGCACAGCACCGACCCGCAGCTCTGTCTGCGGCGTGACCTCCACCCGCGCCAGTCGGTCCAACAGCTCCTGGCCGATCGGTGAGACCAGCGCCGCCAACTCCCCCAGTGCCTGGTCCATGGCGCTCATCGCACGCTCACGCTACCGGCCAAGCAGACGCCTCAGCTGGCGCAGACTCGACGTCCATGGGTGCCGCCGTCAGCAGGGTCTGACGCCTTGGTGGCACGGGAGGTCGAGACTGTCGGTGCCGCCCGGCATGATGACCCCGTCATCGATCCGGGGGAGGTAGCCATGACGTCCAGCGCGGAGACCGCGTTCGGCATTGACGCCTTCGCGCTTGACGATCGGATGCGGCTATTCCACTTCCTGGCCGCCGACAAGCGCACCGTCTATCTGTGGCTGCTGCGAGCTTTCAACCGGGCCAGGGCGAACTATCACGTGCTGCTGCACACCGGCGACGTCGCCGCCCAGCTCGCCGCGCTCGCCAGCGAACATCCCGACTGTCCCGTGCCCGAGGACCTCGCCGCGGCGCTGGACACGCTGGTCGGCTGGGGGAACCTGGAGCGCAGCCAGGACGCCACGCGGGCGACGACGATCCAGGAGTACCGCAACCGGCACTCGGTGTACCAGCTCACCGACGCCGGTTTCCGCGCCTATCAGGCCGTGGAGCAGGTC
>JBOHFW010000027.1:0-2734 GCA_050699835.1 Pseudonocardiaceae bacterium | reverse complement strand
GGGGAACTGCTGTGTGCTGCGGCTCGATGAGCAGGTCGCGACCACGCTGTACCACCTTCTCGGCCAGTGGCTGGGGCATGAGCCGGTCAATGACTGATCGAGGCGAGACGATCTCCGCCGTACCGGTTCCCAACCTCGGTATAGACCGGTCCGCAAGCGGGTATCCCGTCCCCAGGTAACCCACCACCATCCTCCTATTTCAAGGTCCATCCCGGAGTGGAGGCCCGCCGGAGGCGCCAAGCCTTAAACCTCGCTGGGTGCCTGCCCGCTGACCGCGATGAGTTTGCTGAAAAACGCCACGTCAGGCTTAGTGACACCCCAGTCATCGGAGGGTGCGAGAATGTCACAGGGGAGGTTGAGCTCGTGTAGGAACCACCCGGCGCGGGCGATCTGATTACCAGCCATGCCCACGAAGTACCCAGCGTCTGAGACGTGAATAGGTTCCAGTGAGGCTGAAGTGGCCGGTGTAACCGGTGTGGCACCTACTCTCACCCACCCGCGAGCGTCCCGCGAGGGGCATCCACATCTTTGAGCGCCTGCGGGCAGGACGGACGTCCAGGTAGAGGTCGTGGCGTTGAGTTACTCACCCAGACCAGCATCCAGACGGGGCTTGCCGCTGGACGTCAAGATCGAAGCCAGGACAAAAGTACTGGAAGACCTGGCGGTAGCCCTCGCCTCGCGCGATGACCGCGCCGAACATCGCGGAGAAGGTGTGCCGGGGGATGCCGAGCCAGTCGGCCCAGGTGCCGTATTCGCGGGTCTCGTTGATGAGGACCTCTCCGACGTCGAACCAGACGGCGCGGATCGGCGACATGGGCGGCGTGTCCCTTCCTCCGCGAGTTACGTTCTCCTTACTCTCCGGGCAGTTCGTAGACCAGTTCGTAGTGGTCGGCGGCGAGGACCATGTCGTTGATCTCGACGGGTCGGTTGGTGTGGTCGTAGGCGATTCGGGTGATGAGCAGGACTGGTGTGCCGCCGCTGAGCTGGAGCGCGGAGGATTCCTCGGGGATGGGCATTCGCGCGCTGACGATCTCGGTGAAGTGTGTGGGTCCGTGGCCGAGGTCGTCCAGTCTGGCGTAGATCCCTCCTGGTCCGGTGTCGTCCTGTTCGATCGGGGTTCCTCGGGCGAGGTCACCGGGTAGCCGTGAGACGGCGATTTGGACTGGGCGGTCATCGGCGAACATCAGCCGATCGCGGACCACGACATCAGCGTGTGGGTCGAGATCAAGGAGCTGAGCGGTGCGGCCATCGGCGGTTTCATAGCGGATCTCGACCTCGACTCGCGGGGTAAAGCCGCGCTGGGTGGCGTCGGTGAGAAAGGTGCCCCGGCCGGCCTGGCGCTCGGATTTGCTCAGTCGACCACGGCTGAGGCGTTGGACGTCACGGTGGGGTCGGACAAACAAGCCACGGCCATGTTCGGCGACGATCAGGCCTTCGGAACGCAGCTCGGCGATAGCTTGGCGAACGGTCACTCTGGACGTGCCGAACAGCTCGCTGAGTTCTCGCTCGGAAGGCAACTGTGTGCCCGGTGCGTAGGTCCCCTCCCGGATCCGTCTGCGCAGCTCATCAGCTACCTGACGATATGCCGGTACACCGCTGGCCCGATCTATTCGGGGCACCTGACCTCCCGTCATCGCTGGTTGTCTGCGGCCACTGGTGAAGGCATCGAGACCGGGCGATCAGGCTACCGACATAACTGGTATTGACCAGCTGGGCACGGGTGGTTAAGCTGCTGGTAGAGACAACTTAACCAGCTGGGTTGTCGTGGACGCGCTGCCGCGAAGGGGGTGCCCAGAGATGCCGGTCGGCCCTGGGCATTTCCGGCTGCGGGAGCTGCGCACCGCGTCAGGATGGACGCAGCAGCAGTTGGCGGACAAACTGAACTACTTCGCCTGGACTCACGGCCAGGGACGTGCTGCGGTCAATGCTGACATGGTGGCGAAGTGGGAACGCGGCGTGAAAGGCGTCAGTCCACGGTATAAGGCGCTGCTGTGTCAGCTGTTCGGCGCGACGGCCGAACAGCTCGGGTTCGCTCCGGTTCCTTCGGCCGTGCCAACTCGGCCGGTGCGGGATGCTGAGTCGCTGGTGGCGATGTTGGATGATGCCGCGAGCCTGCTTGATCAGCTCGGTGCCGCTGGGACCGCGTTGGCTCCGCAAATGCTTTCGGCGTGGAAAGACACGGTGACCAGCCGCCGGACCATGCTCGGGCTGCTGGACCCGGCCGCCGCTGATCCCGCCGCTCACGCCCGCGCCGCCACCGCGACCACCGCCGAGTTGGAGCAGCTCGCCCAGCGGTACCAGGCTCTGCACGCCACCGCTGACCCGGCAGTCCTACTGACGCCGGTCGCCGCGCACGTCCGGATGGTGAAGGTGGCGCTGAGCCGGGACCACACCACTGCGGAGCGGCGCCGGCTGTTGCGCAACCGCGCCACGGTCGCCACCCTCGCTGGCCGCTTGGCCTACGAAGACCTGGGAGACGCTCTATCCGGTCGCGCCTACTACGGCATGGCCGCCGATAGCGCCCGAGAAGCCAAGGACGACCAGACCGCTGCCGCCGCCCTCGGCTACACCGCGCAGCTTGCCCACGCCGAAGGCATGACCAGCGCCGCCCTCGAGCATCTCGCCGCCGCCCTCGCCCATGCCGGGCATGCACCCGCTCTCGCCCCCTGGCTGGCGAGCATCCAGGCCACACTTGCCGCCGATTCCTGCGACCACACCGCCGCCGCAGACGCCC
>JBOHFW010000026.1:0-3650 GCA_050699835.1 Pseudonocardiaceae bacterium | reverse complement strand
GGCACGCGATGCGTGCCAGCCCCTTTAGGGTTTATCCATCGAATCAGTGCCGGTCGAGATCAGTGGGTAACAGGCAGGTTCGCCTGCACCGGCGCTGGCGCTGGCGCTGCTGGTAATGCGGGCGCTGCGGGCGCTGCCGCTGCTGGTGCCTGCTGGCTGCTGGACGAGGCGATCGTGACCTCTTCGGCACCCTGTATGGGGATGGCCAGCCCGGGGTTGAGCGCGTTGAGCGCGCTGACCAGATCAGCCGCAGTAACAAGAGATCCCACAGGGGCCTTTGACTTAGCACGCTCCTGCAGGACCTGCTCCATGGTCGGAACCTTCCACTGCTTGGGCGCGATGCTGGACAACAGGATCAGGTCCTTCTCCGTGAGGACCTGACCGCGACGCTCGCCGGGCAGCAGCGTGATCACCGCAGCGTCGACGGTGAGCCTGTCGCGGTGGCGGGTCTGGCGGTTGAACTCGACCTTGACGATAGGCGAGAGGTTGATCTTCTGAACAGCGTGCGGCGAGGACCCGTCACCGTCATCAGTCTTGATGATCGACGAGCTACCTTGGCCGTTTTCGCTGCGAGACTCGAGGACGTTGAACCTCAGGCCGAGAATGTCCACGTTCACAGCCGTGGCCTTGGCACGGAAGCCCTCGGCCTCGGACTTGAGCACCCCGACGTAAATGCCGTGGGCATTCGGACCGGGGACCTCAAGAAACGCTTTGCGACCGTCGCTTGGAGCGTCCACCCTCGACATGGGCGAGATCGGCAGCAAACCTGTCGCCTCGATCCCGAATGCCGACGCGGAGGACTCTTGAGCGGAGCCGGACAGGGTCCCCAGCAGCAGGGCCACCACGGCGGTGGCAGCACCGACACCGGCAGCACCGACACCGGCGAGCTTCCTACTGTTCACATGCTGTCCTTTCAGTTGTTTCAGTTCTCGTCGATGAGCACGAGCGTCCCCAGGGGAACCTTGAGTCAGCTGATGGAGCGCATCCTGCGGCACCCGGATGCAGCCATCACTGGAACGGGTGCCAAAGACGTTGGCTGTAGGCCAGGCATATGTATTGCGACGGTTCCCGAGCCGCCACCAAAGCTGTCCAAAGTGGGACTATGAGAGCGCCCAACGGCAAAATCCACTAGCGAGTACCGTTGCGCGGTGTCACTGATCGAACCAAGCAGGACCGTGCGTCCCGACGGGGTGAGCGCCGACGGCTTGCCTGGCTTGCCGGTTCCCACCGTCCAGTTACCTAGGCGCTGGCCCCCCTTGAACAGCTCCATGATGAGAAAACGAAGATTTACCCGGATCGGATACGGGGTATACGCCCGATCGAGTGCAGTATCGCGGTGCCCGTGCCTACTACGACCAGCAACGCCACCGAGGCCTCAGTCACCATGCCGCCCTGCGCCAGCTAGCCAACTGCCTGGTGGGCATTCTGCACGGCTGCTTAAAGACCCGCACCTGTTACGACGAGGCCATCGCCTCGTCCCCATCGTCAACGAAGATCAACAAGTCGCGGCTTGACAAATAAAGCCCTGGGATGTCTTCACCGAACTCACCCTCGCCATCTGAGCTAAGCCTGGATCCACTGCGGCCGGGTGGCGCGGGCTCAGCCAGGGGCGCAGCCGGTTTTGTCGCCGAGGTCATCACTACTGCCTGAGCGGCCGGGGTCAGTGGTGTGCTGCTGGCTCGGATGAACTCGGCCTTCGACAGTTACGCCGAGGTGGCCGCCTGCATCCGGGCCGGGGTCCGCTTCTGGATCACCACGAAACAGACCCGCCCGGTCCAGGCCGCGATCCACGCCCTCGCCGAGCACGCGTGGGTTCCGATCGCCTACCCGTGGGCAATCTACGACGAGGCCAGCGGGCGGTGGATCTCAGATGCCCAGATCGCCGAAACACCTACACCGCTTATCCTTCACGGCGGAAATCCGAGCAAGTCACGGTCCGGTTGATCGTCCGGCGAGTAAAAGACAAAAACGTCGTCACTGACCAAGGAGAATTGTTCACCGCCTGGCGTTACCACGCGATCCTCGAGCAGGTCAACGCCGACCTCACAGACTCAGCCCTGACACACATGCCCTCGGGTAGATTCGCCGGACCGCCGGTGTGCCTGCGGGACTGTCGTAGGAAGCTGATAAAAGATTGCGCCGTGAGCGAAGGTCGAGGCACATGAGCATCGGCCAGGCTGCGGCGCTGACCGTGGTGGAGGACAGTGCGCTGCTGCGCAAGGCGCGGGGCGCGTTTTTCACTCCAGCTGAGTTGTGTGCCTATGTCTGCGACTGGGCGGTGCGCACCCCGGGTGACCGGGTGTTGGAGCCCTCGTGCGGGCAGGCTGCGTTCCTGGTCGCGGCGGCGCAGCGGTTAGACGCCCTGGAGGCCCCGGCCGATCCTGAGCAGCTGGTCGGGATCGAGTTGCACTCCGAGAGCGCGGTCACCGCCCGGGAGGTTCTTGCCGCTGCCGGCCGACCAGCACAGGTGACGGTGGGCGACTTCTTCGTTATCGCTGGCGAGCGCCGGTTCGACGCGGTGGTGGGGAACCCGCCGTACGTGCGGTACCAGGGATTCACCGGCGCATCGCGCCTCGCGGGCCGGCAGGCCGCACTCAACGGCGGGGTCGGGCTGACCGCGCTGGCCTCATCGTGGGCGGCGTTCACCGTGCATGCCGCGGAATTCCTGCGCCCTGGGGGCCGGCTGGGGCTGGTGCTGCCTGCCGAGTTGCTGACAGTGAACTATGCCGCCGAGGTCCGCCGCTACCTGATGGAGCGCTTTGGTCGGGTGCGGCTGGTGGTGTTCACCGAGCGGGTCTTCCCCGGCGTCCTGGAGGAAGTCGTCTTGCTGCTCGCTGAGGACGCGTTGGCTCCGGGCGGGACTGATCACTGTGAGTTGCACCAGGTTCGCAGCGCCGCCGAGCTGGCCCGCGAACTGCGCGCCGATGACGCCAGCGGGCCAGCGCACCGGTGGTGGCCGGCGGACCGGTCGGGGAAATGGACACCGGCGCTGCTGTCGGCCTCGGCGCTGCAGGTTTACGCCCCGCTGGTGGCCGGGGACGGGTTCACCGGGTTGCAGACTTGGGGTGAGACCACTCTGGGGGCGGTGACCGGCCGCAACAGCTACTTTGCCCTCTCGCCCGCGCAGGCGCGCCGGCTGCGGCTGGGGAAGACCGAGACGATGCGGCTGTCCCCGCCGGGTAGCCGGCATCTCCGCGGGTTGTCGCTGAGCACCGCGGCGTGGCGGACACTGGGTGAGGCCGGCTCCCGGACGTTGTTGTTCCGACCGGGCGCCGACCGGGCGGCCATGTCCCCCGGGGCGCGGCGCTACCTTGCTCAGGGGGAGGCCGACGGGGTGCCCGAGGCCTACAAGTGCCGGGTGCGCTCACCGTGGTGGCAGGTGCCTCTGGTCGCCCCAGCGGACCTCTTCATCACCTATATGAACGCCGACACTCCGAGGTTGACCACCAACAGTGCCGGAGTGCGGCACCTGAACTCGGTGCACGGGGTGTACCTGGGTGCACAGACCCGGGACCTGGGCCGGGAGCTGCTGCCGCTGGCCAGCCTGAACAGCCTCACCCTGCTCGGCGCTGAACTCGTCGGGCGCGCCTACGGTGGCGGGATGCTCAAGATCGAGCCACGCGAGGCTGACCAGTTGCCCGTGCCTACCC
>JBOHFW010000025.1:0-8106 GCA_050699835.1 Pseudonocardiaceae bacterium | reverse complement strand
ACCACGAGGAACAATGGGAAATTGACGAGTACACCGAGACCATGAACCATCTCCGGGTACTCGCCCTCACCCCCGACCACTCCCACGAACTCATCCACCACCAACGAAAAAACCTGGCGTGATCGAGGACTCAGCGGACCAGGTGCAGGTGGTGCTGGACTACGGCCGTACCGACCCCGAGGCCGTCGAGTCGTCATGAACAGGAGCCCGGGGTCGCACTCTCACCGCGTCCACCGGTTCGCCACGGATAGCCCGGCGACTGGGTTGGTCAAGAGGCGTCAGCGAATTCAGCGGGCCTGACGGTCACCATGACCTTTCCGAGGTCAGCTTCCCATCGTGGAGTGTCCGCATGATGAGCAGCGGAGCGGATGGCCACGAGCCCCGTTCGCAGCGCGCTAGCCTCGTCCTCGCCCTCGACCACAGCGCACACATCTGCCCAGCCATGGCGCAGATCCGCGCCTACATCGGCATCGATCAGGTTCGACTCCATGCTCAGAGCGTCCATCATCGCGTCGGTGTGCTCGTCCACAGCGTCCACCGGTGTGACCCGGTAGCGCACTTCGAGGTAGTAGCGAGTCATCACTGTTCCTCCTCCCAGCACGTCTCCCGCCTCAACCACCCGACCAGGTTCCGCCGGTAAGTGGGGTCCGAGGGTGCCGAGTTCGTCGGCGCGCGGCGCGCATGAGGTATCCAGCACCCGTGCCTGTCCGGCTCGGCGATCGCTACGGCGGTACGCGACGAACCCGGAGATGCTGACGGTGCCGCACGGGCGACGCGGAACACGGGCGCCGATATGGCGGTTTTCAGCTAACCGCAGAGGTCGAACTCGGCGTTCTTGACGCTGCCGACGAATGTCGCCCAGGTGGGCTGGCCGATGACGAGGCCGTCCGGGGCGATGCGCACGCTGGTGTGGGGGTGAGCATGCCGGCGTAACCGGCGGCGAGGTCTGGGGTGACCTCGGCGCAGATTCCCGCTGTGATCAGCGCGTCGGCCAGGGTGGCGGCATCGACGCCGGTCGCTGTGGTGATCTCGTGGATGCCGGCCGGTCGCCCGCTCAGCAAGGGGCGCAGCGCGGGCAGAGCGTCGGCTGAGACGGTGATCTTCTTGCCCGCGGTCAGGATGACGGCTTTCCCGTCACGGGTTTCCAGCTGTGGTGGGAAATCGGTCACGCAGGTCACGGCGTCTGGGGGGCCGAAGACACCGAAGGTCGCCACCTGCCTGGCACTGGTGCACTCGCGCTCGCGGGTGGTGAGGTAGTCCGAGGGGCAGCGTGTCAGGACCAGCCGGGCGGCTGCAGCGGCGAGTTCCCGCTGTTGGGCGTCTCGGTCCTCTGGGGCGCTGCGCTGGTCGAGGTCGCGGCGGAACAGCTCGTCGGCGCGGGCCTGGTCGGCCACCCAGGCCAGCCAGTCGACGCCGGTGCGCCTGGTGAGCCCGAAGGTGGCGTGCAGGCTGAATCCGCCGCCTTTGCCGGTCCTAGTGGCCTGGTGCCACCAGCCGCGCGGGATGTGCATGACGTCGCCCGTGCTCATGGTGCCTGACCACACGAGTTCGGTGCTGGGTTCCAGGTTCGGGGCCGCGTCGCGTTCCATGGGCGCGGGACGGGACGGTCCGCGCACCTCCCAGCTCTTCTCGCCGGCGAGCTGAACACAGAGCACGTCGTGGGAGTCCCAGTGCAGGCCCCAGCCGATGGCGTCTTGGGTGGTGAGGTAGGTGTTGACGCGGGTGGTCTCGCCGGCCCACCAGCTCAGGGCGCGGCAGGCGACTTCCAGGGTGGCGTCCAGCGGGCCGACGTCGTCGAGGACCAGGGTGGAGCCCTCCCGCAGCAGCCGGCCCAGCCGGCGCATGTCCGCGACCTCAATGCGCTGACCCCGGCGAACTCGTGGTACCGGGCCCGCCACGGCGTTGATCACCACCTCGTCGACGCCGGGCGGCTCAGCCGTCCTTGTTCTCGCCGGAGTCACCGGTCGGGCCGTCGCCGTCGACGGCATTACGGCTGCGGACGGTCGTCAGCTCCTCGACGGTAATGTCCAGTTCCGTGTGCTCGCCCATCTGGTCACCTCCTCTCCCTTTGGCTATCGCAGGTCTTTGACGAGCTGGTCGGCGGCGGTCCTGGCCGGCTCGGCGAGGTCGCGAGCGTCGGCGCGGTTGCCGGCCATGCGCAGGATGTTGCTGCAGACCCCACAGCCGGGCGATCTTCCCGGAGCGGCAGTCGAGGTCGTCGCGGAACTCGGCATGCACTCGGTCGGCGGTGTCGGGGACGGCCAGTGCGCTGGCCCACAGGCAGGCCGCATCGTTGCCCCGTGGCGCCAGGCCCCAGTCGGCCCAGTCCAGCAGGTAGAGCCCTGGGGCGGTGATGTTGCCCCAGTGCAGGTCGCCGTGGGAGGTGGCCCATTCGGTGACGGTGGTGTCGACCGTGCCACCGAGCATCTGGCTGACCCGTCGGGTGATCAGTTCCTGCCGGCCGGACACTCGACATGTCCGGAAGCCCGCCAGCGCCGCCAGGGCGGCGCGCAACACGGCCCACCAGGTGTGCGGCAGGTCAGGTGGGGCGGTGAGCATGGTGCCGGTCACGGCCACCACGGGCTCGGTGACCAGCTCCATCTCCTCGGCCCGCCAGACCCGCTCGCGGCTGGTGTCGAGCCAGGTGGCCGACTGGAACCAGGCAGGCTTGGGGATGCCGGGTATCACTGAGGCAGCCTCCGCGCCGACCCAGGACTGCGGCTGCATCCAGGACGGCGGCCGGGAATCCACGCGCACCCATGTGTCCCGGTCGGTGCGGTGCCCGGCCGACTCCGCCCACGCCCCGGTCCTCGGGGATGAACGGTCCAGCCGGACGTCCAGCCGGCGCTCAACCTGGGCGATCACGTCATCAGGCAGCTGCACTGCGGTGCCCCTTCTGCTCTTCGTTTGGCCCCGGGCGCCCCGGTCAGTCGCATGGTTCGGGCCCACCCGGACTCTCCGGCACCCGGTTCCTGCTGGGTTGCCTCCCGTGCGCCTGGGAGAGGAGTCCGGGCTGGCAGATGACCTGAGCTATTATGCGCACACATGACTAGTATAATGCAAGAGACGGGATTGACTATACCTGTGCGGGTCAGGGACACTGGCTCTTGACCGGGAAAGCCCTGGATGGGAGGGAAAACCCCATGATCGCCGTGCTGCGTGACCTTTCTTGCCCGAACACGTTGGACTGCCCCGAGATCCGCGGGCCACTGGACGACGGGAGAGTGGTCGTGCGAGGCGACAAACCGGACGCTGCGGTCCTAGCGGAGCTGAACCTGCCTGACCCCACGAAGGCGCCGTGATCGTGCCTCCGTCGCTGGTGCTAGGGGTCCGCGACGTGCTCACTCTTGACCAGCTGGGCGAGTTCGTGGCCAGGTACCACACCCGGGACCTGTTCCGGCTGGAGACGCTGTCCTTCTACAACGCTGCCTCAGACGCCGACGACCTCCGCCGGTACTTGCGCGGCGAGCCTGCGCCGACCGCCGAGGCGAAGCGGCCGTGGTTGGATCGGATCCGTGCCGATGTGGCCTCAGGTCGAGCCTGGCGCCGTATCCACGCCGTCACACAGCCGTTGTCGGATTACCTCCGTTACGAGTGCGAATGGGGCTACGTGCCGAACAGGGCGGCGGGCGAGCAGATACGCATCGCGGAGCTGACTCCGGCGCTCGCCCAGGTTGGGGATTTCTTCGTCCTCGACGGGAAGCATGTCGTTCGTTCCCGCTACGACGAGACAGGTCGCTTTGTTCATGCCGAGGTGATGGGTGACTCGGCCAGCGCAGCGCCGTTCCTGGCCACCGCCGAGCTGCTGTGGAACCAGGCGACGAACTTCAGCACATGGTGGGACGCGCACCCGCGTTACCACCGCGACACCCCGGTGGTATGACCACGTGCCCCGGGGGAGGTCACAACCGATCGCGCACAGCGAGATAGCCAAGCTGTTGCGGAAAATCCGCGACGACGCTGGGGTGACCTCCGGCATCGAAGCAGGACGGCTCGCGGGCTTCTCTCAGGCCAAGGTCTCTCGTATGGAGGCAGGTCGGTTCGTTCCCTCTCCGGAGGACGCCGAACGCTACGCCCGTGCGCTGGGTGCCTCGGCTGCGATTCGACGTCAGCTCGTCGCGATGGCACGGGACCTCCACGAGCAACACCGGGCAGCGACACCGGCGCGGGTATCCGTCAGCCGCTCCGCGGCAACCCACGAACAACGAGTACGCCGCAACGAGGCGCGATCTACCCACCTCTCGGTGTTCCACCCGCTCGTGATTCCGGGCCTCCTCCAAACCGAGGAGTACGTCCGGGCAGTGTTCACCTCCGGCTCCCTGTCGCAGCCGGAGGTGGATGCTCGCGTTGCCGCGCGGCTAGCGCGCGCTGAGATCCTCCAGGAACCAGGCCGCCTGTTCACCTTCGTGCTCACCACGGGCGCATTGGGTTGGCGGGTAGGCAGTCCCGAGGTGATGATTCGGCAGGTTGAGCATATCGCCGAGATGAGCCGACGCCCTCATGTCCGGGTTGGTGTGATCCCCTGGGGAGTCGAGGCCAACGTCTTCCCACCCTGCGGGTTCGACCTTTACGACGAGCACACCGCCGTGGTCGGGGTCATCGGCGGGTCTGCGTACTACAACGACCCGGCGGATGTCGCGCGGTATGTCGTGATGCTGGCGGCACTTGAGCATCTTGCTGTCTTCGGGGATGAGGCTCGCGCTGAGCTACGACATATCGCAGACAAGTACCGAGACCTCACCTGACCTGGAGGATGGGTATGGGCTGCGAAGGTAGCCGGCTGGTCAAGATTGGTTGGGCGGACGAAATTGGCGAGAAACGTTCATCCGCTACTCCGGCTCCGAAGTCGGCGACTTCCGTGCTCAGCTGGCCGCCCTCAAGTACGGAGCAGGCCATGACAGCCGCTGTTTACCCTGTGCCGCCACGCAGGGGGGTGTGGCGGCACTGAGAACATGCTGTTGCTCGAGGTTAAGCGAGCTCGCCGTTCTTGACGCCGTCGATGAACGCCGCCCAGGTGGGCCGGCCGACGACGAGGGCGAGGCCGTCCGGGTGGTGGCTGTGACGCACCGCGACCCGGCCGGTGGCATCCGGCAGAGCGCCCGCCTCGACGCAGCTTCCCCCACCGTTGCTGCTATAACTGCTGATCCGCCAGGAAACGTCGGCCCGGGCGTCCGGGCCGAGGACCTGGCCCGGATGGGTCATCACAGATCCTCTCCGATAGCGCGGATGAAGTCGGCGGACTCCACCGGTTCGAGTGCGCTGAGTAGGAGGCGATCGTACACCCGGATGATCCGTTCGGAATCCGGCGGCTCGACGTAGATCGCGCCGCCCACCGTTTCCGCAACGCCGACGTCCAGATCGGGCTCCGCGATAGTGAACACGAGGAAGCCGCCGCTGGGACTGGCATGTGCGCCGACGCTAGCTGGGAGCATCCGGAGATCCACATGCGGTAGCTCGGCGGTGGTGAGCAGGTGGGCGAGCTGATCGCGCTGCACATCCGGCCCACCGACCTCGCGGCGGAGCACCGCTTCGTCGATGATCACCGTTAATCGGGGCGGTGCTTCCTGATGCAGTACGGCTTGGCGGTCCATCCGCAGCTGTACCCACCGGGCGATCTGCGCGGGCTCGGCCTCCCACTCTGCGGTGGTGATCACGGCCTCGGCGTACTCCCGGGTCTGCAACAGGCCGGTGACCACCAAGGGATCGAAGGACCGGATCTCGGTGGCGCGGGACTCCAGCCACACGAAGTCGACGAACTGGCGCTCGACGTCGGGCTCGTAGCCGTCCCACCAGCCCTTCTGCCAGACGTCCTCGGACAGCCGGAGCAGGCCGTCGCGCTTGCGGCGGTCCGATACGCCGTACAGGTCGAGTAGCGCCATCAGGTCCGGGCGGCGGATCGGGTACTCGCCGGACTCGAACCGGCTCACCGTGGCGGCGTTGCGCTGCAGGAACTCGCCGGCTCGGGCCAGCGTCATCCCGTTGGCATCGCGTAGTTCTCGCAGGCTCTGGCCCAGCCACTGGGCCCGCAGGGTGGGCTTCTGCTTGGGAGGCATCCTGCTATCCTGCACCACTTGGCAAGCCGTGTCATGCAATGTTGTGTGATATGTCATACTGTGTCATGCTAATCATTCACAATCGTCGTGCACTGGGCATGGCGGCTGAGCGAAACGGGGTCGACTCGATGGGCAGCTATTCGGGAGTCGAGTTCTCCGCCTGGGTCAAGATCGGTGACAACGCCACCATCGACTACCACGTGTTCGATGACGGGCTGGTGGAGTTCCACGTCGGAGGTCGGAACGGGTTCGAGCTGGCCGCCACCGAAGCCGGCCTGGGCAATCTCGTGGATTGCGCGCAGGAGGCGCTTCACGCGGCCCGCACCGCGATCGCCCGCGCTGAGGAGCGCTGTCGGACGGTGTGATCCGCAGCGCTACGGGCGCGCCGCGTCACCGCGTCACTGTCAGGCCAGCGGGCTAGTGTGCGCGCATGTCTGATCCCGTCCCTACTGCGTTCGTACTCCGGTTGGACAAGAGTGGGCCGGCTGTCTGGATGGCCCTCGACGGGGAGCACCGCGCCGCGTTCGAGGCCGAGTTCCGGGCCGTTCTCACTGAGGTTGCCGAGACGTTCGACGTCGACCGCCTCACCCAGGTGGTGTGGCGCTGGTGGCCTCGTGCGGTACTCGACGCGCACCCCGACCCGATCGCCGAGCACATCGGACAGCGCCTCAGCGACGGCGATCAGTCCGTGCTCACCAAGACCGCGGCTGAGCTGCGCACAGAGATGGTCCACCACGGTTGATGCGCTGCGAGGTGATCTTTGCCTCCTCCGCGGAGGAACTCCGTGAGAGCCTGCCACCGGCAGGAAAGCAGGCGCTGGCTGTCAAGGTTCGGTGCCTTGCGCAGCGGCAGATCCCGCGCCTGACCGGGTAGTCGCGGAGGGGCTCGCCTATCCTGATGTCATAATGAGCCCGGAGGTGACTTAAGGACATGTCGATCGAAGAGGTGGGTGTCGCGGAAGCCAAGCGCAGGTTCGCTGAGCTTGCCGAGCGGGTCAGCCGTGGGGAGTCTTTCGTGATTCTCAACAGAGGACGTCCGACGGTCGCGCTGGTACCGCCCCAGCGGGCCCGTCACAGTGACCACAAGCCCGTCGGTTTTGCGGCGGTCGCCGGGGCGCTGACCGGATGGGACACGATCGATGAGGACATGGCCGAGGTCATGGAGACTCGACAGCAGGCAGCCGATCGACCGGTTCCTCCGCTGCCGTGACCGGTTACTGCCTGGACACGGATGTGATCAGTGCTGTGCTCAAGCCCGCGCCGCCGCTTCATCTCATCCGGCGATTGGCGGTGACTCCCGCTGAGTGTCAATTCACCACGGCCATCACCGTGGGTGAGCTGGTCTACGGTGCGGCGCGCCGTCGCAATGCCCAGCTCTCCGAACGCGTCCAGCAGCTCATTCACGACGCTGGGGTGGTGCTGCCCTTCGACGAGGTTGCCGCCCATACCTACGGCGACCTTCGGGCAACGCTGGAACAGGCGGGGCGACCACTTGCCGAACCAGATCTCCGGATCGCCTCGATCGCACTCGCGAATGAGCTGACGGTCGTGACGGGCAATGTGCGCCATTTCGCCCGCGTTCCCGGGCTTGCGGTCGAGAACTGGCTCGAAGAACCCTGAACGCCTGGCGCGGGAACCCCGACCGGCGTGAGGGGGTACTGGCCGACATCATTCTCGCCACGATCCATACCCGGACCCGGGAGCCCGACAGCACGATGCTGGCCCAGCGCGCCATCACAGGCGTGGCCTCGCTGCGCTCCGTCCGCGCCCGGGTGTCTCTCGCTGGTCTGGTGCAGACCCTGGACGCTCGAGCGGACTCCACCCTCCCGCGACCTCGCCCACCACGCCCGCAGAATCAGCCAGGTCTAGCTGAGGTTGCTGCAGTTGAGCGGCGCTCAGGTGACGGCGAGCATGATGGTCTCTGTCGGGACTGCCTGCCCGGTGGCGCGGCGTTCGAGAAAGGTCACTCCGGCTGCGATCTCGCGGAACGTGTCGCCTAGCTGGTTCGCCTGGCGCGTGTCGGCTTCGGCGGCCAGGCAGAGCGCCGCGAGCCG
>JBOHFW010000024.1:0-21667 GCA_050699835.1 Pseudonocardiaceae bacterium | reverse complement strand
CACCGGAGCGTGCGGATCCACCGCCACCCGCAGGGCACGATCCTGGGCGGCCAGCCGATCGTGCCAGCCCGCTTCGATCTCATCCAGCAGCGCCGGGACATCCAGCGGGGTGGCGTGCGAGCTGCGGGTGTCTCGGGCCAGGGCAAGCAGCTCCTCGACGGTCTGCTCCAGACGGTCTGCGGCAGCGATCCCGTCCGTGATGGCCTGGCGCAAGTCCTGCCCCGGATGCTCCAGCGCCGCCTCGAGCCGCAGCCGCAATCCGGTCAGCGGAGTCCGCAGCTGGTGGGAGGCATCCGCGGAGAAGGAACGCTCGCGGGCGAGCATGTCGTCCAGGCGTCCGGCGGTGCTGTTCAGCGCCGAGCCCACCGAGTCGATCTCGGGGACGGCCGCCGGTATGGTTCGGACGCTGAAGTCACCCTGGCCAAGACGCCGCGCCGCGTCCGAGAGGTCTTCGAGCGGGCCAGCCAGCCGCCGGGCCTGCCGGCGGGCTACCAACCAGACCATCCCGATTGCCAGGCCGGCCAGCCCGAGCATGCCCAGCCACACCACCGCTACTTGCTGGTAGACCATGGCCCGCGGGTATGCGGCCCGCACCGCGCCGTGGCTATCGCTGTCATGGGTGATCGGTACCGCCACGACCAGATCACCCTGGTAATTTCCAGTGGTGATCTTGAAATCATGCAGTGCGCGATGGACCGGTTCGTCTCCCCCCTGTGGCCCCTCGCCGATGATACGTAGGCCGCGGTCGACATAGACCGTGAAACGGGTCCCGTCGTGGGGATCGGGCAAATTGGTCGGACTCTTGCCACGGAGCACATCCGCTGTGACTGCCGTCGCGGCTTGTTGCGCCGCCCGCTGCAATGCTGTGCGCCTATCATCCAGGGAGTACTTCAGCACGCCAGCGGCCAGCGGCACCCCGAACAGGCCGATGGCCAGCACCGCGGCAAGCACGGCGAGGCCGACGATGCGGGTGCGCACGAGCCCCTTGTACCACAGTCGCGCGTGACATTCGGTGCTGCAATGCTGTTATGCACTCACGAGCCGGAGGGGGCCTCCAGCCGGTAGCCATGCCCGCGCAAGGTGGTAATCCGGGGCACCGCGCCCAGCTCCGCCATCCCAGCCAGCTTGCGGCGCAGGGCGGCCACGTGCACGTCGAGTGTCTTGGTGGGGCCAAACCAGTTCTCATCCCACACCTGCGCCATCAGGGTCTCCCGGCTGATCGCCGCCTCGGGCGCTGCCGCGAGACGGGCAAGCAGGTCGAACTCCTTGGCCCGCAGCGGCATTTCCCGGCCTGCCACGCTCGCCCGCCGGCCGCCGGTATCCACCACCAGGTCACCCACTGTGAGCATCGGCTGAGCTTCCGCGCTCATCGGCGCCACCCGGCGCAGATGGGCCCGCACCCGGGCGAGCAGCTCGGCCAGCCGCACCGGTTTGGTCAGGTAATCGTCCGCGCCGGCTTCGAGACCCACCACGACGTCCATCTCGTCGGTTCGGGCGGTGAGGATTACCAGCACCGCCGTCGGGTTGTGGGCCCGCAGCTGCCGGCACACCTCGACGCCGTCCAGATCGGGCAAGCCCAGATCCAGCAGGACCAGGTCAAAATCCGCCTCGGAGGCCGCATGCAGCGCGCCGCGACCGGTGCGCTGCCATCCGACCTGGTGCCCGTGCGCACGCAGGCTGGACTCCAGCACACTGCCGATGGTCTCGTCGTCCTCTACTACGAGCAACCGGGACACACCACGAGCCTAGTAGAGCACTTCCCTTCGCTGATCCGGCTACACGCTGTCCCGGGAAGCGCCGTGCCATTCAGAGCGGGTAAGTGACCGTAGCGCCAGGCCGTCAAGGGAGGATAAGGGGAGGATTGCGGGAAGATTGCGGCGGATTGGTCCTTCTGGGTGGCCAGATAGTGGCGGTTCATGCCAGGCTGCGCTGATCATGTGGATGGGCTGATCATGCCCCGTAGGGAAGGGTGGTCGTGACCAACCCGAATGATCTGCTGCGCTGGGCGCGGCAGCGCACTGAGTCACCGTATGCCAGTGGGGACTGCCTGTCCCGCCAGGAGCTGGCCGAGCTGGTCAACACCTGGGTGTACGAGCACACCGAGAACCATCGGGTGATCGAAACCGACGCGAATTACGTCGGGCAATTGGAGCGGGGAAAGATCCGGTGGCCGCAAGATCCAGACCGGCGGGCGGGCTTCCGGGCGGTGCTCGGGGTCAAGACCGACGCGGAGCTGGGTTTCCGCGGTCCCCGGCGCAGCCGGACTATCGTGTCAGGTGTGGAGCGCCAGCAGTTCATTCGGGCCGGCCTCGGGGTCGGCGCCGCCGCGATGGCCGGTCCGGCAACACTCCTGGAGTTGCTCGCGCCCAGCCAGCCCGCCCGGATCCCCTCCGTGGTGAGCATGACCCACGTCGCTGAGGTAAACGCCACCGCAGCAGAATTCCGGGGCTGGGATGCCCGTTACGGGGGCGGGTTGATGCGCGAGGCGGCGGTCGCACAGCTACGCCACTGCGCCGGACTGCTGAACGCCCACAGCTCCGAGGCGGTGCGCCGCGAGCTGCTCACCGCAGTGGGCTCGTTCGCCGAGACGGCCGGATTCATGGCGTGCGACGACTTCGCCCACGACGACGCCCGCCGGATGTATCGCTTCGCGCTGGCCTGCGCCGAGGAAGCGGGGGACTGGCACCTGCGCGCCCAGGTGCTGTGCTCGACGGCCTATCAAGCCTCCTGGTGCGGCGACCCGGACGCGGGTCTCGCCTACACCGAGTCGACGCTGGTACGCGCCGGGCGGCTAACCGCCACCGAGCGCGCCATGCTGCACAACAGCCGCGCCCGAGACCTGGCCAAACTCGGTGAGGTGCAGGACGCCCTGCGCGCCATCGGCGCCGCCGACGAGGAGTTCAGCCACGCCCGCCCCGCCGAGGACCCGCCGTGGATGGCCTCCTACACCGGGGCCCGCCATACCGGCTGGGCCGGGTACGTGCTGTGGGAGCTGGGCATGCACGGTCAGTTCGTCGCCGAGGCCCGCAACCGGCTGACCGCGGGAATCGTCGCCAGCGCCGAAGACCGTGCCCGCGCCCGCGCCCGCAGCCAGATCAAGCTGGCCAGCCTGATCATGGCCACCGGCGACCCCCTCGAGGCCACCGTCTGCCAGACACATGCCACTTTCGAATACCTGTGCCCGCACCCGTGGCCGGCCCAGCTCGGTGAGTTGACCACGGCCCGCACTAACCGACCAGCACAGCGCCGCGGCAGCCAGTACGACCAGCGCCAGGCTCAGCACGCCGCACTCCCGCTGTGGCCGTCGAGCAGATCCCCCAGGCGTTGCTCCCCCGGTCCCCAGCGTCCGTCCTGCCAGGCCGAAAGGACGCGAACCACATCCCCATCGCGCTCCAGCACCCCCACTGCGGAAGGCCTGCGCGCCCCATCGCCTCGCACCACGTGCACAGCGGCGGCGAGCTGGCTGTACAACGCGTGGCGCGGCATGCCGCCCAGTGCGGCCAAAGCCTCCAGCCGTGCCGGCACCTCGGCGGCCGGGGAGTTCGCATGCAGGGTTCCGTTCCGACGCCTGCCTGGTGCCCGGTATTGAGTGCGGCAGGCGGCTTGCACACCTCCGGCCACGAACCTTGACTTAAGACACACCTATCGGGCGACATTCAGCCGAGCTGAGCTGCGACGAAGGGCGTCAGTCGCGCCCAGGTTCGAGGCGAGCAGTATGTCAGTGAAAGTGGCACCGCCCCCGGAGCGGACGTGGGTTGTCTGCTCCGGCGGGCGTGTGTCCTCGGTGAGTTGAGTTAGTGCCTGGTTTTGGTTGGTGTGCGGGGTTGGAGGATGGCTCGGAGTGCGACGCGCTGACTCTCGGTGAGGGGTGGGGCTTGGGCGACGAGGTGCTGAATGTGCGCGGTCAGGGTGTCAGGGAGCGGGAGTGGTGGCGGGGCCGGTGGGGTTGCGCGGTGCTCACCTGTTGCGGGGCCGGTGGGCGGGGTGGTTATGGCCGGGTTGTTGGCACATCACCTCCAGGTGGTCAGGGGTCACGTGGGCAAGCATGCATAACGAGCCAACAGGAGGATGGGTTACAGTTTTCCGTCCAATTGAGTGGCCTCACGCCGTGGTGGTGCGCCGATCAGACCCCGCTACCGGTACCGCCGGGCCGCCTGGCGGGTAGCGGGGGGCCTCTACCCTGGTAGACCCTCCGGGTAACGGCCTGTGACCAGCACGGTAGCGGGCGCGGAAGACCCCGCGCGACTTGGCCGCGGGGTTGTCCAGGCCGGTGTTTCCCGCGCCGTGATCCCCCCGGACGGTGGTTCGGGGCTGAGGCAGGCGATGAGGCACTAGCTGTTCGCCAGGGCACGTGCCTCACTTCCGCATCCCGCGTCTTGGCTGCCCTGACCTGTGGGAAGGCAGACACCCGGGCAAGGCAAACCAGCTTCTACGAAGCCGAAAACAGGGCCTGTTTCTCAGCGGCCCAGAAGGGGTGCCCCTATCTGCCTCGGCGGACAACCGCGCTCTGCCCGGCGCGTGGCAGGGCGGGGATCGTGCCGGGCCGACCACTGCGCAAAGGCGTCCCGGCATGGCAGGGGGCGGATCTGGTCAGGGGACAGGCAGGGGACATGTGCGGCGGGACGGCTTCCACACGGTCGCTGAACTGCGGACAGTGCTGATCAGCGCACGGTTGGGACGGGTCGTCGGCGGCTGTCCCAACCCGTCCCCACGGGGCCACAGGCCCCCCGTCAATGGCACTCGACGGTACGCGGGACGGGACATGCGATTCTCGCACTGCTGGCGGCATCCGATATTACTGTGAGTAGTTGAGTATCTTCAGGGAGGGAGGCGGTGGCCCGGCGTGTCAGTACCCGTATCCGGGGGGTAATGGGGGCGCGGTCCGATGCGC
Organism: Pseudonocardiaceae bacterium; assembly: GCA_050699835.1. Classification (GTDB taxonomy): domain Bacteria; phylum Actinomycetota; class Actinomycetes; order Mycobacteriales; family Pseudonocardiaceae. The sequence continues at coordinate 16,776 of JBOHFW010000024.1, read as the reverse complement.
GTACGAGATCTCTGCCCTGCCATATTCCCTGCTCATGCTGGGGAGGCAGGGGAGGGACCCGGCAGGGAGAACTCCCTTCCATCCCTCGGCGCCTCCCTGACAAACTCCCTCAGTCACATGCCCCGGACAGGTGCCGCTCGGCCGGGTGGTTCCGATCACTCGGTGCTGAGAGCAGTGGCGGCGTTCGAGTTCCGCCCGTGGGGCTCAGAACCCGGTCCGCGCGCACTCGTTCCCTCATATCTACCAGGGCTTAAGAGAACGCATGCGCGCGGGTAGGCACCCACAGTGCCGTGACCAGCTGGCGAGGTAGCGTGTTCCGCTGGCTGGTGATCAGGATGTCCCGGTGGATGAACAATGCGGCCGGGATGGGGGGTGTGGAACTGGGCAGTTTCTGCTTTAACTCCCTCGCCAGATCGGTGAGCTCACCCTCCGTTCCGCCCTGCACCCAGGCCCGCCGGAACGCCATATACGCGTCGATCCATGGATCACCCGTGCCATCGTGTGGTTCACTCACCTGCGGCTACCTTCCTGGCGTTAATCGGCATGCTCAGCATCAGCGGGAAAGGGAACCGATCGGCCGCCGGGAGTAATTCCGGGGGCGCTCAACCAGCGGCCGATCGGGGTCCGGGAAAACACCGGCTCTGGCAGCAAATACGCCATCACACACGTCAGGCACCACGCGCGACTCGGCAGGCGCCGCGCGTCCGTGATCCCCACCGCACCGGTACTCACCGGGCACGGTCCCCGCTGCGCAGGCATCCGCGCGGGCGCAGCTCCGCGCTTGCTGTGCCTACCGGCCATAGACCCTGCCTCTTGCTCTATCTGCGGGATAACGGCCTGCATGACGATGTGCGGTTACCAGGTCGTCAGTCACCAGATGCTCCACGCGTGTACGCGCATCGATGATCCCCACCGGGCGCGGTCGCCGCCGCTGCTCCGGCATCCGAAGCCGCATATCGTGCGCCTGGCACCGGTGCCTGCCTGACATGGCTTTCCCTTTCACGCTCCGGTACGCAATCACACCAACGCGCCCGGTTTAGCATTGATCTGACTGACGAACCGGATCCAGTGATCTAGGAGTCGATAAAAAGGTTGATATATTCGTGGCGACGTCACCCCCCGTGACGCACGTCCTCGTCCTTCTTGCCGACGAGCGCTGCCGTCCCCTTCTGCGCTCAAGATTTTGTTCGCTCGGGTGATGAATTGGTTGGTGAGTCATCTTGGCGCAGATCACGGGCGCAGAAAACAGCGATGCGGCCGCAAAACCACCGCAAAACAGCCGCATTGAGGCCGTTGGGCTGGGATTGACCTGGGGCGATGAGCATCCGATATTGTATGGATGCCGTCGGCGGCCCACGGGTGAAGATGAGGAAGAACATGCCACGTAAGCGGCTCGGCTTGATTGCAGCTCGCAAGTCCGCCGGCCTCAGCCAGGAGTGCCTAGCCGAGCGGTTGGACGTCGAGCGCTCGACGGTACAGCGCTGGGAGTCAGGTCACAGCGCTCCCCAGCCATGGCATCGGCCGACGCTTGCCGCGACGCTGGGCATCTCGCATGACAAGCTAGCTGATCTGCTGGCGGACCAACCCAGCGTAGACGACCAGGAGTCCCTCACCGAGTCAGCTTTGCCGACTGCGCCTAGGTCTGGCGATGCTTGCAGTGATCAGCAACCAGACGGAGCTCACCCTTTCCTCTCGGTAAGTGATGTTACAAACCGCAGGCGGCCTTTGAAATTACTGGACACGTCGGCTTTAGGGACGATTCGAGCCGCGCAGGCCGGCTATGATCCGTTCATGCAGTCGGCTGTTGAAGCCATGGAGTTCACCCGTCGCGCCGAAGCTAGTCAGCTTGGCCCGAGGACACTAGAACACATTGAATCTGTGATTTCCGGTATAGCAGCCGCCTTCGCTCACACGCTGCCGGAGGAACTCTTTGTCAAGGTCCGCTGGTACCGCCGCGAAGTGGAGGAACTTATTGCTGGGCAGCACACCTTACGCGAGGGTAGGGAACTATATCGTCACGCCGGCTGGTTAAGCGTTATCCTAGCGTGGCTGTCGAACGACCTGGGTGATCCAGTTACGGCCGAAGCTCATTGTTTAGATGCTTGGGAGCATGGTTGGCAAGCAGAGGACAACGAGATTTGCGCGTGGGCGATGGACGCAAAGGCTACCATTTTTACGTACAGCAATCGGCCTTCTGCGGCTAGAGACGCGGCAGGCCGTGGCCTCCAACAAGCACCCCGCGGCAGCGCCGCAGCGGTGCGAGTCAGCGCTCAGCTTGCTCGGGCATATGCCAAACTTGGTCAGCCCGACCAGTTCGAGGATGTACTGAAGGACGCCAAATTTAAACTTGATCAACTCGATCACCAGGGTTCTGGACTGTTCTCGGCGGATTCCGGGCGACTGGCTTCCTACGCGGCTTCTTCCTACATTTGGCTTGGCCAGCCAGGCAGAGTCGTGCCCTACGCTCAAGAAGCCATTACCTTCTATCGAGACGCTCACCCATCCGAGCGCTCGCCAACGAGAGAAGCTATTTCCCGGCTTAGGCTCGACCTTGCGTTAGCGCACACTGAACTCGGTCAACCCGACGATGCGGCCGGACAGATAGAGCAGGCGCTAAGTTCGGAGCGCATCACGGGGTCGATACTCAGTCGGCTTCGTGATCTGATGGTGCGTATGCGACACAAATATCCCCAACTTGGGACAACGAAAGAATTAACCGATCAGTACAGAATGATGGCCGCTAGGCTAGATCATCGTGAGTTGCCACGCCCGTAAGCTGACAAAACAGTTGACGAGGGAGGTCGTCACGGTTAACTTCCGCAACGGTGATCAACTCAATCTCTTTTCTGCGCTTTAACGCGTCAGTCACTGGGTGCGGGTTGACATGAACCGTAGCCACCACATCCGCTGGGTGAGCAAAAATTGCCTCGATGGATTTCGCAAAGCCAGCAGATGCCAACTCCATGCCGGCGATCTCGTCAATAATTGCTACGCCATTTCTGTCTCGCGCAAGCCGAGTTGCCCTCTCCAGGGCCGCTAGACCAACTTTCTCAAATGCGACTATATCAACACCAAAGCGACCTACCCGAATACCGGTGTCTAGGTCTTGGTGAGCCAACCACGCTTCCGGCCCTGCCAAATCACGAACTTTGAAGCCAACCCGCCGCCCGTCGTCGCCGAGCACCTCACGGGTAACGAAGCCACCAACCGGCACACCCACACCCACAAGCAGCTTTACCAACCGCTCCACAACGGTCGTCTTACCCACCTTGGGTGGGCCTTCAAGAAGGAAACGGAAAGAACAAAGTTCGGTCGGCCCAGCGCGCATGGTAGACGAGGGTAGCGGCACAGGCCGCGCCATTTACCGGCTCTCCGTGGTTCCGGGGTTAAGCAGTGACGTTGTGATGGCCGGTCACGCCGCCCCCATGTTTTGGCGTGTTTTGTGACACGACCTATTTCCCCAGGTCAGTGCCCGGATCAACCCGTCACAGGGCACCGCGTGACTCGTCACAGCGCTGTGACGGGTAGCTCCCGGTTGTGACGGGTTGCAGGGGTCGTGTGTGACGGGGGGCGGGCCGTGTGTGATGGTTGCGCCCGCCGCAGAGTGAGCGCGCGGAGGGGTGGGGTTGGGTCTGCTTACGATGTTTTCCAGTCGATGTGGATTCCGGTGGGGTCGAAGTAGCTGCCGTCTGGGCGTCTGCCTCGGCTGGTGGGCAGCACGGTGACGGTGAGGAGTTTGCTGAGTACGGCGCGTCGGCGGCCAAGGTCGAGCTGGCGTGACCACCCGCGCCCGGCCGGAGTCCAGATCCGCCAGCATCGCCAGGTAGTCCGGCCGGGGTTTGCCTGTGAATGCGGACAGGTCGTTATCGGTGTATACGCCCGCCAGGCGCAGCCCGAGCTGGCCGAACAGCGCGCATTGATCTTCTAGTTGGCGTTCCACACCGAGCCCGGCGCCTTCCCGGTCCTCCGAGATCCGCGCGTACATCACCCCTGGCGACCCGCTCGTCTCGGTTAAGCGGTGCAGGCGCGCAAGTAACCCGGCGGGCAGGTCGAGGGTTGGCAGTCGAAGATGGCTCATGCGCTAAATGTGTCGCTAAATGTGTCACATCGACAGCGGCCCGCGCGGTGTTGCGGGAGGTGACCGCGCTCGCCGAGCAGGTGGACACGCTGACCCCGGGGCAGCTGCGGGCCCCGTTGGTCGGCTGCTTAGGGCGACTAGACCAGGTATGCCGCCGTGGCGCTGAGGCGTCTGCCGCGTCCGGGTCCCCGGCTGGGCACCGACCGAACAACGAGGTTCCCAGTGCCCAGCCGGTTCCAAGATCCACCGTCACGCGCCGGATAGCGGCGGCACCGGGACCGCGCGGTGAGCGGGACGGCTCGGCCACCCGGCGACCATGCGGGAGTTCCTCCGAGCAGCGCCCCGGGCGATGACCCGGACCTGGCCGGCTGCTGCGCGGTTGACCCGCCAGCGGGTGGGACGGCCTTGTTCATCGACGGTGACCAGCCCTAGCAGCCCGGCGATCACCTCCTCGCGGCGGCGGCCACCCGTGGCTACCGCAGCGGCGAGAGCGGCGTCGGCTTGGCGGGTCAGCGCACCCTGCACGCCACCAAGCTCGTCATAGCGGGTGGCCGACAGCTTCCCGCCGTGGCTTAGTCCGTCGGCGAGCTGGGCCAGGGTAAAGGCCAGCAGCGGCATTGCCTCCCCGGTGTCGGTATCGCCGACGAGGCGGGCCACCAGGTGTTCGTCAACGTCGAGACCAGCCAGTCGGGCTGGTCCCTCGATCACCAGGCGCAGCGCCTCGCGGTGCAGCGGCCGCAGGGTATAGGTCTGCGACGGCAGGTCCGCGAGCTCGACGTTGGTCAACAGCTGGTCGAGGAACTCTGGGCGCAGCGTGACCACCACCTGCACCGGAGCGGCCAGGGCCGGGAGCAGCAGCTCGACGAACCGGGCCCGCTGACCGGGCGGGGTTTGGGTCAGCAGCTCCTCGAACTGGTCGACCACAACCAGTAGCCGCCGCTGCGGACCGCGCGGATCGGCCACCAGCAGCTCATCAGCCAGTGCTACCAAGCCACGTGTGCTGAGCTGCTGGTGGACGTGCTCCACAGTCCAGGCCAGGCCGATCCGCCGCGCTGTCGCGGCCAGCTCCCGGGCCAGCGCCGCGACCGGATCAGTCCCAGGCAGGATCGGCGGCAGAGTCAGCCAGCCCGGTTCACTGGCCAGCATGGGCAGCAGCCCGGCCCGGACCAGCGACGACTTGCCGCACCCCGACGGACCGACCACGAGCAGCACCGCACCCTCGGCAGCGGAGCGCACTAGCTCCGTGAGCTGCTTGATCTCGCCAGCGCGACCGAAAAACACCCGATGACGATCGACGTCAAAGGACCGCAGGCCCGGGAACGGGGAACGGTCATCCGGCCAGCCGGAGCCCCAGGTGGCGTCGATCTGGCGCAACGCCGCGATCAGTGCGGTCCGGGCCGCGACCGGGTTCTTGGTCAGGTCGGTGTGCTGGAGGTCGGTCAGCAGCGGATGAGCCACATTCAGCTCAGCGTGTAACGGCAGCAGCCAGCTACCCCGTGACTGGGCTGTCGCGATCTCGGCCGCGCACCAGGTGGACTCCCGGTAGATCGAGGTGACCACGCAGACCACCGCGTCGGCCCACCGCAGCCGCTCGTTCAGCCGCGCGCGCCACGGCTCGCCCAGCGCGATCCCCTCGCGCGGGTCCTGATCCAGGAACACCTGGTGGCCAGCCTCGACCAGCCACGCGCGCACCTCGCAGGCCAGCGCCAGATCCGCGCTGGCATAGCTGATGAAGACCCTGGCCACCGCTTATCCGGATCCTGTCGCCGGGACCGTGTCTGGCCTGCGCTCAAGCGCCGTATGCCGCTATGACCCGCCGACGGAGAAGCCGACCCGGCGGCTGTCCGAGGGCCCGATCTCGACGTAGGCCACTCGCGAGGAAGGCACCATGTACCGTCGGCCTTTGTCGTCGACCAGGATCAGCAGTCCCTGGCTGTTGCGCAACGCGTCGGTGACCATCGCCGCTATCTGGTCCGGCGAGTCCGTAGTGGACACCGTCAGCTCGCGAGGACTGTCCGCGACGCCAATTTTGACCTCCACGCCAGAACCTCCACGGTGTGATCGACGTTGGCGCCAGGCTAGCTGAGCGGACAACGGATACTCACGCCAGCCCGAGAGCAACCATCCGGCGCCCGTGCAGGACCTCCATCCGACGGATCAACGTGGCAAGACCGGCCGGCTCACCAGAGCCGCGAACGATCAGATCAGCCAGCGCATCCCGCTCACCCACCACGTGCTGAGCGTTCGTCACCGCCTCGCCCAGCAGCCGCCGTCCCCACAAAGCCAGCCGATCGCGCGTTCTCCGGTCCTGCTCGCAGGCGGCGCGCACTTCCCGTTCGGCGAACGCCGAATGCCCCGTGTCCGCCAGTACGTTTTTGACCAGCGCGGCAGTGGCCTCGTCCAACCAGCCACCCACCTCGCCGTAGAAATCCGCCGCCAACCCATCGCCGATATAAGCCTTGACCAGCGACTCCAACCAGGATCGGGGTGCCGTCGAGGCATGGAACTGATCGAAGCGCGCCACGAACGGCCGCATCGCGTTCTCCACCGAGACTCCCAAGCCCCGCAGGTGGCCCTCGATGAGCCGGAAGTGACCGATCTCGGCGGCCGCCATGCTGGCCATCGCAGCCCGACCAGCCAAGGTGGGGGAACTGCGGGCATCCTCGGCGAGCCGGTCGAAGGCCGACAGTTCTCCGTAAGCAAGGACCCCCAGCAGGTCGATGATGCCCTCACGCGCGACGTCCACGGCCGCGAGCGTAGTGCCGGATTGGGAGGGTGCGCGGTGTCACGCACACATGTGACGCGCGAACGGGTAAGATGCGTGCACAAGGCGTGACGCAGGGCTATAACAGTCACGGTCGCACGCCCGGCTCGGTGGTCCATACCGCCGAGCGCATGACATTGTGAGCGCGGATCATAGGTGTCTTCGTTCCCGGCTGAGGTAGCGCCACCCAAGGCGCTGAGCTGGTCGAGCGAGACGGCGGTGGACGCGCCGGTACGAGAGAGGCGATCACGCTGACCGTCAGCCACACCACACTGCCCGCCACCTACCCCCCGGAGTATCCCACCAGCACCCTGAATGACACCGAGGCCGATCTCGACGAACCCGGCCCGCTCGCTCCGCTGCAGGCTGGCGCCCCGGTTCGGGAGGACTCTCCCACCTTCGCCCAGCTCGGAGTCCGTGATGAGATCGTCCAGACCCTGCGCGCCGTGGGCATCGAGCGTGCCTTTGCCATTCAGGAACTCACCTTGCCGCTAGCCTTGGCCGGCGACGATCTCATCGGCCAGGCCCGCACCGGCACCGGCAAGACGCTCGGCTTCGGAGTCCCGCTGATCCAGCGGATCACTACCGGGGACATTGCGCTGGACGGCACTCCCCGCGCCTTGGTCGTGGTGCCCACCCGCGAGCTGTGCCTGCAGGTCACCGGTGACCTCAGGACCGCTGGCCGGGATCTTGGCGTCCGGGTCCTGGCCGTCTACGGTGGTCGGCCTTACGAACCACAGATCAAGGCGCTGAGCAGCGGAGTCGATCTGGTGGTCGGTACCCCCGGTCGGCTGCTGGACCTCGCCGAGCAGCGCCACCTGGTGCTGGGCAAGGTGCGGGTGCTGGTCCTCGACGAAGCCGACGAGATGCTCGATCTGGGCTTCCTGCCCGACATCGAGCGAATCCTGCAGATGGTGCCGGAGCAGCGCCAGACCATGCTGTTCTCGGCCACCATGCCAGGCCCGATCATCAAGCTGGCCCGCAACTTCCTGACCCGGCCGACGCATATCCGGGCTGAGGAACCCGATGCCGCCGCCATCCACGAACGAACCCGGCAGTTCGTTTACCGGGCGCACGCGATGGACAAGATCGAACTACTCTCCCGCATCTTGCAGGCACGGGACCGCGGCTTGACGATGATCTTCGCGAGGACCAAGCGCACCGCGCAGAAGGTGGCCGACGACCTCACCGAGCGCGGCTTTGCGGTTGCGGCGGTCCATGGTGATCTCGGTCAGGGTGCCCGCGAGCAGGCACTGCGAGCGTTCCGCTCGGAGAAGGTGGACGTGCTGGTCGCCACCGACGTCGCCGCTCGCGGCATCGACATCCCCGAGGTCACTCACGTCATCAACTACCAGTGTCCCGAGGACGAGAAGACCTACGTGCACCGGAGTGGGCGCACTGGCCGGGCCGGCCGGGCCGGCGTGGCGATTACCCTCGTCGACTGGGACGATGAACCGCGCTGGAAGCTGATCAGCGACGCGCTGCAGCTCGATATGCCGGTTCCTGCGGAGACGTACTCGACGTCCGATCATCTGTTCAGCGATCTGGGCATCCCTACCGACTCCACCGGGCGGCTTCCGCTGGGCCGGCGGACCCGGGCCGGGCTGGCCGCCGAGCCCAGTGACGAGGACACCCGGCGACGCGGCCGGCGTGCTACCCGGCGTAGCCCGCGCAGTGGATCCACCGACGGTCAGCTCCCCCCGGTTCGCCGGCTCAGGCGCCGCACCCGCCACGGAGAGGCAATCGAAGTTAGCGCTGAGACGGCGCCACCCCCGACGGATCATCCGGGCGACCCGGCCGATGCTCGACCGCGGCGGCGGCGCCGCAGCCGAGGCCGCCGCGCCGGCAGTGTCATCGCTAGTCAGGAGCACAGCAGCCAGCCTCGCGCCGTGAGCTGACCAGCTCTCCTCGGATGCTGCCGCCCGAACGCCGCACCCGGTGGGATCTGATCGCCGCGGCGCTGTTGGCGGCGGCTGTGCTCGCGGTATCCACCGTGCTGTGGTGGGTCAGCGATGCGCGACGCACCACTGTGATGACCAACCCGGGAACGATGACCAACCCGGGAACGATCAACCAGATCTCACCGACTGAGCAGCTACCGTCGGCGCTGACCGAGGCATGGCGGGCATCGAGTCTGGCGACGCCGGTCCCGCTCGCCTCGGCCGCCATGGTGGTCACCGGCACCGACGGGATGGTCGCCGGCCGGGATCTCCGCTCCGGCGCCATCCGCTGGAGCTACCGGCGGGACCGGCCGCTCTGCACGGTGACCGCCGCTTTCCATCAGGTGGTGGCGGTCTACCGGCGGGGCGAGACCTGTAGCGAGGTGACCGCCCTGGATTGGGCCAGCGGGCAGCGCGGAGCGCAACGCACCGGTCCTGTGGAAGCGCCGACCCGGCTGGTCACCGCTGGCAACCTGCTCGCCGCCAGCGGACGGCACTATCTGGAGGTCTGGCGCTCTGACCTGGTGCGCACGCTGGTCTACGGGCGACTACCGACCCCAGCGCAGCCTGCGACCCAGCCACGACCCGAATGCCTTCACGGGTCGATGGCGCTGAGCTCTGCACCAAGGTCCGAAGGCTCCGGTGGGGCCGTAGCTCGGCTGGCGGTGGTCGAACAGTGTCCCGGCGAGCGCCCGCGGCTCACCGTGCAACGGCCCCACCCCAAGGAGCCCGACCAACCCGAGGTGATCTTCAGCGTCCTGCTGCCGGGCCAGCAGGCCCGTGTCGTGGCATTGACTGGAGACCGGGTGGCGGTGGCGCTGCCCGACCCGGCCCGGCTGGTAGTGCTCGACGAGCTGGGCAAGACAGTGGCCGAGCACCCGCTGGCCGTGCCGGACGCCGACCTGCAGGGCGATCCATCCGGTGGCCTGGTCGAGCTCACCGAGACCCTGACCGGGCTGTCCTGGTTCACCGGCTCGGCCACCGTCGCGTTGGACACCGGAGACTTCCGGCCACGGTGGACCCGGCACGGATCCCTGGGCGCCGGCACAGAAGTCGCCGGGCGGCTGCTGTTGCCCGTACCGGGGGCGCTGGCCGTGCTGGATATCACCACCGGGGAGCAGACCGGTGCGCTGCCAGTGGACCGTGGCAACTACCGCGGCCCAGTGGCCATCACCAGCTCGGGCGGCGCCGTCCTCGAGCAACGCGGCGACACCCTGGTGGCCTTGCGCTGAGGCCTGCCGGCCTGACAACGCTGCAGTGATTACCCTGGACCCATGAGTGACGAGGTTCGGCTTCGATGGGCTGAGGTTGAGCCGCTCGGTGTCCTTAACGGTGAGTTGAAGAATGTGCTTGCCAACGTCGACACCCTCCGCGACGCGTGGGAGCTGTCACTCGCACAGGCCTCACCCGGTGAGTTCACCGAGGCACGGCGTCGCAGCCTCCGACGCCACGCAATTGAAACGGGAATCATCGAGCGGCTCTATGACGTCGATTGGGGCGTCACCGAGGCACTCGTCGCCGAAGGTCTCACCGCTGAGGTCGCGGCACGCGAAGGTGGATTGGCTGACGATGCCCTGGCGATTATTAGCTCCCAGTATGAGGCATTGGAGTTTCTCGCGGAGGCCGCCAACAATGGCACCGACCTCAGCGTGCACTTCATCCGTCAGCTACATCACGCTGTCTGCCGCACGCAGAGTACCTACGAGGCACGGAACGACTTCGGTCAGATCCTGCAGGTTCCACTGCACCATGGCACCTGGAAGGTTCAACCGAATCATGTACGCCGCCAGGACGGTACCCTGCTCGAGTACACTCCTCCAGAGCACGTCGAATCGCAGATGGAGCGGCTTCTCACACTCTACGAGGAGACGGGCGGGGAACATCCCGTAGTCCGCGCAGCATGGTTACATCATCGATTCATCAGAATCCATCCCTTCGAGGACGGCAACGGTCGAGTGGCCCGAGCGCTCACGTTGCTCGTGTTACTTCGGGCGCGTTACGCACCATTGGTCGTCGACCGCACCCAACGAGGCACCTATCTCGAGGCCCTCGATCAGGCGAATGCTGGCGATCTGCGTGATCTGATACGCCTGTTCGCCCGCCTCGAGATCGTCGCGTTGCGCTCCGAGCTGGAGCGGCCAGCGGAGCCGACCGCGGAAGGCGCCAGTGCTCTCGCGGTCGCTCGTGCATATGCTCAGCGGCTGCGTGCGCTCCAGCAGGCAGAACTCACCGAACGCACCACCAAGGCAGAGAACCTCGCCGCAGAGTTGCACCACAAAGTCGTCGCCCGTCTTGAAGAGCTCGGCGAAGGAATTCGCGACCAGTTCCGTGAGGCCGACCCGCAAGCACAGTCATCCGTCTATGATGCGAAACCTCCTGAAGAGAGAGCAAAATACTGGCAGAAGCAGATAATCCGTACGGCTCGCGAGGCCGACTTCTTCACGAATCTCAGCAAGGGTAGCTGGTGGACTCGTCTGCAACTGGTCGTGCTCGGTCAAACGCTCCGATTCGTGGTCGTCATCCAACGTGTGGGCCACGGAGAAAGTGGCGTGCTCGCGGTCACGGTATTCGCCGAAGCGGTTGCTCCCCGGACGTCAGACGATGACGATCGGCCGCTTTCGACACCATTATTTCGATCCACTCCTGCCGATAGCGTCACCCTAGTGTTCAGCGACGACCCAGTGCAGCGTTGGACAGAGGTGGGCGAATTGATAGACCGCACTCTGGCCGCGGCAGTGACCACGTTCGCTCAACAACTCGGATAGTTCCATGGCTACAAGCGATGATCACGCACCCGTACCGCGACGGTGCACCAACTACCTGGTGAGGTGAAATGGCGTACCGTACAGGCCTGACCGGCTAGGTATTCGGCGCTCAGGCCCACCAGCCGAACCAGAGCACCGCCGCCGCTAGCACCACCACGGACCAAGAAGCCGATGTCGCCATGCGGCCTTGGGACCGCTCAGCCGCCAGTTGCAGCACAATGCCAGCCAGCGCAGCCACGACATGACCGGCAACGGCCGGTATACCTGGACCCGGGCGACCTGACGCGGCAGCCAGCCACTGCGCGAGGCACACCGCAATCGCCAACGCGACCAGGCCCCCCGCCAGCACACCGGATAGTCCCCGGGGCACCCACACGCCCGGACGCCACGGTATGTCGGGGCGCGGTGCCATGGAACGCCGGATCACGGGGCGAGCAACGCCCACGGCTGGAGATCGGGCGCAGCGGCCCGCCCTTCCGGACAGTGCCGCCGGAAATCACACCACGAGCAGGCCCGGCCTGGGACGGGCGGGAACAGGATCTCCGGATCGCCGCCACCCGCCAGAGTGTCGGTGGCTAGCGCGATCTCCTCGGCCGCTTCCTCCGCCCGGTGCAGGTGCCGGCTCAGCGACTGCTCGGTGTGGTCCCATCCGGCGACGGTGCCGGTAGGCAGGTGATGCAGCTCGACCCGGCGGCACTCCCGGCGCAGCGTGCGCCGCGCCGCGAAGGCGTAGAGCGCCAGCGCCTGCGAACCCCGCGCGTCATCGACGGTGAGCTCGTGGCGACCGGTCTTGTAGTCCACCACGACGAGCTCGCCCTCCCGCTCGTCGATGCGGTCCACCCGACCTTCGGCGACGATCCGGCGAGTCGGCGCGGAGACCCACCGCTCCACCCCTACCGGATCGAGCTGGGGATCCATCCCCTCGACGTAGCGGGCCACCCAGTCCTGCGCACGGCTGCGATAGTCCGCGGCCTGCGCGTCATCCGCGAAACCTTCCCGAGACCAGTGCGTCGCCACCAGAGCGGCGGCCGCATCCGAGTGGCGCCGCCCGGGCGCCAGGTCGAACAACGCCCGCAGCGCGGTGTGCACCACCGCGCCCAGCGTGTTGTGCGCCCAGGCACCACCACGCGAGGGAGTAGGCCGATCGACGTAGGCCATGCGGTAGCGGCGGGGGCAGCCGGTCCAGGTGGCGAGCTTGGCGGGGGTGACCCGCACCAGCGGCCGGGGCAGACCCCCGAGGTCCAGCTCTCCCTGCGCTTGCCGTGCCATCACACCTACCGTACCCACCGGCGGCGACGTCCTGGCCGCCGGTTCAGCCGGTCACCGCGACGACCTGGCTGCACGTCGCAAGCTCCTCGATCCGCTCCAGAGCCTCCGGGTCAGTGGTCTCCTGTCCCAGCGACACCGTCTTGTTCGTGCCGTGATAGTCGCTGGAGCCGGTGATGACCAGACCCAGGGCGACCGCGAAGTCGCGCAGCGCGGCACGGTCCTCGACGGCATGATCGGGGTGATCGACTTCCACCCCAGCCAGCCCCTCGGCGGCAAGCTCAGCGATGAGCTCGAGCGCGACCACCGGTCCCCGGCCGCGAGCAGCGGGGTGCGCCAGCACCGCAACACCTCCCGCGGCACGAACCATCCTGACAGCCGCCAGGACCTCGGTGTCAGCCCGGCCGATGTAGTACGGACCGCCAAAGCCCAGAAACCGGCGGAACGCCTCATCGACGCTACTTACCACACCAGCTGACACCAGCGCTCGGGCCAGATGCGGTCGACCGGCTGGCGCCTCCGGGGCGAGACCGCCGAGCAACGCATCCGCATCCACGGGGAACCCGTCCGCGGCCATCCGTGCTGCCATGGCGCGCAGCCGCTCGCGTCGCTCGTCCCGCAGCCGAACCTGTTCGGCGAGAATGGCCTCGGAGGCTGGATCAAACAGGTACCCCAGCACATGAACCGCGATCCGGCCGCCCCGGCCATCCGGCGCGATGCAGGAGAACTCCGCGCCCCGGATCAGCCGCAAGCCTGCGGGCAGCGCCTCAACGGCCTCCGCCCATCCTGCGGTGGTGTCATGATCGGTCAAGGCCAGCACATCGAGTCCGGCCGCTGCGGCCGTCGCGACGAGCTGCGCGGGGCTGTCCGTCCCATCGGAGAGGGTGGAGTGGGCGTGCAGGTCAATGCGCACAAGACGCCTGTCTCAGCCGACTACGGCAACGGTCACTCAGCCCACCTCGACCAGCGCCTGCGACGCGCCGGGCGCGGCCGCTCAAGCATGTGGGAACGGGCCTGCTTCTTCTCACCGAAGATAAGCTCGGAGATCGCCATGAAGACCTCCTCAGGCCTGGGCAGGTACTCGATCCTCTCCAGGTCCTGCTTTTGCCCGGCTGACTCCACCCGCAGCGTGCCGTAGCCCAGGATCTGCCCGAGCACCGGCCGCAGGAAGCTCATGTCGGTCACCTTGCCGATCGGCATCATGGAGTTCTTCGTCTCGATGATGCCGCTGGTGAGCATGAACCGCTTGTCGGTGACGATGATGACCTCAACCCACCACTCCAGCACCTTCCAGGCGTAGCGCACCAACGCCGCGACCGCCACGTACCAGAGCAACGACTGCACCAACCACAGGACGCTGCCCGCCCCGCTGATCAACCGGGACAGCAAGAACGCGACGAGCACGACCCCGACGGTCTGCGCCAGCGGCTTGATCAGCACGGCCCAATGCCGACGTACCCTGATCACCCGCCGCTCCACGGCGGGATTGAGCAGGACGTTGGAATGCCGACCGATCATGCCAGTGCTGCCCTAGGTGTCTGTACACTCACCGTGACCTACCTGTCTCGCCGCTGTCAAGGCGGACGCAGCCATTGTTGCACCTTTCCGCCATCGATCAAGTAATGGAAGTGTTGTACAGCATGTGGGTCGGCGACGCGCCCGCGACACTCACGCCCGTACTACCGTGACTGCTGATGGCAGGCGGGCCCGAGCAGCGGATCCGGTGCGTCGGGGCAGTGGTGTTCAACGACGCTGGCCAGCTATTGCTGGTCCGAAGGGCCCGCGAGCCGGGGCGGGGGCGCTGGTCGGTACCCGGTGGGCGGGTTGAGGCCAACGAGACCGACCATCATGCGGTCATCCGCGAGGTAGCCGAGGAGACCGGGTTGGTAGTCGAGATCACCCGGCTGCTGGGAAACGTGCAACGTAGCGCGCCGGACGGGGCGGTATTCGACATCTACGACTACCGCTGCCGCCTTGCTGGCGGGACCCTGGTCGCTGGCGATGACGCCGACGAAACCCGTTGGTGCAACGCGGACACCCTGACGAGCCTGCCGCTAGTCCCCGGCCTGCTCGACGCCCTCACCCACTGGAACGCCCTTCCCCGCTGACATCCGTGACTTCGCCATTTCCGGGCCTACGGTGGCGGCATCCGCTGGAGCAGTGAGCTGCCCCTCATGCGGTCGCCGGGCCGGGGCCCATGGCAAGTTTGGCCAGCATGTCGCGGGCTTGCTCGGCGTGCTTTGGCTGGCATAGTACGTCGTAACGGCCCGCGACCAGCTGACTCGACGAGGCGAAATCCCGGCGGCCACGGGTCGAGGCGTAGCCAGCGGCGGCGAACACCGTTCCGAACACCGCGCCGGTAGCTAGCCCCACCATGATGGGGATCACCCCGGTGCCGGCCTGGGACGCGAACAAGCTGAGCAGCACCCCAACGAACAAGCCGAACCAGGCGCCCGACGCCGCTCCCTGGCTAAGCACCCGGCCCCAGGTCAACCGGCGCAACACCCGCTCCACCAGCATGAGGTCCACGCCGACAATCGTGACCTCGGCCACCGGGAACTGGTTGTCGGCGAGATGATCCACCGCACGCTGAGCCTCGGCGTAGGTGGAGTAGGAGCCGATGGGCCAGCCGGTGGGTGGGGTGGGCAAGCCGGGCATTTGGCCCTGGCTACCGAATGGACTGGTCATTGTGCATCACCTCCCCTACGAGGTACCCATCGTGCCAACACACACTCAACCTCGCGCAGCGTACTCCCGTAGCAGCCCCTTGCTGATGATCGTTTTTTGAATCTCACTGGTGCCCTCGCCGATGAGCAGGAACGGCGCTTCGCGCATCAGTCGCTCGATCTCATACTCCTTGGAATACCCGTAGCCGCCGTGGATGCGGAAGGCGTCCTCGGTGACCTCCTTGCAGTATTCGCTGGCCAGCAGCTTCGCCATGCCGGTCTGGACGTCGTTGCGCTCGCCGGAGTCCTTGAACCGGGCAGCGTTGATCATCATCAGGTGCGCGGCTTCGACCTTGGTGGCCATCTCGGCCAGCTTGAACGCGATCGCCTGGTGCGCCGCGATCGGCTTGCCGAAGGTCCTGCGCTGCTGAGCGTAGTCGACGGCGAGTTCGAAAGCACGGATCGCGATGCCGCAGGCCCGCGCGGCGACGTTGACCCTGCCCACCTCGACGCCATCCATCATCTGCGCGAAACCCTTGCCCGGGGCGGCGCCGAGGACCTGGTCGACTGCGATGCGGTAGCCGTCGAACACCAGCTCAGTGGTGTCGACACCCTTGTAACCCATTTTGTCGATCTTGCCTGGCACCCTGAGCCCGGGAGCGACCTCGCCGTAGCCGGTGGGCTTGTCCACCAGCAGCGTGGTGAGGTTGTGGTGCGCCTTCACGGCACCCTCCTCGGTCTTGACCAGGGTCGCCACCAGCGTCGACGTGGCGCCGTTGGTCAACCACATCTTCGCGCCGTCGACGACGTAGTAATCCCCATCACGCCGCGCTCTCGTCTTGATCGCCGCGACGTCGGAACCCAGTTCCGGCTCGGACATCGAAAAGGCACCGCGAACGCTTCCTTCTGCCATACCGGGCAGGTAGTGCTGTTTCTGCTCCTCGGTGCCGTGTTGACTGATCATGTATGCCACGATGAAGTGAGTGTTGATCACGCCGGAGACGCTCATCCAACCACGGGCGATCTGCTCCACGACCAGTGCGTAAGTGAGCAGTGACTCGCCCAGGCCGCCGTATTCCTCGGGGATGGTGAGACCGAACAGGCCCATCTCCTTCATCCCCTCGACGATCTCCTGCGGGTAGGTGTCGGTGTGCTCCAGCTCCTGGGCGACCGGGATGATCTCTTTGTCCACGAAGGTCTTGACGGTGGCCAGGATCTCCTGCTGGATTTCGGTGAGACCCTCGGTTTGAGCGAGCCGCGCCATGGGGGGCACCTTTCGTCGCACGCAGCACCGGGC
>JBOHFW010000023.1:0-14358 GCA_050699835.1 Pseudonocardiaceae bacterium | reverse complement strand
GAGGATATCCGCACTCCCGCCTTGGAACAGTTGGCACCGCGACCGCTGACCAGCCGGGAAGGCGAAGTCGCCAGCCTGGTCGTGCAGGGCATGAAGAACCAGGCCATCGCCGAGCGCCTGGTGCTCTCGGTGCGCACAGTCGAGGCCCATCTGGCCAATGCTTACGCCAAACTCGGTATCAGCAGCCGCGCCGAACTAGCCAGAGCCCTCCACACCGACTAACCCGCCCGCCCTGCCACCGCCCCGACATGGAGACATATCGGGGTAATCGGGGGTGTGGTAACCCTGATATGTCTCCATGTCGGGAGGGAGGGGTGGCTGGTGATTGTGCTGTTCGGGGCGACGGGGTACACCGGCGCCCGGGTGGCGGAGGCGATGGTGCGTCGGGGGTTGCGGCCGGTCCTGGCTGGGCGACGTGCCGACCGGCTCGCGTCGTTGACACAGCGGCTGGAAAGCCTGGGGCTGGGCACGCTGGATGTGGTTCGTGCCGAGGTCGGCGACGTGGCTTCGGTGCGCGCTCTGATCGGCCAGGGTGACGTGCTGGTCAGCACCGTCGGCCCGTTCATCCGGCTCGGGGAGCCGGCATTGCGGGCCGCGATCGATGCGGGGGCGATCTATCTCGACTCGACGGGTGAGCCGCCGTTCATCCGCCGGGTGTTCGAGGAATTCGGTCCGCTGGCGCAGCGGTCCGGGGCCAGCCTCATCCCCGCATTCGGCCACGACTACGTGCCCGGCAACCTCGCGGGCGCCCTCGCGCTCCGGGACTCGGCTGCCAGGGTGCACCGGCTCGAGGTGGGGTACCTGATCAGCGGCGGTGGCCGGGCCCAGGTGATCAGCCGCGGGACCGTCAGATCGGCTGTCGGGCTGCTCACCGAGCAGAGCTTCACCTGGCGGGACGGGATCCAGCTGGAACCCACCGGGTCGCGGAGACCGACCTTCACTGTGGGCGGGCTGGCATGCGCAGCGCTGGCTGTCGGTGCTACCGAGCACTACACGCTGCCCCGGCTGGCCGGTCCGCACGGTGTCCCCGAAGTGGACGTCTATTTCGGCAGACTCGGATCTGCCCCGCGCCTTGCGCAGCTGTCCTACCGGCTCCTCCCGGCACTGCTGGCGCTTCCCGGAGCGCGGCGACTGGGGCGCGGAATCGGAGAGTTCGCGCTACGTTGGGTCGCCGAGGAGCCCGATCCAGTCGCGTTGGGGCAGGTCAGATCCCATGTCGTCGGCACCGCCTACGATGCCGCTGGCGCCGAGTTGGCGCAGGTCCGGCTGGTGTCGAGTGATCCCTACCAGCTCACCGCGGACCTGCTCGCCTGGGGCGCGCAGCGGGCCGCTGAGCGCGGCGTGTCCGGCCCCGGAGCACTGGGCCCGGTGGCGGCGTTCGGGCTGGACGTGCTGATGGCCGGAGCTGCCGAGGTCGACCTGAAAAGTACCGACACGATGTGGTAAGCGGGGAAAACGACCGTCGGTGCTGGTTATCTATCTCAGCGCTATTCGGCCAGCAAGCCTCCGCAGCGTGGGCACAGGCTCCGCTGCCGGCGAAAGGCATGAAGCGCTGCCCACTCCTCATCGAGCTTGCGGCGCTCCTGAGCCTGCTTGCTCAGCTTGGGTTGTAAAGCCTGAGTGGTCCAGGTCGCTCCCAGCAGCAGCCCGAGGCAGATCAGGAGCACCCCACTCAACACCAGCAAGGTCACGGCCACCTGCGGTGCGTCCCGCCACGACGGTTCGCTCCCTGACTGCGGCCTTCTGACCATGCCCAGGGCAAACGCGTCATGCTCCAGTTTGATGTCGACATAATCACTCTCTTTTTGCCGGCAATGGGGTTTCCGCGCTACGCGGCCTAGGCAACTCCTCAGACCCGCGACTGTCAGACAATACGGGACTATACGCTACAACTCGGTACTGCACTAGACTGCAGGGATCAGGAGGTTGGTGATGCCCAGGCGCTCCGTCGCGCTTGACTTAGCCGCAGGTCCCCTGGCGACGTTCGCGCAGGAGCTGCGCTCCCTGCGGGACCGGTTTGGTTCGGACGCGCCGTCTGTAGACGAGGTCAGCAGGCACGAGAACATCCCGCGGTCAACCTTGTATGCCGCCCTGCGTGGTGAACGCCTTCCCAGCCGAGAGGTGGTCTCCGCGCTGGTACGTTCGTGGGGCGGAGATGATGCGGAGTGGCTCGCCAAGCGCAGCGCGGTCGAGTCAGCCGTCGCGCGCACATCCCGGGGGGGAGATCGAGCACAGACCGCGGCGGCGGCCCCTACGAGATCAGGCAGCGGACTGCCCGGTGAGGTCACGTACTTCACTGGGCGAGAGAGGCCGATGGCCGAGCTACGCGCATGGATCGCTGCGCAGGCTCCCCAGGGCAGCGTCGTCACTATCTACGCCATCGATGGTATGGCGGGGGTCGGTAAGACGGCGTTCGCCCGGCATGCCGCCCAGGAGTTCGCTCAGCTGTTTCCGGACGGTGCGATCTGGATTGACCTGTATGGCCATACCCCGGGTATGCAGCCACGCGAGCCCTCGAGTGCGTTGGAGCAGATGCTGCTCCAACTTGGCGTACCGCCAGAGGCGATTAAGGCCGACCTGGCCGAACGTCAAGACCAGTGGCGATACCACCTCCACGGTCGCCGTATGCTGATCGTGCTGGACAGCGCACTCAACAGCGACCAGGTGCTGCCGCTGCTTCCCAAAGAGCCCGGTTGCGTCGTATTGATCACCAGCAGGTGCAAGCTGACCGGTCTGACCGACGCCTACCCGCTCTCCCTGGATATTTTGGGATGGGATGAGGCAGAGCAGTTATTCGTCAAGCTGGTTGGCGAGCAACGATGCGAGGATGTCGACGCAGTTCGGCAGATTTTGGCCGCGTGTGGTCGGTTGCCTCTGGCGATCAGGCTCATCGCCGGGCGGTTACGTCACCACCGTGGTGAGCTTCTTGCCGATGTCGCCGCGGATTTCGCCGACCAGACCGCGGCGCTGGATGCGCTGGTAGCCGAACACCTCTCGGTGCGGGCGGCGTTCGAGTGGTCCTACCGGCTCCTCAGCACTAAGCAGCGTCGAGCCTTCCGGCTGCTGGGCTGGCATCCCGGACCCGAAATCACTCCAGTGGTGATCGCTGCGGTCGCCAACGTGTCGCCTAGCGCCGGCAAACAGCTGCTGCGCGAACTGGTCGACCATAACCTGCTGGACCAGCTGCCAGCGGTGGAGATTCCTGGAGCTGCGCGTTACCGTATGCACGACTTGATGCGCCTCTACGCTCGGGAACGCGCCGACGCTGAGGAGCCGTCGGCCGAGCAGGTGGCGGCGGTGGATCGTCTGGCCTGCAGCTATTTGGCGATTGTTCGTGATGCAGACCGGTTACTGGGGCCCGGCGCCTCAGTTGACCTTGGCAAGAGCGCGGCGCAGGAAAAGGTCTTGACGTTTGCTGACGCGTTGCAGGCACGCACCTGGCTGACTATTGAGCGGCAGAACCTGCTCGGGTGCGTGCGAGCCATGAATCTGACCACTAAAGCCGCGGACCTGGCGACCGTGTTGGCTGGTCATTTCCGGGTATTCGGCTTCTGGTCTGACGTCCGATACCTCTTCGGTCAAGCCTTGACCATTTACCAGTACGTCGGGGATCGGAGCGGTGAAGTCAACGCGCTATTGGGGCTCGGCCACGTTGAGTGGCTCGTTGGTGAATACGGCCGCGCTCGCGAGTATTACACCCGGGCGCTGACCCTCACCCAGCAATTCGGCGGCCAACATGCCGAAGTCGACGCGTTGTGGGGGCTGGGCCACGTGGAGTGGCTTGTCGGTGAGTACGACCAAGCCCGCGAGCACTACGTCCAGGCTTTGACTCTCGCCCGGCAACTCGGTTACCGATTCGGTGAGGCCGAGGCGTTGCGGGGGCTGGGCCAGGTCGAGCGGCTTGTCGGTGAGTACGACCAAGCCCGCGAGTATCACACCCGGGCGCTGACCCTCGCCCGGCAACTCGGCTACGGGCCCGGTGAAGCCTTGACATTGCGGGGGCTCGGGGAGGTCGAGCGGTTCGTCGGTGAGTACGACCAGGCCCATGATTACCACACCCAGGCCCTGGCCCTGGCCCAGCAACTTGGCCACCGACGTGCCGAAGTTGATGCGTTGCGGGGGCTTGGCGAGGTTGAGTGGCTGCTCGGTGAGTATGGCCAGGCCCGCGAGTACCACACCAGGGCCCTGGCCCTGGCCCAGCAACTCGGCTACCGACGTGCCGAAGTTGATGCGTTGCGGGGGCTCGGCGAGGTCGAGCGCCTGCTGGGTGAGTATGGCCAGGCCCGCGAGTACCACACCCAGGCCCTGACCCTCGCTCAGCAACTCGGTTACCGATTCGGTGAAGCCGAGGCGTTGCGGAGGCTGGGCCAGGTTGAGTAGCTCGTCAGCGGGTATGCTCTATATTATTAATTTTCCGTACGACTTATACGTCCATCTCCGATCCATTCCGGATCGCCAGAAGATCTAATTGATCGCGAGAACTTGTAAATCAGCTCATCTAGAAATCGTTCATGCCAGTCGAGAAACTCCATCGCTTCGGTAATTACGTGCGAATCGTGAATGCCTACTTGGATGCCGAGGTCGGCGCAGGCCTTGCCAATGATCTCCTCCGAGATTCTACTCGTGCAGGACGCAGCTGTTCTTCGCACGACAGCTTCTATGAGAACACTGGTGGGATACGCAATATTCCACTCATTTCTACCAAACAACTGATATCTCAGTTCCTCAATGTTCTGCCGTTGATAAAGAACCGAACGGAAGTCCAATCCGCCGGTTCGCTCGAACAGCTCCCAACGGCCCGACGGGAAAGGAGAGTACGGAAGAAACGCCTGGATAGGATTGTTGAACATGTCCTGATAAGCATGGGAAGTAAACGCGAGAGCCATGGCCTTCTGGTCCTTTGAAGCACGCCATCGTAACCCTCGGCCGCTCACTTCATTATATTTCTGCATGTACCCGTGAATACGATTTCTGTCAGCGCGCAGTCGCTCGGCAAGGTATCGCGTCGATCCATCTAAATTACTGTAACTCCTAGTGTTATCTACTGTGCCATCCTGCTGTGGCCATAAGATGCTTTCGGCAAGGCCTATGATCCGGCTCCCTTGCGAGAACGGATGCGCAAACAGTCTGTGATAATAAGCAGGCGCCCGGTCAATCTGCGGAAGCAACGCGCATGCCGTCGCCTCATTGTTGCCACTGCTCATTGAAATTAAAGCGTCCGCGAGATAGAGATGAGTAAGGCTGTCCATTCCTCAAACCTTTCTCGGATGAATTGCCGGTCTTGGGCATGTTGATCTCTACTGGACAAGGTTAGGGTGTAGCGCAATGTTCGCGTGATGATGCAGGCCAGAGTGCCGGGGAGCCCACGTGGCAGCCGGACCGTGGCCTGAACCAATATCCCTGATGAGTACGCAGATCGGTTCCCTGCGGGTAGGTACGAGTGTGGTCATGACCACTCGAATTTGGAGGATCCCCAGGTGAAGCCTGTCAGGATTTCTGTATGGCCACAGCTGAGGATACGGCTTCCGCCGGATGCGAGTTAGGCCGGACGCGAGTTAGACTATCCAACATCGCGACTCACCGCAATCGCCCCGTCTGACTAATGCTCAGGACTTCAGCCTCTGCGTGACTGGGAAGCTGACATCGTGCGCTTCGCCCACGACCTCAAGATGCCCTCAACCTCCAACCAGCCCATCGCGACCTGCTACCTGGCGTCAACCAAGGTAAGCAGAGCGTCTCCGGGCGGTTAACCAGCGAAAACGCATCCAGGACCAACCTGCACCACCCCGGACTGAATTACAGCACACCAGTTGAAATTTTACGTTTACGACTGCTTGTCAACCCTCCCAGTAACATCGGATTGGCGGCCTTGTAGGATTGCTTCTAAATTCCGACGACAGCTTGAGGACAGTGCTGCCATCGCTTCGCGGGAACGGCCCGCGATGTGGGGGGTTGCGATCACGTCACGTCGGTCTAGTAACGCGTGGTTCATAAAAGGCTCATCGCACATTACGTCGGTGGCATATCCGCCGAGGTTTCCGTGTCGCAGTGCATGGAGAACAGCGCATTCATCAACCAGACGGCCACGTGCAACATTGATCAGGACGGCACCTGGCTTCATAAGTTCAACTAGCCTGTCATTAACAATAGGAGGGTCATCACTCGTGCTAGACGCAACAATTCCAACCACATCGGATTCACGCGCGACATCCCCGATGGTGCCGTAACTAACACCTTGAGCAAGCTCTTCGCCCTCCGGCAGCCGAGTCCTCTTATTGTAGATGACTCGCATCCCGAACGCCTTCCCAAGCTCTGCCACTCTTCGGCCTACATTCCCCAAGCCAATGAGTCCAAGTGTCTTGGAGTTCAGGTCGTAAATGCCGACCCTAAGAAGATCCGCTTGCGGCCATTCGCCCACGCCAATTCTCATATTCGATTCGTGTGTGCGTCTCGTCAACCGAATTCCCGCCCGGAACGTTCGCAACTACGACGCCGGCTTGAACAGCTGCCTCAACGTCTACCTCATCGATTCCAGCGCCCCACTTTTGGATCAGTCGTAAACGTGCTGCCGAACGAAGCGCATCTTCTGCGATCGGCGCCCCCGACACGACGATCGCATCCACGTCCCTCAACTCATGGGGCTGTAATAGGCCATCTCCTGGACCTCGGCGACGCACCACCAAGTCTAATGACGTCGACCGCAATTCCTCCACCATGCTATCGGCAAAGACATCTGGCATCGCGAGCACGACAGTATGTGTCACTTAACCTCGCCAACTGTCTACGATATAACAAGCAGGGTACCAGAGAGGCTCTGCCTCGAATCGTTCGGGCCTCGAATCGTTCGGCCCGAATCGCGCACGAGACTATCGGCTTGATCCTGATATTCCTGGGTGAAGCATCGGCGTGTTGGCGGTCGAGGTCGGCTGGCTTAGGATGCCGCAGTGGCAGCCAGGGACAGCGCCAAGGTGGGTACGGTGCTGGTCGCGCTGGTCATGGGGTTGGGATCGATCGGGATGGGGTGGCTGATGTGGCCCCCCGCCGAGCGCGGTGAGGTGCGTGCCGCCCAGGGCACCGTGGTGCAGTCGGTGCTCTGCGGCCCGCCTAACGCCCAGGACACGGTGCATGTGGAGTTTCCGGACGGGCACGTCATGCCGGCCCGGCTGGACGGCTGTGGGCACCGGCTGGGTGAGGTGCTGCCCGTCGAGGTGCCCGACCCGCTGCCCGCGGGCGAGGTGGTCGCGCGCCTTGCCGGAACCGGGGTGTCCGCGGCCACGACGGACGGCCGGCGCTTCGGCGCCCTGGGTGTCGCGGTCGCCGGGATTGGCGGGGCGCTGCTGGCGTGGCGGCTGCGCGGTGGTTGGATGCCCCGCCGTAGGGTGGGTCCATGACCCGCATCCTCTCGCCCAGTGTGGAGCTGCACCGCGAAACTTTGTCCAACGGGCTGCGGGTAGTGCTGAGCCCGGACCGATCCGCTCCGGTCGTTGCCGTCGGTGTGCATTACGATGTCGGGTTCCGCTCCGAGCCGGAGGGTCGCACCGGTTTCGCGCACCTGTTCGAGCACCTGATGTTCCAGGGCAGCGAGAGCCTGGAGAAACTCGCGCACTTCCGCCACGTGCAGTCCTCGGGTGGGACGTTCAACGGCTCCACCCATCCCGACTACACCGATTACTACGAGGTCGTGCCCTCGGCGGCGGTGGAGCGTGCACTATTCATCGAGGCGGACCGGATGCGGGCCCCCCGGATCACTGCGGAGAACCTGCGCAACCAGGTCGACGTGGTCAAAGAGGAGATCCGGCTGAACGTGCTGAACCGGCCCTACGGCGGGTTCCCGTGGATCACCCTGCCGCCGGTGCTCTACGACACCTTCCCCAACGCACACAACGGATACGGTGATTTCTCCGAGCTCGAAGCGGCCACCGTGGATGACTGCGCGGCGTTCTTCGATGTCTACTACGCACCGGGCAACGCGGTGCTCACGCTGTCCGGGGATTTCTCCGTCGATGCTGCGCTCGAGCTGGTGCACCGGCACTTCGATGACGTGCCTGCCCGGCCGCTACCGCAGCGCCCGTCGTTCGCCGAGCCACCACCGGAAGGGGAACGCCGGCACAGCTATCCCGATCTGCACGCGCCACTGCCCGCGTTGGCCATCGGCTACCGGCTGCCGGATCCGACCGCCGGATTCGAGGACTACCTCGGTTTCGAGGTGCTCGCCGCGGTGCTCTCCGACGGCGACTCCTCCCGCCTTGAGCAGCGCCTGGTGCACACCGACGCGCTGGTCACCGACATCGGAGCTGGTTGCGGCCTGTTCGGTGCACCGCTGGATGCCCGCGACCCGGATACCTTCACCATCACCGCGATCTATCCCTCCAGCGTGGACGCCGAGGCGGTGCTCGCGGCGACCGACGAGGAGATCGCCCGTCTCGCCGCGGACGGTCCTGACTCCGAGGAGTTGACCCGGATCACCGCGCGGTGGGCCGCGACACTGTTCCGTGAACACGATCGGCTGGTGTCCCGGACGATGGCCATCGGTGCCTTCGAGCTGCTGTACGGGCGGGCCGAGCTGATCGCCGAGTTGTCTGCAATGGTGGCCGCGATAGGCCCTGAGCAGGTCGCGAATGCGGCTGCGCGGCTGCGACCGGATTCCCGGGCGGTACTGATCGTCGAACCCGCAAGCGGTCCTGGGGAGCAGGAGGCGTGATGACCCACCGCAGCGCTGAACAAATCGGCAGGACCGAGCTGGGACCGCGCCCGCTTCCGCCGCTGGGCTCGCCCCGCGCCCCCAGCGCACCCTCTGCCGTGGACACCGTGCTGGACAACGGGTTGCGGGTGATCGCGGTGCACCGACCCGCGGTGCCGATGGTGGAGCTGCGCCTGAGGATCCCCTTCGGAGGCACGCATCGCACCCATTCGGCCCGCGCCGAGTTGCTGGCCGCCACGGTGCTGCAAGGCACGCCGCGGCGGGACCGCTTCGCCATCGACAAGGTGCTGGCCGCCGTCGGCGGTGACCTCTCGGCCGGGGTGGATCCCGAGGACTTGTCCGTGTCGGGATCAGCGCTGGCCAGTGGACTGGACGTGGCGCTCGAGGTGCTCGGTGACGCCCTGAGCTCGGCCTCGTACCCGGCCGCCGAGGTGGCCCGGGAGCGGGATCGCCTGGTGGAGCGGATCACGCTGAGCCGGTCCCGGCCGCAGGTGATCGCCCGGGAGGCGCTACAGCGGCGCCGCTACGGCAATCATCCCTTCGCCCGGGAGTGGCCGGAGGTCGACGACGTCGCCGCCGTGACGCCTGCGGCGGTGCGGGCGCTGCACCGCCGTTCGGTGGTGCCTGGGGGCGCTGTCCTAGTGCTCGTGGGTGACATCGAGCCGGAGCGAGCGGTGGGATCGGTGGCGTCGGTGCTGGCCGGCTGGCGGGCGGACCATCCGGCCATCAGTCTGGCTCCCTTACCCGCACTGACCGGGGCTGACCTGCAGCTGGTGCACCGCGAAGGCGCGGTGCAGTCGCAGCTGCGGCTCTCCGCGCAGGCGGTGCCGCGCGACGATGAGCGTTACCCGGCGCTGCAGCTGGCGAATCTGGTGTTCGGCGGGTACTTCTCCTCCCGCTGGGTGGAGAACATCCGGGAGGACAAGGGCTATACCTACAGTGCGCACTGCGGCTTTGAGTTCACTGCGCACGGGGGGGCCACGCTGGTCGCTGACGCGGACACCGCAAGCGAGGTCACTGCGGCGGCACTGCTGGAAACCCGGTACGAGTTGGGCCGGCTGGCGGTGCAGTCCCCAGACGCCTCCGAAGTGGACAACGCGCGGCACTACGCGATCGGGTCGCTGACCATCAGCTCTGCGTCGCAGCGGGGCCTGGCCGGCCACCTTGCCACGTTGGCCTCACTCGGCCTGGACCTGGACTGGTTGCTCACCCACCCAGGCCGGTTGCAGGCCGTCACCGCCGGGCAGGTTGCCGAGGCTGCCGCCCTCTTCTTCGCGCCCAGCCGGTTCACCGGTGTGGTGGTGGGTGACGCCAAGCGACTGGCCGACCCGCTGGCCGCCCTGGGTGGCGTCGAACTACCGTGACGTCCAACCACGCATGGTCAGAAGAGGTACAGGCCGATCGCCCACCCCACACTGGTCATGACCACCACAAACAGCGTCCAGACAATTCATAACGCCATGTGGCGGTTACAGAGAGGATCCGTTAGGCGGATGGCCAAGAAGTAATTGTTGTGGACACCCAGCACGCTCCAGACCTTGACGGCACCGCCGCGATTCTCGCCGACGATCTGGCCGCGATCGCCGGCCATGCCGTCCCGGTCGTCACCGCGCCGACACCAGCGCACGGCGACCTCTTCCTCACCCTCGACGATCGCCAGAGTGCCGAGCAGTACCGGATGACCGTCGGTGGATCGGTACGGATCACCGGCGGCGACCCAGCCGGGGTTTTCTATGGCACGCGCACGGTGCTGCAACTGGTGCACCAGTCCGCCACCATCCCGGCCGGCACCGCGGTGGACGGGCCGAGTTACCCCGAGCGGGGGCTGATGATCGACGTCGGCCGGAAGTTCTTCACTGTCGGCTGGCTGCGCCGGCACGTCAGGGAGTTGTCGTACCTCAAGCTGAACTACCTCCACCTGCACCTGTCCGACGATCAGGGCTTCCGGGTGGAAAGCGCCAGCCATCCCGAGGTGGTCTCCGCCGAGCACTACACCAAACAGGACATCCGCGAGCTCATCGCCTACGCCAAGCAGTACCATGTGATGCTCCCTATTGGCATATTGGTGCCGACGAGTACGTCCGCGACTATGCGCGCTACCCGCAGTTGCTGGCCTACGCCAAGGCGCACTACGGCGAGCATGCGGTGGCGAAGGATACCTACTACGGATTCATCAACTGGGCCAACGGCATTGTGCGCGCTGCCGGCAAGACGACCCGCATGTGGAACGACGGTATCGGCTCCGACGACGGCACTGTCAGCCTGGCCACGGACATCGTTGTGGAGTACTGGTTCAATCACGGCCGGACGCCGCAGCAGCACGTCGACCGCGGTCATGCCGTGATCAACGCGAGCTGGACGCCGACCTATTACGTGCTGCGCGCGAATCGTATTATCCGCAACGATGTGAAGTACATGTACGAGACCTGGACCCCCAACCGGTTCGAGCGCCTTCACTCGCTGACCAACCCGGCGCGCAATCTCGGTGCCAAGATTCATGTCTGGTGTGATCACCCGCCGGCGCAAACCGAGGAGCAGGTCGCGGAGGGGATCTACGAGGCGCTGCGTGGATTAGCTCAGCAGACCTGGGGATCGCCGAAACCAGCCCCAACCTACCCCGCATTCCAAGCCCTCATCGCTGCCGTGGGTCGCTCACCCGGTTATGCCGAGGGTTGAGAGCTCCGCGAGGGGATCAGGCAGGTGTGCCATCGATCTCAACGGTCAGCTCGTCGTGACCGAAACAGCGGTAACCGGCGATGCGCGTGGCCTCGGCCAGCGGCTGCGGATACTCCCACGCCACGTCCGCCAGCTCGCGGTTGCCCAGGTGCAGTGACCAGTAGCTCGCCCAGCCCTTGTACGGGCAGACGGTCCGGGTGGCGCTGGCCACCAGGTTCTCCCGGATATCCGCCGCTGGCAGGTAGTAGCGGTTGGGCAGGCCGGTCTCGGACAACACCAGCGCCCGGGTGGACTCGGCGAGCACGGTGTCACCGGCCAGGACCCGGACCCGACGGCTAGTGGCGCGCACGTCGATCCGGTGGAACGGGTCCGGCAGGTGTCCCAGCACCTCCTCGTCCTCGTCCAGCCACCGGTCCACCGTCGACCAGTACAGTGCGGTGTAGCCGGCCAGCCAGGACGCTGAGGGCAACGGGTCGGGGTAGTGCCAGACCGCGTTGTCCGCGACCCGGTCGCCGACCCGCAGCGTGCGGTACGAGGCCTCACCCTTGAACGGGCAGTAGGTGTGGTGATCGGTGGGCTCGAGGAGGCCGGTACGCAGATCCCGCTCGGGCAGGTACAGCTGCGGGCGCAGGCCAGTCTCGTGCAGCAGCATGCCGGCGCGGGTGTCCAGCACGGTCTGCCCGCCGAATTCGGCGCGGACCCGGCGCGGGAACGGGTGCCACAGCAGCCGGTGCTGGGGACCCTCGATCCGGTAGTTCGTCTGCTGTCCGCCGGTGCCGGACAGTGGCCCGGGGGGCCGGGTGAGCGTCATCGTCATTCCTCTCGGTGGACTTACTCGCTGTCCCCAGCCTGCCCTCATACGCTCCCCCTCGCCCGCCGAGCTTGAGCCAGCTTCGGCTCTCCGGAGACTCGGCTCAAGCCGCGTCCACCGACCCTGGACTACCCCGATAAACATGAGCACTCCAGCCTCGGAGCCATCACTGCCACCAGCACCCGAGAATGCGGTTCGCGCGTACGCCATCAGCTACGGGCGATCGTCGCAGAGCACGGTATCAGCGAACTTCGGTTCCTTCCCTCGGGAGGCTGGTCGATCATAGGGCCGAGGACAAGGATGCACTCGATGTCGCCGACTTCGAACTCGCCGCCATTCAACTGCTCGGTTGGATCTTGCATAGGCTGTGGATCGCGGTTGGCAACGAGGCACTTGCCTACATTCGCCTCGCTGGGCTCAACCCTTATGTCGCGCACGCGTTGTTGCCGCTCGCGCTCCTTGGCGAGCGTCCGGCGCGTCCGCCAGCAACGCGAGCATTGACTGTGGCCAGTGAACAGCGCAAAGCCCGGTTGCCGTCTGTCCGGACGGGGACCGGGCTTACTTCCGCGGCCTAGAGGGCCTTGGCTGGTTGACCATGCCGTACCCCGATCGCCAGCCGTCACTGTTGTCGGGGCTGATCAGTTCTCCGGGGCACGACGGCGGGTCTCGGTGTCTTCGTCGAGCCGCCGCGCCGCCTCATACTGTCCCAATGCCCGCAGGTCGGCGGCGAGGTTGTTGACCGAGGTCAGGGTGTCGGGGTGGTCCTCACCCAGCACTCGACGTCGCCGGGCCAGGGTGTCCTCATTCAGCCGCCGCGCCGCCTCATACTGTCCCAACGCCCGCAGGTCGCGGGCGAGGTTGTTGGCCGAGGTCAGGGTGGAGGGGTGGTCCTCACCCAGCACTCGACGCGACCGGGTCAGGGTGTCCTCATTCAGCCGCCGCGCCGCCTCATACCGCCCCAACCCCCGCAGGTTGACGACGAGGTTGTTGGCTGAGGTCAGGGTGTCGGGGTGCTCCGCACCCAGCACCCGACGCCGCAGCTTCAGGGCACGCTGGAAAAGCGGCCGGCTCGCCGCGGGTTCTCCGCGGGTCAGCAGGTAAAGGGCGGTCGCGTTGAGCAACCACGCGACGTCGTCGGCGGCGTCATCGAGCGCACGGCTGGTGTCGGTGGCGCTCAGCGCGTGGGGGAGCAGCCGTCGCCATTGCGGCCAGGTGGCGGGGTTGTTCCACGGGTCGGGGGGGACGGCGGCGCGCAGCAGCCGGACCGCGGTCACGGCCAGGTTGGGCTCTGCCGCCTCACTGGCCGAGCGGGTGCGCAGGAGGGCTTGGACCAGCCGGTGCAGCTGCAGGCTGTCGGTCTGCACCCGGGCCAGGGACCGGGTACGCAGCAACCGGGTGAGGCGGGTGAACGCCAGCGGGTCGCCGGCTGCGGCGGCGAGGGTGCCGGGCAGCGCCTGCGGGTGGGCGGTGAGCAGGGTGAACGGGATGGGTTCGGGGGCGAGGTGGGCGCACAGGGTGAGCAGGTGCAGCGCGGTGGGCTCGTCGGCGGCGAGCCGGTCGAAGGCCACCTGCCAGCTAGCGGCCAGGGACACCGGATACCCCGTGGGTGCTTCTTCGGCCAGCAGGTCGGCGGCCCGGGTGTCCAGCAACCGCAGGTAGGCGTCGGTGGACAGGCCGGTGTCGTCCAGGTAGGCGGCGGCTTGGGCCAGCGCCAGCGGCAGATTGTCTACCGCGTCGGCGATCCGGGCCGCGTCGGGAGCCGATAGCCGGGGTACGCGCTGCACGAGCAGGCTGACGGATTCGTCGGGGTCGAACAGATCGACCCGCACCGTGGTGGCCAGCTCGCCCCACCGTGGGTTGCGGGAGGTGATGAGCACCTGACCCGCGCCACCGGGCAGGAACGGCGTCAGCAGCGGGGGATCCTCGGCGTTGTCGTAGATCAGCAGCCACCGGTCCCGGTCCCGTAACGCGCCGAGTAGCCGCGAGACCGCGGAGGTGATGGGGTCGCGCTCGGCGGCGAGGTCCAGGGCGCGGGCTAGCTCAGCCAGGCGGTCTGGGATGAGGGTGGGTTCCTCTGCGGGCACCCACCACACCACGTCGTAATCCTGCCCGTGGCGGTGGGCGTACTCGATGGCCAGCGCGGTCTTGCCGATCCCGCCCATGCCGTGCA
>JBOHFW010000022.1:0-2808 GCA_050699835.1 Pseudonocardiaceae bacterium | reverse complement strand
CCTCGGCTCGCCCGCTGGCGCTCAGATGATCGAGTCCTGCCGGGTGTCGCGGTGCCAGCCCGAGCAGCATCCGGGCATCGTCGGGCATGTCCAGACCGCCAGCAATCCGCTCAAACAGCTCCAACGTTGACACTGTGCGGGCACCGCGCATGATCGCCGCTCGACGGATCCACGCCAGGCGCTCAAGCCGGAGGATTATCGAGCTCACCCGGGGGGCGCATCTCGAACAGTTGATCCAGCCCGGTTATCTGTAGTGGCCGCGCCACCGCACGATGGCTGGTGCCGCTGAGTTGGAACGTGGTGTCCTGCTTGGCAGCGGCATGCCGGGCGCCGAGCAGCACGGCTAACCCGAAGGAACCCAGGAATACGACCTCGCTCAGATCAACAATCAAACGTTCAGGTCGGGTATCAAGAAGCCTGTTCAGGTGTTCTTTCAGCGGTGGTCCGGTGAGCATGTCCAACTCGCCGGCAACGTGGATCACCAAGACCTCTTGTTCGGGCTGTCGCACGGTCACCGAGAGCGCCTCGGTGGTGTCGATGTAGTTGAGGAATTCGACGCTCGGTCCTGAGCTCATCTCCGGTAGGGATGAGTTCTCGGCAGCCATGAATCCCTCCTCTCCGCAGCTGGTGAAGGCGGTCTCGGGTGTGAGATCCCTCCCACCCTGCCGGAAACGTCGGATCGACGCCACCATGGGCGATGTCGAGTACCGCACCGGGGTACGCCCGATCAGTTGGCGGTCGTCGTGCCCTCGGCGTCGACCGCCGAGGATGGCGGCTGCCCGTCGCGTGCGCTCTAACCGAGAGGCGCAGTGATATGGATCGTGCTTCACTGGACTAGCTATGTCGGTTCAGGCAACCCGGGTGGCATCCATGCCGGACAATCTCGCGATCCAGGTTCGCGAGGAGTCCGACCACATTGTGCTGCGGCTTTCTGGTCGGCTGTCTCTACGAACCATCCCCCGAGTGCGTCAGATCACCGTCAAGTCGCTGCTGAGTGCGGGTCGTGTCGTCATCAACTTGTCCCTGCTGCGCTCGTCCCAGGCCGCCTTCGTCACTGTCTTCCCGGCGGCGCTGGCTGCGGCCGGCGGTTGGCCCTCGGCCCGGCTGGCCCTGTTCGGCGCCAAAGCCGGCTTGCGCTCGATGCTGGTCTCGACACGGAGAATCGAGATGGTGCCGCTGGCCGCAGATCTCGTCTCAGCCGTTGCGGTCTTGGAGGAGCGACCCCCGCAGGTATGCTGCCATCGCGACCTGCCCTGCCATAACACCGCTCCGTCAGCAGCGAGAATGCTCGTGTGCGAGGCTTGCCACACATGGCTGCTGCCCTCCAACATCCGGGAAATTGCTGAGCTCGTGGCCACTGAGCTGGTGACCAACGCTGTCGAGCACGTGCACAGCTCCAGCCAGCTCACTCTTACCTGCACCCGATCGGCGTTGCGAGTCTCGGTTCGAGACTATTGCCCGACGCCCATCCCCCAACCCCGACCGATCGATGTCGACGCGCTGCGCGGCCGCGGTCTGCACCTGGTGGTCTGCCTGGCGCAGGCCTGGGGAGTGGATCAGCACCCAGACGGCAAGACCATCTGGGCCAGCCTGTCACTCGACTCACCGGAGTAGCGTGGCGATCGCCGTACGGCGAGCCGGCGAAGCCTTTACCCGCTCCTGCGCCGGTTCAGCAGTCCGGTAGGCGGGTAATCCACAGGCGACAGCAGCAGGCGATCGAGCAGGAGATACGTCGTGATCACCGATCGGAGTGCCGTTCTGCAGGCGGATCCCGCCCTCGTGAACACCGTCCCCCCGGACCCGGAACCCGCGCCAAACCCAGAACCCGTGCCATACCCAGAACCCGTGCCGGACCCAGTCCCTGGACCTGACCCACTACCTCCCAATCCGTTACCTCCCAACCCGGAACCCCAGCCTCTGGGCGTCTGATAACCGCGTTAGGAGTGAGCACGACGATGAGGGCAGTTGTGTGGCAGGCGCCGGGACGGGTCGAGAGGGACCCCGGTCGCTCACCCAGATCGAGCCCATTGGTGACGTGGTTAAGACCTACCGAACCTTCGACACCCGTGAACCCGGCTGGGTGAACGTAGCGCTGGCTCCCGTGGCCTGACGCCATCGCGGGGACTGGGCCAGGTCGATCGAGAGACGGAGCGGTTCCGGTGAGCCAGTGGGCGGCGCGGGTCATCGTGGCGTTGCGGTTCGTCCTGGTGCCGGCATGGGTGGCCGCGGCGGTGCTCGCCGTGCTGTACCTGCCGCCCCTGGGTGCGGGTCAAAGGGACGCGATCAGTGCCGACCTGCTGCCCGCCAACGCGCCGGCGCTGGAGGCGGAGCTGCTGTCCAAGGAGCAGTTCGGCGTCCCGTTCGTCGGGCGCACCGTCGTGGTCCGGCACGCCCGGGACGGGTTGCCGCCTGGGGCGCTGAGTCAGGCGGTACAGACAGCGCGCGACGTCCGGGACGGCCGGTTGCCTAACCTGGGTGGGCTCGTCGCCGTCATCCCGGTGCCCGATACCGCCGTCAAGCCGGGTTCGGTATTCACCACCACACCCACCACGATCCTGTACTTCTTGCACTTCCGTCCAGGTACCGGCAGTTCCGAGTCCGCCGAGATCGCCCGCCGCTTCGCCGCCGACTACGTTCCCGCGGGATCAGGCGAGTTCGTGGGCGTCACGGGCAGCGTGCCGGCAATTGCCGCCCGGTCAGCGGTGATCAAGGAGTGGGTGCCGACCGTGACGTGGGCGACGATCGCGCTCATCGCGGTGGCGGTGGGGCTGTTCTACCGCTCACCCATCGCGCCCCTGGTGACCCTGC
>JBOHFW010000021.1:0-4571 GCA_050699835.1 Pseudonocardiaceae bacterium | reverse complement strand
GTTTGAGGCCGAACCGGCGGAGATCGATCGGGACCTGGTCGTCTCGGTGCTGCGCGGGGAGCGGCTGATGGCCGGTTGGCCAGCGTGGCGGCGCGACCCATCGGGATATCTCACCCCGGTGCTCAGCGGCTTGCTGTTGCCGTTCCTGCACCGGCTTCGTCCCGAACCGGAACTGGTCGATGGGGTGATGGCACGGCTGGCGCAGGTGCCCGAGGTGCTCGCCGCGTGCCGCGAAAACCTCGACACCGACCTGGCGGCACCCAGGTTGGTACGCCGGGCTCTCCGGCAGGCGGCGGCCGGGCCGGCGTTTCTGCTCGACTCGCTGCCCGCTGAGGTCCAGGAACCGGTGCAGCGGGCCCGCCTGGTGAACGCGGCCGGGCCCGCGGTGCAGGCATTCGAGGAGACCATCAGCTTCCTCACCGACTTCGCCGAGCGGGCCACCGGCGACTGGCGGATGGGCGAGACGCTCTACTCCGCGCTGCTGGCCCAGCGAGAGCTGCTCGGTTACGGCGCCGAGGAGCTGCACCGGCGGGGCGAGGTCGCCTGGGCGGCACTTGATGCGCAGATGCGGGAACTGGCGCCCCGGGTGCCCGGCGGCAGCGCCGACTGGAGAGCCACCATGGAGGCCCTGCAGGATGATCACCCGCCGACCGTGGAGGCGATGCGCGCGGAGTACGAGGCCGAGACGGCGCGGGCCCGGGCGTTCCTCGCCGACCACGAGCTGGTCACTTTCGCCGACGGCGAGCAGTGCCGCGTCGTCCCGGCGCCGGCCTACCAGCGCCCGATCATGGCGGTGGCCTCCTACCTGCAGCCCCCGGCTCTGACCCGGTCCCGCATCGGGCATTTCTTCGTGCCCTTCACCCCGGAGGGCGCCACCGAGGAGCAGGTTACCCAGCGGCTGCGCACCAACGCCCGCGCGCAGCTACCCACCATCGCCGTGCATGAGACCTATCCCGGGCACCACTGGCAGCTGTCCTGGGCGGCCGAGGCGTCCCCGGCGGTGCGTTCGGTGCACCGCAGCGCCTTCTTCGCCGAAGGCTGGGCGCTCTACGCCGAGGGCATGATGCGCGAGCAGGGATATTTCACCGATCCCGCGCACGAGCTTGCGCACCTGGACGCCCGGATCTTCCGGGCGGCCCGGATGGTGGTGGACACCTCGCTGCACTGCGGAGGCATGGACCCGGCCCAAGCCGAGCAGTTCATCACCACCCGCGCGTCACTGTCCCCCGGCACGGCCAAGACAGAGGTCGACCGGTACTGCGCCTGGCCGACTCAGGCTGTCTCCTACCTGACCGGCTGCCTGGAGATCGAGCAGTGGCGTGCCCACTGGTCCGGGGAGCTGCGGGAGTTCCACGACACCCTGGCCGGCTCCGGTTGTTTACCACTGGGGCTGGCCAAGCGCGCCCTGACCAGCGGCTCATAGGCTGGCGCCGTGCACGCAATCCAGATCACTGAAACCGGCGGTCCCGACGTCCTGCAGCTCACTGAGCTGCCCGATCCCGAGCCCGGACCCGGCCAGCTCCTCGTCGAGGTCACCGCTGCCGGTGTCAACTACCTCGACACCTACCTGCGCAGCGGTGTGTACCCGACGCCGCTGCCGTTCATCCCCGGTTCGGAAGGCGCGGGCATCGTCACCGCGGTGGGACCCGGTGTCGGTGACGTCGCGGTGGGCGACCGGGTGGCGTGGGCAACGAGCCTGGGCAGCTACGCGGAGCAGGCCGTGGTACCCGCCGGTCAGGTCGTGCCGGTACCCGAGGAGGTGGACAGCGAGATCGCGGCGGGCTGCCTGCTGCAAGGCATGACCGCGCACTACCTCGCGGTGTCCGTGCACCCCGTGCAGCCTGGCGAGACCGTGCTGGTGCACGCCGCGGCCGGCGGGATGGGCCTGCTGCTCACCCAGCTGGCGACCGCCCGCGGCGGCCGGGTGATCGGCACGGTGTCCACCGCCGAGAAGGAACAGCTCGCTCGGGAGGCCGGGGCTGCGGAGGTGATCCGCTACACCGAGATCGACGACCTGGCCGGCGAGGTCCGGCGGCTGACCGATGGGCAGGGCGTCGCCGCCGTGTACGACGGGGTGGGCGCATCGACGTTCGACGCCAGCCTCGCCTCATTGCGACCGCGCGGGATGCTCGCGCTCTACGGCGGGGCCAGCGGGCCGGTGCCACCGGTGGATCCCCAGCGGCTGAACTCGGCCGGCTCGGTCTTCCTCACCAGGCCCAAGCTCGGGGACTACGTCGCGAACCGCGAGGAGCTCACCTGGCGCGCGGGCGAGGTGTTCAGCGCGATGCGGGACGGCTCGCTGCGGATCACCATCGGCGGCCGGTACCCGCTCGCCGACGCCAGCCGTGCCCACCAGGATCTGCAGGGCCGCCGCAGCACCGGAAAGCTCCTGCTGCTCCCCCGCTGACCGGCTAAACGCATGGCGCTACTGTGCGCCTTACTCAGCGGGTCGGGGCCGGCCGTTGCCGGCGCCCACGGCGGGTGCCGGCTTCATAACGTCGGCGAATTCGCTCTGGGTCGACACCGAGCAGGTATTGCAGCTTGAGCAGCTGCATGAGCACGGTCATGCGCCAGACACCCTGCTCGACCAGCCGCCGGGCTGAGGCGGTGACGGTGGTCGGCAGCACCACGAGCCGGCCACGCCGGCGCAGGATGCGGGACATCTCAAGGTCTTCCATGAGCGGAAGCTGGGGAAACCCGCCCACTGCCTCGAATACCTCCCGGCGCATGAACATCGCCTGATCGCCGAATATCCAGTGGAGCCGGCGGGCCCGCACGTTGGAGCTCACCGCCAGGTAGTTCAGGCCGGGACTGCGCTGATCGAAGCTCAGTTGCAGGCCGCCTCCGACCACCCCGGGATCGTGCAACGCCCGCTGGAGCAGCTCCAGCGCATCGGGGGGCACCCGGCAGTCCGCGTGGATGAACCAGAGGATATCGCCGCTGGTCACCGCGGCTCCCGCGTTCATCTGGATGGCGCGGCCCGCGGCGCTACGGACGGTGTAGGCGTGTCGAGCCGCCAGCGCAGGAGTGTCATCGGTGCTGCCGCCGTCGACCACCACCAGCTCGCAGCCGGGAAAGTCACGACGCAACCGTTGCAGGCAGGCCTCGATCCGCGTTGCCTCATTGAGTGTGGGCACCACGATCGACACGGTCGCCAGCGTGCTCACCCGATCCGAACCGCCCCAGTCTCGACTAGCTTGAGGTGATGATCCCACCGGCCCCCACGGACGACAATGCTGCCGCGACAGCCACGATTGGACGCCCGCTCACCCGATCCGAACCTTCCCAACTCGCGAAGGACTGATGGGATCCTTCCGAGACCTCAAGACACAGGAGTGCACGTGAGCGCGGCAGCCGACGGAAGAGGTCACGTTGCGATCCTCGGTGCGGGGCCAATCGGCCTGGATGCCGCGCTGGCCTTCCTGGACAACGGCTGGTCCGCCACCGTGTACGAGGCGGCGTCGGTGGCCGCAAACGTGACGGCATGGAGCCACATCCGGCTGTTCACACCCTGGTCGATGAACATCTCGGCGCGGATGCTGGCGCACCTGGCCGCCGCCGGCGTCGCGCCGCCAGGGCCCGCCGAGTACTGCCCAACCGGCGCTGAGTTCGCCGATCAGCTGCTCAGACCGTTGGCCGAGCTCCCGGAGTTGGCAGCCACCATTCAGAGTCGAACCCGGGTGCTGGCCGTCGCCCGGGAGGGCCTGCTCAAGCACGAGGAGATCGGCACTGCCCAACGCGGTTCGCGTCCGTTCCGGTTGCTGGTATCCGACCTGGAGGGCACCGAGCGGATCGAGCACGCGGATCTGCTGCTGGACTGCACCGGCAGCTACGACCAGGCCAACGTGCTCGGCGACGGTGGGATCCCGGCTCCAGGCGAACTACAGCTGGCCGATCGGATCACTCGCCAGATTCCCGATGTCGGCCGCGAAGCACAGGAGTGGGCGGGATGCCGGGTGCTGCTGGTCGGCGCCGGTAAGTCAGCCCAGACGGCGGCGCGTGATCTTGCTGCGCTGGTGGCCGAACGACCCGGAACCAGTGTGGTGTGGGCAGTGCGTGCGACGGACCCGGACTGGGGCGAGGTCCCCGGCGACCCCCTCCCCCAGCGCCAAGAGCTGGTCGAGGTCTCCCAACGGCTGCGCTCCGGCGCGGTACCCGGAGTGCAGGTTCGCACGGGTGTCGTGGTGGACGGCTTGCGCACATCAGACGACGGTATGGTCGTCACGCTCCGGTCGAACACCGGCGACGCCGAGGACGTCGTCGTCGACAGGATCGTCGCGTTGACCGGTTTCCTGGGTGACACCTCGCTGTACCGGCAACTCCACGTGCACGAGTGCTACGCCACCGCCGCCCCGATGAACCTCTCGGCGGCGCTACTGGGCGCTGCGGGCGATGGACCGGCGGATTGTCTGGCTCAGGCCTCGCACGGGGTGGACGCCCTCAGGTCACCCGAACCGAACTTCTTCGTCCTGGGTATGAAGTCCTACGGACGCAATAGCACCTTCCTGCTGCGCGTTGGCTACGAGCAGGTCGACGAGGTCGCCAACGCCTATCCTCATCCGAGCCCCCGC
>JBOHFW010000020.1:0-10444 GCA_050699835.1 Pseudonocardiaceae bacterium | reverse complement strand
AGGGTGGGCAAGCCGGGCCACGGCGTCCAGGCCGGGTTCTGGCTCAATGGACTCCAGCGCAGCGGTGGCCGTGGTCTGCCGGCGGTACGCTGCCCGGCATGACTCAACCGTCCGATCTCGAAACCCGCGTTGCCGCCCTGGAGACGCAGGTTGCCGCGCTGACCGAACGGGTACGGCATAGCGAGCAGGACGCGGCAGCAGCACGCGTGCTCGCTGGCGGCGCTGATCGAGACGTGTCCGAGCTGCGCGGCGAGATCCGCGAGTTCCGCGACCAGAACAACCGCGTGCTCAACGCGATGCGCGACGACCTCAACGCGATGCGCGACGACCTCAACGCGACGCGCGACGACCTCAACGCGACGCGCGACGACTTGGGCGACCTGCGCAGCCGTATGGACAGCGGATTCATCGAGATGCGCGGCAAATTCGACGCCACCGCCGCCGGACTCGGCCAGATCACTGGCATGCTGACCACACTCATCGCGCAGCGAGGTGAACAGGACGACCGGTAGCCAAGCTGCTGCCGATCGGTAGCTACATGCCGACCGTCCGATTCGCGCCCGACTCCAGTGAAGGCGGCAATGATCTGACATTGTTGGTCATCATCTGGCCAATGAGTCCAGCGAGGGAACTGGCGTGTATCTGATCGAGGTGCCCGTCGAAGGTGGCGGGCGGCTGGTGGTGCAGGTTTCCGGGGAGGAGCTGCCCGGTGATCTGCAGTTGGCTGCCCGGCCGGGTGAGGTGGTGGCGCGGGCGTGGCAGTCCTTGGAGCAGGCGCTCGATCAGATCAAGCCAGCGGTCCCGGCGGTGCTGGATCGGCTGGTGGCGAGGTCTCCGGATGAGGTGAGCGTGGAGTTCGGGCTCACCCTGGGCGCGGAGACCGGGATCGTGGTCACAAAGGGACCAGCGAGATGCGCAGCAGATGTCCTGGCCGACCCGACGGAACCCTGCTCGCCAGCGCCTCCGATGCCACCGTGCGACTGTGGGACCCGGCCACCGGGGTCTTGCGAGCAACGCTGCTTGCGCTCGAGGCGGGCGGCTACGCGGTACTCCTGCCCGATGGCTCCTACAAGCTCGACGGCGATCCGGGACGTTCGCTCTGGTGGGCCATCAAGCTGTGCCGCTTCGCGCCCGGCGAGCTCGACCCATACGACCCGACGATCCGGCGGCTTTCCGCCGATGCCCCCATACCCCGCTAACGCACCGTGCTCAGCATACTCGGTGCTCAGATAGCTGTCAGCGCTACCGGTCGCGACGTCGAGGAGGCCGAGTGCAACGGACATCGATCAACCCGTGGCCCTGGTCGTTGAACTACGGGTTCAGCCAAGCTGTGCTTATTGAAGGTCACCGTCGCGAATTGATCTGCTCAGGCCAGACAGTCACGGACGCTGACGGTCATCCGCAGCATGCCGGTGACATGCGCAACCAGATCAGCATGGCGCTCGATAATCTCGAAGCCATACTGATCGAAGCCGAAATGACGTTCGCCAATATCTCGCACCTGAACATATACACAATCGACGTTGACGAGACACTGAAGCACTTCGATGTTCTCGGAGCGCGTCTCGGTGTCACTCCGGCGATGACACTGCTCGGCGTGACCCGGCTCGCCTTTCTCGAG
Organism: Pseudonocardiaceae bacterium; assembly: GCA_050699835.1. GTDB lineage: Bacteria > Actinomycetota > Actinomycetes > Mycobacteriales > Pseudonocardiaceae. The sequence goes on along the minus strand of JBOHFW010000020.1, from coordinate 8,823 downwards.
CTCATGATCGAGCTGGAGGCAACCGCCGTTGATTGATCACGAGCGTAATATCGGCTCATGAGTGAACGTATCCTCATCACCGGAGCGGCTGGCGCGATCGGCACCATGCTGCGCTCTCGGATGGCACGTCCAGACCGTATCCTCCGGTTGCTCGACATTGTTCCGCCGCCCCAGCCAGAACCCGGGGAACAAGTCGAGACGGTGGAAGCGGACATCACCGATCTCGGTGCAATGAAACACGCCGCACACGACGTCGATGCCATTATCCATCTCGGCGGCATCGCCCATGAGTCCGACTGGCCGAGCATCCTGCATACCAACATTCACGGTACCTACACGGTGCTGGAAGCAGCCCGAAGCGCGGGCGTGACGAGGGTGATCCTGGCCAGCAGCAACCACGCGGTCGGCTTCCATCCATACTCCGATGACCTGGTACCAGATTATGTCTTTCCCCGTCCGGACACCTACTACGGCGTGAGCAAAGCGACGAACGAGGCACTCGGCAGCCTATATTATGATCGGTACGGGATCAACGTGCTGTGCGTACGGATCGGATCCTGTTTCGAAAAGCCAACAGACCATCGAATGCGCTGGACGTGGCTGTCCCCAGATGACTGCGCCCGACTGATGGAAGCGCTATTGACCGCACCGAATCCAGGATTCCGAATCGTATGGGGAATCTCCGCAAACACCCGGGGGCGATTCTCGTTGGACGAAGCAAAAGCGTTGGGTTACCAGCCGCAAGACGACGCCGAAGATTACGCAGAGGCGCTACCCGCGCCGTCGGTCAGTGACGTGGACCGGTACGTCGGCGGTCCGTTCTGTAAGTAACTATCAGCGCCGTCGAGGTAGGCGCGGGCTTGCAGGGTGAACAGCTCGGCGTACCCGCCGCCGCGGGCCATCAACTCCTGATGGGTGCCCTGCTCGGTGATGCGGCCGTGATCCAGCACGATGATCTGGTCGGCGTGCCGGATATTGGCCAGCCGGTGGGTGATCAGCACCGTCGTCCGGCTCTCCCCCGGGCGCTCACCATTGCCTGATACCGCACTCGCGCGGCGCAGCGTCCGCAGCGATTGGAACACGGCGTGCTCGGCGCGGGCGTCCATGGCGGCGGTGGGCTCGTCGGCGATAAGCAGCGGCGCGTCCCGGTACAGGCCGCGGGCCACACTGATCCGCTGCCACTGCCCGCCGGAGAGGTCTTGGCCGTTCTGAAACTCCCGGGACAGCACGCTGTTCCAGCCCTCGGGCAGCTCGGCGACAACCGCGTCGGCCCCGGAGTCGGCCGCCGTGGCGGCGAGCACACTGCCGTCGGGGTCGACCCGATCCAACCGGCCGATGCGGACGTTGTTCTCGGCGGTCATCGGCCACTCGAGAGGGTTCTGCAGGACGACGGTGACCTGGGAGTGCAGCTCACGCTGGTCGACCTTGCTGATGTCGACCCCGTCCCAGGTGACCTGCCCCTCGTCGGGCAGATACAGCCCGGTGATCACCTTGGCGAGGGTGGACTTGCCGGAGCCGTTCTCTCCCACCAGCGCGATGACCTGCCCGCGCCGGATGCTCAGACTCACCTGCCGCAGGGCGGGCTCGTCCTTGCCGGGGTAGCTGAAGGACACCTCAGTCAACTCAATGAGCTGTGGATCGTGCGGTAGCCGCTGCTCGGGGGACGCCCGGTGGTAGCCGCGAGCCTGGGTCAGGCAGCTGCTCAGCATGTCGAGGTAGAAACTGTGTTCGAACAGTTGGTTGGCGGCGAACAGCGTGGCAGACACCGCCGTGCTCGCGGTTCGCATCGCGACCGCCGCCGCTCCAGCCAGGGCCAGCGGCATCGCCCCGGTGTAGAGCAGCACGCCCAGCACGCCATAGGCCAGCGCCGTGCCGATCCCGGCCAAGCCCCGCCCGACCAGCCGGATCGCGGTCTTGTGATGCTCCACCTTGACGGCTTCCGCGGTGATCTCGGATCCGATGCGACGATGCTCGCCGAGCAGAGTGTCCTGGGTAGTGAAGGCACGGACCTCGGCCGCCTCGCGCCGCCCGGTGATCAGGTCGCCGGTGATCCACAGCCGGCGCATGCGCGAGATCATCCGCACGAATGACTCGTAGGACATCCTCGCCGCCCGCATGCTGGCCCACCCGTTGGGCAGAGCAGCCAGCAGGACCACGGGCGCCAGCACAGGGTTGAGCAGTCCAGCGGTGACGATCGCGGCGGCGAGCGAGATCGCTGAGCTGAGCAGGTTCCCTGCGTCGGTCACCCCCTGGCTCAAGCTCGCGATTCCCCGCGTCGACGCCCGGCGCACCAGTTCGACGAAGTCCGCGTCGTCATAGGCGATCAGATCGGCCCCCATCACCGCTTCATGCAGCTCGTTCTGGGCGCGCAGCTCCACCCGCGGCGCAAGCACCGCTTGCACGGCACCGACCGCCGCGTCCAGCAATCCCCGAACCGCGTAGGACGCCATCACCAGCGCCAGCGCTGGCAGCGCCGCCAGCACCCGCTGTGGGGTCGGGCCCTGCTCCAGCAGCCTGGTGAGCACGGTGGCGGTGGCCAGCAGCCCGAACGCGGTCACGCACCCTGCAACCAGCTCGACAGCCGCCGCGAGCAACGTCAATCGGGGCGAGGTCTGCCAGGCCAGGCGCACCACCGCCACGAGAGCGGCCGGTGCCGCCCGCAGCATCCGGCCGGCACCCGAGCTGGCCATCGTCTCGTCCACCTGCGCCCACTCTGGGGTCTTGAGGTCGTCGACCCCAATCAGCGTCGGCGCGCTCGGATCGGGGGAACCCGCGGCAGCGGTGCGGCGGAATCTCATCGTGGCCTCCCACCACCAGAGCATGCCTGCCACGCTAGCGTGGCGTCTCGTGAGTAGACGCGGGCCACAAGTCGGCGCAGACGTCCGGGCGGGGCTGGTCGTCACCGGGACGGAGCTGCTCAACGGTCTGATCACGGACCGCAACGGCCCGTGGCTCGCGCAGCGGCTAGGAGAACTGGGCGTCGAAGTGGCGCACCTGCTCTGTGTCGGGGACCGGCCGGCGGATCTGGCCGCGGCACTGCGATTTATCGCCGATCAGGGCGTCGACCTGATCATCACCAGTGGCGGGTTGGGCCCGACCGCGGACGACGTGACCGCTGAGGTGGTCGCTGCCTTCGCTGGGGTGGAGTTGGAACTCGACGAGGCGATGGAGCGCCAGATCGCCGGCATCCTAGCCCGGTTTCGCGCCCTAGCCCGTTTCGACTCCGAAGGGCTGCGCGCGGCGAACCGCAAGCAGGCGATGGTGCCCCGAGGAGCAACGCCGCTGGACCCGGTGGGAACCGCACCCGGGCTGGTCATGCCGATCAAGGACGGTCCGACGGTGATCGTGCTACCCGGACCGCCCCGGGAGCTGCAGGAGATGTGGCCCTCGGCGCTGACCACCTCGGCCGTTCGGGACGTGCTGGCGCACACCCTGCCTTTTGAGTCGGCGCAACTGCGACTGTTCGGCTTGCCCGAGTCGCAGATCGCGGTGACCCTGCGGGAGGTGGGCGAGTCGCTGGACCTGGCGCCACTGGAGATCACCACCTGCTTGCGGCGCGCCGAGCTGGTGATCGACATCCGGCACCGGCCCGATGCCGAGGCGATCCGGGACGCGCTGATCGAGGCGATCCGCGCCCGGCACACCCGATACCTGTACTCCACCGACGGCACCTCAGTGGACGACCAGGTCGCTGGCCTGCTGCGTGACCGGCGAATCGGGCTGGCGGAGTCGTGCACCGGCGGGCTGCTCGCCGCCCGGCTCACCGAGCGGCCGGGCTCCTCAGACTATGTCGCCGGCGGCGTGGTGGCTTATTCCAATGCCGCGAAAACGCAGCTACTGGGCGTGCCCGCGGAGCTGATCGAGCGATACGGGGCGGTGTCCCCAGAGGTGGCGCGGGCCATGGCGGACGGGGCTCGGGAGCGCTTCGGCGCCAGCGTCGGTGTGGGGATCACCGGGGTGGCCGGCCCAGGTGGCGGCACCGACGCTAAGCCGGTCGGCTACGTGTGCATCTGCGTGACCACCGGCGAGGGCGGGGCGCTGGCCGGCGACCCGGTGTTGCCCGGCGATCGCGCCGAGATCCGCGACCGGTCAGCGACCGTCGCGATGCATCTGCTCCGGCGCCTGCTGATCAGAGGTGGCGGGGAGCACGGCCTGCCAGTTCGGTGAAACTGGCAGGCCGCAGCCCAGCTGGGACGGTCTCTCGTCGGCCCTTGAGTAGTTACGGTTTGGGCACCAAGCGCAACCCGAGACCACGAATAACAATTCTGTCAGACGTGTTGCCGAAGTTCGTGCGCAGGCTGAGAAGAACCGCCCCTACAGCTGGATCGACTGAGGTGTTCTGGCTGTCCACGCATACGGGACCAACCGCGGTACGCGGCGTCGCGTCGTCCAGGCGCACCACCGCCGTGGCCGGTGGGTTCTGCACCTGCGCCAAACGGATCTGGTTGATGAAGCTGCGAGCGTTGGTGAGCTCGTAACACACACGAACACCCTGAATAGTATAGTTCGGTGGAGCCTCCACGGCAGTATGAACCACCTTGTTTCCACCACCGCTAGCGGTGCTGCCGGTTGTGCTAGAGCGGATCACCAAACCGGTCAGGCCGCCACCAACGCCGGAGCTGACAGCATTGAACGTGGTGGTGACGCTGGGATCGCCCGGCAGCAGCGAAAAGTGATTGATCCACTGGACCTGGTTAGGGGCGGCCGTGGCGGGCACGGCGAGGATGACCATGAGCGATCCCAGTGCCGCGAGGATCGCGAGCGCAATTCTGGTCCTGAATCTTGTGACGATTGAGTTCATCGTTTCCTCCGTGGTGTGCCGTCTTGTTGCGGGACCTCGGTGAGGTCTCATAACGAGATTGGTGTTCACCAGCGGTGACCGGGAGTCAGCATTTCGGCAGACGCATGTTGTCCGCCGCTCGGCGGACAACATGCGCTCGTGAAAAACCTCGATTTCTGTTTCTGGTGACGACGAGTCAAATGAGAAGACAGCAACGGGTAGACAGCTGGTGGCGAACCAGGTCGTTTCCCGGAGGATTATCTGCGATCTTCGAGGAAGCCGTCCTCGGCCGCTCGGCGGTAGAGGTCGACTGGAGATCGTGCGGGTCGGCTGACCGCGTCGTATTTCTGTCGGATCCGCTCCAGGTAGGTCTTCACGGTTCCTTCACTGATTCCCAGGGAACGGGCGACGGCTGAGCGGGTACGTCCGGCGGCGACCCCCCGCAACACCTCGATCTCACGACGAGAAAGGTCCGGTCGTTCGCCGTCAGGGGCTTGGAGGTAGGCGTAGGCCAGGTTCTGGGAGAAGTACGGTTCCCCACGCGCCGCGGCGCATACCGCCTCGACGATGTCCAGCAACGGCGCGCTCTTGGGCACGTACCCGCTCGCGCCGGCCCGGACCATCGCCCGGACAGCGGAGGGTGTCTCCGTCGCGCTGTGCACGATCACCGCAGAACCCTGAGTCGTCAGCCGTCGGATGTTGTCGCACGGATCTGACTCGTCGGCCAGCCGCAGATCCAACACCACCACCGGCGGCAGCGGTCCCCGCTTGAGGAGCTCCTCAACTGTCGGTGCGGTCGTGACTACCCGCACCGCTCCCGCCGTTTCGGTTTCCAACCACAGTGCCGCACCATCCCGGTACATCGAGTGGTCATCGACGACTGCCACCTCGATCGGTGGTCGCGACGCCGTGCCAGCGTCGTCGCTATCATCCACTGCTGTTGCTCATGTTGTGGCACCCGCATGCTGCGGTAGCGTCCATTCCAGCCACCACTGATCGTCCACGTGCCCACGCGCGGTGGGACGCGGCAGGCCAGGTGGCAAATCCACTGGCCTGGCGCCCCCATCGACGGTGACCGAGAGCCAGACGGTTCCGGTGGCATCGGGCAGCGCGGTGAGATTGATCCGGCGGGTCGCAGGGTCAGCGAAGATCTGGTGCAGGAGCACGGCGACTCGCTCCCGCGACTGCGCCGGCAAGGTGTCCCAGGCGCGGCTGCCCTGCGTGACGATATCGATGTCCCGCGACGGCGAGCTGGCGAGGAGTTGCTCGGCCAGCACAGCGAGGTCCGACGCTTCGGCGTTTGCGGTCAGCGCCACCCGCAGTCTCTGTTCCGCGGCGCGGGCGGCGGCACGGACAGCCGGGTCAGCGGACTTGGCCGTGCCGGTCATCAGTCTTTCGAGGACCAGCTCCGCTTGCTTGAGCGCAGGCTCGAGCAGACGGCGACGATCGGTGTGAACGGCCAGTACAGCCTGTCGTTCGGTCTCCGCTGCGGCAGTCCGGCGGCGTTGCTCGAAGACCAGCGCGGCCTGCTGGCGCAAGGCCAGCATCGCCGCTAGCGCGATTGTCGTACCGTATGCCGGGGTGGCAATCGCCCACACCAGCTTCATTCCAGCGTCGCTGATGCCGTCGAACGGCGCTGTGACTGTGAGCGCGTTGGCGGTGGCCGTCGCTGCAAACAATGCCAGCGTCTGTCGGGGTGGCCGGGTGAACGCGACAGCCAAGAAGGTGGTGCTGATTGCGGTCGGTACCCATCGCGCCGAGCCGGGCAAGTAGTCGGTGGGCAGATCGAATGTGCTGACGGCGTTGACCACCAGCAGCACCGCCAGGAGAATCGTCGGGCCGGCGCGCACGTCTCGGCTGTACCACGCCACGACCGGTGCCAGCGTGGCGTAGCAGCCCCACAGCAGCAGCTGAGCGACCGGATGGCCGTACTGGGTCCAGCCCTTGGCGACGGCTACCCCGGTGGACAGGACGTAGACCACGGTTGGTCCGGCCAAGGCCCACCGCAGCACGTTGCCGTAGTGGCTCCACATCACCTCCATCACAAGACCATGCTGTGAGAGGAGTAGGAGCCCGCGAACGTTGGCACGACCACATGAATAGTGGTGCCGGCGCCCGGTTGGGAGTCCACAGTGGCAGCTCCGCCCACGGCCAGTGCGCGAGCCGTGATCGACTCGCGGAGGCCGAGCCGGGTTGTCGGCCGATGCGGGTCGAAACCGCGACCTTCGTCACGTACGGACAGGCGCACCGTGTCCGCTGCCCAGGTCAGCGTTACCTCGGCCTGTGTGACGCCCGCATGCCGCCACACGTTCGACAGCGCCGCAGCCAAACCTCCTACCAACGCCTCAGCGGACGCGATGGGCAGTGTCATCTCGGGTGTGCCGACCTGAGCCACCCGCACGCTGAGTCCCAGCGCTGCTGACTCGTGCGCAACCTTGTGCACGGCGTCCGCGACCAGGTGCCCGCTGATGTCCGCCCGGCCGTCGGTGTCCACGAGGACAAGCAAATCCGGTCCACGCAACCGGTCGAGATCCTCAGCGCACCTGCTCGGCAGCCGGTTGGGCTCGATGGCTAGGCCGCGGGCCACCGCAGTCAATGTCGCCAGCACTGTGTCATGGAGCACACGCATCCGCTCCAGCCGGTCACGTCGCACCGCCAGCGACACCGACGCGACCCGTTCAGCCTCCAGGAGACGTTCCACAGTGACGTCTACCCGGAGGGTGCCACGGAGAACGGCGCGGGATGCCGCCCACGCCGCGACACAGGCCATACCTTGCTCAAGGACCCGGTCGATCGCGGCTCCCGGCGGTCCTGGCAAAACCGCTGACGCACCTATCAGGATGGCCTGCCCTGCGAATCCCGGGACCGTGCCGACAAACCCAGCAAGGGCCGCCGCGGCGCCGAAGACGGGATTGGGGAACGCGAATGGCTCTGATGTCCACCATGCGGAGCCCGACCCCAAGGCAAGGACGAGGGTCTGCCACACAGCAAGATCGAGTGGGCGTGGTCCGCGTACCGCGCGTGTCGACCCCAGCAGCCACACCGCTCCCAGCGCGATCACGACATGAAGACCGGTCAGGACAACCAGCGCCAGCGGACCGAATTGTCCCGAGACCACTCGTTCGAGCAGCGAGATACCCATGCTGAGCAGGCATAACACCAACAGCCCGGACCGAACCGACCGCCGCAATGCCTCCAGCGCCGGACCTTGGTCCCGCGTGTTGAACATCCGCGCCCTCGCAGCACCGAATCCCGACACCCACCTGCACCGGCGGTGTCGCAGCATTGAGCCCGTTCAGGCTACCTCTGGTGATGCTGGGTAAATGTTCGTAGCAAAGTTAATTCTTTAGGGCGACTTCGATCGGTGGATGGCGTCCAAGCCCGCGCCCTAACGCAGCGCGTTGCGGCCCGACTTGCCCTTCAGTGCAGCGTAGGTCCCCGCGCCGACGAGAAGCACCGCGCCGACCACCAGCGTCCAGAACAGCATGCTGATTGCGACACCCAGCGCCCAGAACAGCACCTTGAACCCCACCACGATCAACACAGCGATCCCGAGCACTTTGAGCACGGTTTGCATCACGGTCTCCTCGCCACACCCTCGGGGGGCCAGTGGGCAACCTGGGGAGCTGACCCCGCTGACCCCAGTAAACACCCGTCTCGGGTTCGGGGTATCGGGGAAGACCCGGAGGCTCGCCCGGGAAGTGTCGTGGATCTAGTCGCGCCGAGCCTCGTTGACCAGATCCACCAGCTGCGCCGCCTCCTGATCGGTCATCGCCACGGTGGTCTTGATCGCGGCGTTGAAGGTGAGCCAGACCCGGCCCTCACGTCCCATGCCCTGCCGCGTGACGATCACCGTCGCCGGATCCCCGTCTGGGTTCTGGCTGGGCAGCGCCCCCCGATAGGACTCGTACGGCGTGCTCATCGGCAGCTCCTTCCCGCATAGCATCGCGGCCTTGCGGGCACGGAGCTTCTCTTCGCTCGGCGTGCCCGTATCTCACATTGCTCTGGTTGCGCCGCCCGGCCGGGCTCAGGCACCGGCCGGG
>JBOHFW010000019.1:0-2875 GCA_050699835.1 Pseudonocardiaceae bacterium | reverse complement strand
GGGTGGTGACCACACCGGCGGTGCCGAACTGGAGCCCGGCTGTGGTCAGCGCGCTCGCGCCGGCCGAGCTCGTCGCGGCCCACGTCGCCCGGGACGCCACCGGCACCGACTCACCCCCACCCACCGGCGCCGGCGCCGTGGGGGCCTCAGCGGTGCGCGGGGCCTGCTGGTCACGCTGCTGCCGGTGGGTCACCGGACGCTCCAGCACTGTGCTCACCTGCCACCTCCCTTCGGTTCGTTTTGCCCGCTGCCGATCACGCCAGCGCCGCTACCAGCCGCGTTGCTGACCGTTGTGCTGCCCAGCCGGGTACTGCCCGATCGCGGTGCGCTCGTGGAACAACACCCGGCTATAGGCACCCAGGACCGTGTCCATCGCCAGCCGGGCCTGCTTGAGCGCCTCCTCCACGTCCTCCCGCGTCTCCTCCGAGACCGGTGGCCCGCCGTCGACCATCGCCGGCAGCAGCTCATCGAGGTGGGTGAGCAGGTGATCGATCCGAGCGGCCTCCGGAGCCCAGTGGTTCACCGCTTCGGTCGCCGTGGTCAACCTCGTAATCATCTGAACCCTTTCCGTTGCCTAGGGGGGCTAGCATCGATGGTGCTAGGACCATAAGCGTGATAGACCTTCTCGTCAAGTCCCCCTGCAAGTACGGTGCTACGGGGGGTAGCAACACAATGGCGCAGGCAACTGCGGACCTCGACACGGAAGGACGGGCACAGTGTGAACAGCGAGGTTCAGACCCTCTGCGAGCTGCCGGACCCGGTGGAGCGCGCCAAGCGCGCCGGTGATCTGCTCACCCAGTTTCAGACGGTCGTCACCGAGTTATCGCGGATCCGCCGCGAGGCCGTCGAGGAGTTGCGCGCCACGGGCATGACCCAGGCCGAGATGGCGGCGGCACTGGGGATGACGCGAGGGCGCATCAGTCAGCTCGTCACGACGGGGCCGCCCCCGGAGCGGGCGTTTCTGGGCACCGCGACGGTGACCGTCGCGTTCGGCGGCAAGGTGGAGGCTGGCAAGACCACGCCGGGGCCGGTCGTGGCGCAGGAGGACCTCAACGCCTACGAGCAGCTGCGCGAGCTGGCGCACAGTGTCAAGCTCGACACCGCCTACGAAGTGATTCCGCCCCCCGGCGTGGTCCGGCTCAACCGGGACAACCTTGTCGTGATCTGCGGCCCGCGGCTGTCCCCGCTGATCGGACAGGTACTCGAATCCGATCCGAACCTCGGCTTTAGCACCGACGAGGACGGGTGGCACCTCCTCGACCGTAAGGCCGGGCGGACCTACCGCTCACCCATGGACACCGGCACGCCCGGCGACGTCGGATACCTGGGGCGGCTCCCGCGACCAGACGGTCGGGGGACCTTCCTCTACATCGCGGGCATCCACGCCATCGGCGCCGGGGGAATCGTCCACTACCTGCACCAACAGATGGCCGATCTGTACCGCGAGGTCCGCACCAAACGCTTCTCCACTCTTGTCAGCTGCGAGTTCGATCCGCACTCCCGCGAGGTCCTCAGCAGCGAACGACTCACCCCCCTTTACCGGCCGGAGGCATGACGTGGACGTCACCTTCGGCCACGTCGCGGGATCCCGGCGCCACCACAATGAGGACTGGATCGCCACCAGCCCCGAGGCCGTCGTGCTCCTCGATGGCCTCAGCACCCCCGAGGGATTCCAGACCGGCTGCCGACACGGCACGCCCTGGTATGTCCGGCAGCTCGGAACCCAGCTGTTTGGGCTGCTCGCGACTCGCCCCGACCGCACCTTGCGCGAGGCGCTCGCGTGCGCCATTCAGACCCTGGCCCACAGCCACGCCGACACCTGCGATCTTTCCCACCCCGGCATGCCCTCCGCGACCGCGGCGCTGCTGCGCGCGGGACCGAGCGATGTGCAATGCCTGGTCCTGTCCGATGCCCTCATCGTCCTTGACACCTCCGAGGGCATCGAGGTCCTCACCGACCCCATCGTCAACAAGGTCGCCGCCGAGCAGCGGGGCGCCGTGCTCGGCGAACGCATCGGCACACCCGAGCACACCCTCGCCAAGCAGATCATGGTGGTCGAGCAACAACGGCACCGCAACGTCCCCGGCGGCTATTGGGTCGCCGCCGCCGATCCCGACGCCGCGACGCACGCAGTGATCAAGACCATCCCGCGCCACGCGATCCGCAGAGCCGCCGTTCTCAGCGACGGCGCCGCGGCCCTCGTCGACTACGGCCTCGCCGACTGGAACGAAGTCCTCGACATCCTCGAGCATTCCGGGCCAGCCGAGCTCATCCGCCGCACCCGAAAGGCCGAAACCAGCGACCCTCTCGGCGAACGCTGGCCCCGCTACAAAACCGGCGACGACGCCACCGCCGCCCTCTGCGTCTTCTAGCCGCGCCAGCGCCGCGCTCAACACCCCACCCTGGATCCCACCACGTGGGCCCCGGCCAGAGCTCGGGGGCACAGGCTCGGCGAGCGTGCCCTGACCTGCATGCATGCAGGCTGTCGGGTAGGGATTTGATCGGCGAGGCTTTCTCTCTTGGCCGCTTATCGTGTTGAGCAGGCCCCTTGGCGCTAGGCGTGTCGCGCCTGCGCTGGCGAATGGTTTAGCCGGTGGTCTACTCCGCTGGCGCCGCCCTTGATCTCCGGATCGGTTCGTCTAGCCGTCGGTGGGCTAGACGCCCGGGAAGGAGGCGGACGATGAGTCCAGCGGGCAAGCTGCCCGAGTACCACGATCGTCATCGACGGTCAAGGAGACTGCGGTCCAGGACCTTGACCTCAGAAAAGGCGATCAAGGTCCTGGTCGCAGTTGGCCAACTTGCAGCTCTTGTCGGGACGGTTCTCCGTAGCTGCAGGTAGGCCGACGGTGTCAGTGGCCGGCGCCCACCGTACACG
>JBOHFW010000018.1:0-7655 GCA_050699835.1 Pseudonocardiaceae bacterium | reverse complement strand
GTCTGGTGGTGTGGGTGGGGGATCTGGTGGGGGTGGTGGTCGTTCCAGGATGGGCCCCTCGTAGCGCGGGAGGAGTGCGGGTTCGTCGGGTTCGGTGGGTCTGGGTAGCGGGTCGGGGAGGTCGTTGGTGATCGGTGGTGGTTGGGTGTGGTATGTGCGGCCCAGCGGGCTTCTCCACACGACCCCAAGCGAGTGACACACACTGTGAGGGTCGGAAGTCGCCCGACGCCCGCGTCTTGGGGACGTCGGCCAGCCACCGGAATGGTTCCAAGACGTCACGGCGCGTGATGTCACCCCAGGGGTGCACCACATGACCGAGTCCGGTCAATCCGGCAGGCGCGCAGCAGGCTAAGGTCTTCGCAGCCGCGCCGGGCGCTGGTGCAGATTGAGGTGCTGGGGTTGTGGCATCGCTCGAAACGATGAACATGGACGCCTACTTACTTTCCCTCGGCTGGTGGAATTTCGCAGGCTCGATCCTGATGATCGGCTTCTTTTACCAGTCGTTCGGGAAGAAGATGCTGAACGACTGGACGAAGATATTCAACACGGAATTCGTGCTCGATTACTGGGGAAAATTTTGGCTGACGTGGTCGATCGGACTGGGCATTTTCTTCGGGCTCGTCAATATTTACGCAGCAAAATTGAACTACATGGAAGTGAAGGAATTCCTGATTTGGTTCGACATTGTCGCGTACATTTTTCTCATGGGACTTTCGTTGAGTCAAATTAAAGCGAAACGAACCAGTTCGGGAATTTATGTGGCATTGCTGGTTTTTGCTTTTTGGATTTCATGGGGCGCTTGGGCGCTGCAGCACCCGTAAACAGTTGATGCAATTCTCTTTTCACGAAAGAAATACTCGAGTGGTTGCAGGCTGGGCGTCTTCTGCGACGGGTTTACGCTGCCTGCCGCCGAGGCGGGTGTGCTCGGCAAAGTGGGCGCCGTTCGCGTGAGATTCCAGTGCCGCCCACCGCAGTTCCACCGCCTCCGGCCGGGCGTGCCAGGCGGGGGGTGCGGGCCTGCTTGTGTCCGGCGGAGCGGCGCACGACGGGCGCTAGAACGGCCGTAGACGCGCCGAACCGCACGGGGCAACGCACCCCTTGAATTGCTTCACACCAAAGAGGTCACTGGGTTCGATCCCCAGTATCGCCCACCTAGGTCAGAACAGGTTTCCGGTCCTTAAATGGTGATCTACCGCAAGATCTAGGGATCCTAACGGAAATGATATCAAGAGGGTTGTCCGGATTCGAGATGCGCACATCGTGGCGAACGTCGCCGCGGTGATCGACCGCGCCCGGCGGACGCCGGAGGGCAGCCAGTAGCCTGAAGTCACCTCCTTGCCAAGGTTCACGCCCTGGGGTAGCCCCCTGGGGTACCGGTGAGGGGTTCCGGTGAGGAGAGGGCACTGGTGGACGTTGAGGACGCGCGCACGATTGGCTGGGCGCTGTGGCGTGTCCGCGACGATCGGGGCACGTCGCTGCGGGTGGTCGCCGGGTTGGCCGGAATGAGTAAGGACACCCTGAACCGGATCGAGCGCGGTGAGCGTTCTCCGACCCTCTCGGAGATCCGGGCGTTGGCCGATGCGCTCCAGATCTCTGTGTCGGAGCTGACCAGGCTCCCTGTACCCGCACCTGCCAACGGGGAGACCGACAGCACCAAGGAGGCCGTACGGCTCGCGCTCATGGCGGTCAACCACGGGTACCCCGGCGGTGTGGTGCTACCCGTGGAGATGCTGCGGGCGAGGGTCACGGCGATGGTCGACGCGCTGTGCCGTTGCGAGCAGGAACGGGAGGTTGGCGCCGCCCTGCCCGGTCTGATCCGGGACCTGCATGCCAGCATTGCCGCTGGCCGGGACGTGGCCGAACTGCTCGGGCTGTCGGCATGGCTGCACACCCAGGCCACCGTCCCGTGGCTGCGGCTCGCGGGTGACTCGTTGGACCTGCGTGAACAGGCCATCATGCTGGCTGGGCAGGCCGCCGGGGAGCATGGCACCCCGGCCCCGATAGGGCTCGTCGCCGCTGCCGGTGCCAGCGTGGCGCTGGAGGCCGGGGCGTTCGACCTTGCACAGGCTGGGCTGGACGCGGTGACCATGCCGACGACGTGGACGCTCCGCTCGCCTACGCGGCGGAGCTGGCTGCGCGCACCGGAGAGGGCAACGCCTACGGGCTCAGCTTCGGTCCGACTACTGTCGGCCTGTTCCGGGTACGCGGGCTGGTAGTACTCGGGGACTACGAGCGGGCTGTGAGTATCGCCGAGGGCCTGAATCCGGACGCACAAGACCGGGTGCGCCAGGCTTACTACTGGCTCGACTATGGCCTGGCGCTGGCCCGGCTGCGTGGACGCCACGACGACGCGGTGCGGGCGTTCCGTCGTGTCGAGGCGATCTCGCCGCATCGCGTGCTGCGTGACCCGATCGTCCGTGACGTGCTCGCCGTGCTGCTCAGGCACTCACGCCGGGGCTCTCCGGCGGATCAGGAGCTTACGGGACATGGCCCGCCGGGCCGGTCTGCCCGGGTAGCCCACAGCCCAACGGGGATGTCTCTCCTGAGAGACAGATGCGGCCCCGTTTCCTTCGAGGTGTCTCGTCTGAGCGACAACCCGTTCCGCGCGATACCGACCGTCGGGTGCGCCAGCGTTCCTTGCTTAGCTTGGATCGTTAGGCCCTCACGCTGCACGGTGCGCGTCGCCGCCACAAACGTCGACCAGCACTCGCAATAAGCCGTCAGGACCGCCCGATCCTCCTCTTTCAGCAGGTCCAGGTTCGCCAGTCCGGGGACAACGCGCCGCCATTCCGCAGCGGCCTCCCTCCCGGGCACTAATGCCCGATTGGTAATGATTATCATTTTCGGCCGATTATGTTAACTCGATCGGGTAGTCGCCTGATCGGCCGTACGGGTGGTTTCTGCTCCAGGTTGCGCGAGTAGCAATCCTTGCGAGCCTGAGTACCGCCGGTTAGGGGACATCCAGTCGCCACAACGGCCACACCCGGACCGAGACCTTCACGGGGCGCGACGTTGACGGCGCGAAGGCCGCCTGATTGGTGGGCCAGAACTCCGCGGTCATGGCGTGCCGGCCGGGTGCTGGTGTCGTCGTGATGAGGAAGGCAAAGCCGGCCATCACCGGAACCGGGCCGCCCAGCGTGGTGTCCCCAGCCTTGAACTGGACGGTTCCCGCCGCGGCAGCAGGCGACACCCTCGCGATCAGGATCACAGGCAGGCCCTGGAACGGCACCGCGCGCGGAATGGCGAGCAGCCTGGTCGTCGTACCCCGCACCCCGGGAACAGGCGGCGCCAGCGTAGGGGACGGAGCCGGGGTGGGCGACGGTGTGGGTGAGGCTGCCGGGGTGGGCGACGACGACGGAGCCGGACCGGCCTGGTAGACCGCCGGGCTGGTGAAGATCAGCGCCCCGGTGTAGACGGCAAGAATGTTCGTGCGGCGGTCTAGGCAGTTCAGCGTCACCAGGTAGGTACCGGCCACCAGCGGCACCGGCGGCGCCTGCAGCACGCTGGCGTCCTGCATGGTCTGGCCGAAGGCGGCCGCGAACGAGGCGTCCGTCCGCAGCCCGGCCGCGGTCGATGCGGTGATCAGGTAGTCGAAGCCGCCCGGTCCGGTGACGCGGACGTGGTACAGCCGGGTGGCGGCCGGGCAGCCGCCAGACGTGACCGCCGTGATGGCGCTGAGGTGAGTGCCCGCCGCGGGAGTGAAGCTCAGCGGGCCGAGAGCCGGCGGCCCCTGCGCGTTCGCCAGCGACACCCCGAGCACCGACACCACGCTGGTTAGCACCAGGACAGCAATCCCTGCCGCCAGCCGCCGGCGGAGCCTCGTTCTCATCGCGGGCACCGGATCAGCCCACGACGAAGGTGTAGGTCTGGTCATCCGAGACCTTCGGGACACCATCGATCGTGGTGGCGCGGGCCCGGAAGGTGAGGGTGTAGGTGCCGGCGGCGCTGAAGGCGTACCAGGTGTGCACGTGATTGCCGTTGATGATCCCGCCGTCTGGCCAGATGGTGGCCTGGCAGCCCGGGGCGGGGTTGGTGTTGAACCGGAAGAGGGGCCCGCTGAAGCTGCTGTTGTAGGCGGCGAAATGCGCACCAGGCGGGGTGCTCCAGCCGACCAGCTCAATAGCTACCTTGTTGTCGCGCAGCACGCCGGAGCGAATGTCGGTGGTGTCGAAGGCCCCGGTGATTTCGTTGCCTTTCGGCGACTGGGGTATGAAGTAGACCGGTGCGCCCGGTGCGCCCAGACAGCCAAAACCGGGCTCGCTGGGGATCGTGCGGCGGGCGCTGGGCTGCAGGACGAGGATGGCCTCGGCCGGTGGCACGTTGTCGTTGAGGGGGTTGGACATCTCATCACGGAGATCCAGGATCAGGGTGTCGCCGGCATAGTCCATGTCGATCTCGAAGTGCCCGGTCGCGATCGCCTGGGTGCCGCACAGGCCGGGCGGTAGCGTCCCGAAGCCGTAGCGGGTGATCACGGCCGTCTGCTGGCAGATCAGGGAGCCGGGCCCGGTGAACACGGTGCTGGTGGGCGGGAGGGGCTCCTGACTGGTCGGGAAGGCGGTGAGGATCGCGCGGGTCGCGGGCTGGGCGGGGTTGAGCACGGTGGGGGAGACGGCGTTGATCGAGCCGAGCACGGTCCGGCCGTGCCGGTCGGCCACCTTGCGGTTGACCTGCTGGTGGTACTGCTCGATGGAGTAGGGCGCGAGGTGCTGCTCGCCGGTGAGCAGGGTGCCGTCATTCTCCGCCGGGATCGTGCCCACGCAGGGTCCCGGCGCCACCCCACCCAGAACCTCCGTGATGAACGTCTCCCGCAGCGCGCCGCTCGCCGGCAGCAGCGGGCGGGCGCCCGCGAACGCCGGATCGCAGCGGTAGATGTCCCGGAGCTCCGCTGCGGACAGATCGGCGGGGATGCTGCTGTTGTCGCGGGTCACGTAGCTGATCCCGGCGAAGCCGTGCGCGGCATGGGGCAGACTCGGCGTGATGGCGCCGGGCGCGCCGAGCACACCGCGCCCGTGCACGTCCAGGATCACCTTGTTGACCTGCGCGTGGTACTGCGCGACCGAGTACGGCACGAGGTGGCCCGGGCTGGTCAGCACCCGCCCGTCGTTCTCCGGCAATGGCCCCCCGGCGTCGCTGACCTCGGTGATGCACGGCCGGGTGGCGGCGAGCTCCGGCGTGTCGGCCTGACCCAGGATCAGGCTGACGAACGCCAAGCGGATCTCCGAGCCGAATCCCGGCAGCATCGGGCGATATGCCTCGTTACCCGGTGCGCAGTCATAGATGGCCCGGAGCTGGGCCGGTGTGAGGTCCAGGGGCACCGAGCCGTCGTCCCGCGCGGCGTAGCTGACCCCGTCCAGGGCGAAGCGGCGCAGGCTCAGTGACGGCCCGGCCTCGGTCATCTCCGCGGAGTAGGACCGGACGAACTGCAGGCAGCCATCGGGCGTGGATGCCGGGCCGTTGATCAGTGAGCGCCGCAAAGCGATCCGGCCCTCCGCGGAGTTCGCGGGCCGGATGACAGTACAGACCGGGCTGGACCCGGTGGTGATCGGCGAGCCGGCCGGGCCGGTGTCCCATGAGGAGATCAGCTTGTTCCCGCTGCTGTCCACGATCACCTCGGACAGTGCGTTCATCAGGGCCTCAGTGACCGGCGAGCCCACCCCGTTCAACGGCCGGTGGGCCAGATCCGGCGGACCGGCGGGATCAGCCAGCACCGAGGGCGCCGTCAGGATCACGGCCGCGAGACAGGCGCCCGCCACCACGATCAGGTTCCGGTGAGACATCGCGGTATCCCTAGGGGACCCGGCCGAGTGATCCGGCGAGCAGCTGCTCGTCCGGTTCTTCCGGGAGCGCCGCAGCCGGTGCCCACCACCGCGCCGCGCGCAGGGTGCGGCCCGCCCAGCAGGCCAGGAAGGCGGCGGTGAGGACCATGACGATCAGGCCACCGGCGGCCAGGTTGTAGTAATAGGACAGGTACAGGCCCACGATCGCGGAGACCGCGCCGATTGCGGCGGCGATGGCCATCATCACGCCGAGCCGGTCGGTGACCAGCCGGGCGGCCGCGGCCGGGGTGATGAGCAGGGCGAGGACCAGGATGTTGCCGACGGCCTGCAGCGAGATCACGATGGCGATGGTGACCAGCAGGTAGACCAGCAGATCCCAGCGCGCCACCCGAAGGCCCAGCGCGGCCGCGGTCTCCCGGTCCAGGGTCACCGTGACCAGCCGGCGTTGAACGGCCAGCGTCAGCGCGACGAGCGTGGCCCCGACGATGAGCACCATCAGCACGTCGTCGTCACTGACGCCGAGGATCTGGCCGAACAGGAAGGAGGTCAGATCACCGGTGTAGGCCTGCTGGGTGCTCACCACCACGATGCCCAGCGCGAAGGAGAACGCGAAGAACACCCCGATGGCCGAGTCCTCGGACAGCCGCCTGCTGCGGCTGGCGAAGAAGATCGCTATCGCGGTGAGGATCCCGGTGACCAGGCCGCCGAGGACCAGGCTGATCTGCAGCACGAAGCCGATGGCCACACCCGGGAAGACGGCGTGCGCGACGGCGTCGCCGATGAACGCCATCCCGCGCAGCACCACGAACGTCCCGACGACCGCGCAGGCCACCGCGGCCGCGGCGCCGACCAGGAAGGCCCGCTGCATGAAGGTTTCCGACCACGGCTGCGTCACCAGCTCCAGCAGCTCGATCACGGGAGTTGTCCCGCCGGGCCGGTGAGGAACTGAGGTGAGGGCAGCCCGAATGTCTCCGTCCAGATCTGCGTGGTGCTCAGCTCGGCAGGTGGTCTGTCGGCGATGACCCGCCGGTTGAGCAGGCAGATCCGGTGGCACTGCGCGCTGGCGGCGACCAGGTCGTGGGTGGTGAGCAGCGCCGCGTTGCCGGCGGCCACGAAGCCGGTGACGACCTCGGTCAGAATGTCGCGGGTCGGCGCGTCCACCCCGCTGAACGGCTCGTCGAGCAGCAGCAACCGTGGCGCGAGCGCCAGCGCTCGCGCCACCAGGACCCGCTGGCGCTGGCCACCGGAGAGCTGTGCGATGGGGCGCTTCCGCAGTTCAGCCAGGCCGACCTGCTCCAGGGCATCGAGCACGGCCGCGCGATCGGCCGCCCGCGGGCGGCTCAGCGGGCCGCGCCGGGCAAGCACGGCGGTGAGCACCGCGCCCTGGATGTCGATGGGGAACTCCCAGGCGAACTCGTGCCGCTGCGGGACGTATCCGATCAGCGCCCGCCCGGCAACGGTGGATTGGCCGTAGATCGTGACGGTGCCCGCCTCGGCCGGGAGCAGGCCGAGTATCCCGCGCATCAGCGTGGTCTTGCCCGCGCCGTTCGGGCCGATCAGCCCGACCAGCTCACCGGGGCCGAGCCGCAGGTCGACCCCGATCACCGCGAGCCGCCCGCCCAGCATGATCGACAGTCCACTCACCTCCAGCGGTGCCGGGCTCAGGTTGATCGCCGGTGCGCTCATCGCTCACTCACCCGGCGCCGCAGAGTCCAGCGCAGAGCCTGCGCGACGATCAGTAGCGCAGCCCCGCTGCCGGCGAGCAGTGCAATGTCCCCAGCTCCGGTTTGCGGCAGGGACGCGGCCTGGTTGCCGCCACCGCTACCACCACCGGAGCCGCTCCCGCTAGCGGAACCGCCACCGCTCCCACTACCCGAG
>JBOHFW010000017.1:0-7938 GCA_050699835.1 Pseudonocardiaceae bacterium | reverse complement strand
GGTGTACTGCGTGCGCAAGCGCGCCGAGCACGACCTCGACGTCTACTTCCCGAGCCTGTCCGGGCGCACCATCGTCTACAAGGGGATGCTCACCGAGGAGCAGCTGGTGAGCTGCTATCCAGACCTGTCCGACGAGCGGGTCACCAGCTCGTTGGCGCTGGTGCACTCCCGGTTCTCCACCAACACCTTCCCGTCCTGGCCGCTGGCGCACCCGTACCGGTACATCTCGCATAACGGTGAGATCAACACTCTGCGCGGCAACCGGAACTGGATGCGGGCCCGGGAGAGCAAGCTCGACACCGACCTGATCCCCGGCGACCTCGATCGGATCTACCCAATCGTCACGCCCGAGGCCAGCGACTCGGCGTCCTTTGATGAGGTCCTCGAACTATTGCACCTGGGCGGTCGCCCGCTGCCGCATGCGGTGCTGATGATGATCCCGGAGGCGTGGGAGAACCACACCGAGATGGACCCGGCTCGCCGGGCGTTCTATGAGTTCCATTCCACGCTCATGGAGCCCTGGGACGGCCCGGCGCTGATCGCGTTCACCGATGGCACCGTGATCGGCGCGGTGCTGGACCGCAACGGCCTGCGCCCAGCGCGGTACTGGGTGACCGAGGATGGCCTGGTGGTGCTGGCCAGCGAGGTCGGTGTGCTAGAGATCGACCCCGCGACGGTGGTGCGCAAGGGCCGGCTGGAGCCAGGTCGGATGTTCCTCGCCGACACCGCGGCCGGCCGGATCGTCGGCGACGAGGAGATCAAGGGCCAGCTGGCCGCCGAACACCCCTACGGCGACTGGGTTGCCGAGGGCCTGACCCGGCTGGAAGATCTGCCCGAGCGCGAGCGCGAGGCGCTGCCCCGCACTTCGCTGGTGCGCCGCCAGCAGTCGCTCGGCTACACCCAGGAGGAACTCGGGGTACTGCTGTCGCCGATGGCGCTGACCGGCGCGGAGCCGATCGGGTCGATGGGAAACGACGCGCCGCTGGCTCCGTTCTCGCAGCTGTCCCGGCCCCTGTTCGACTACTTCACCCAGCTGTTCGCCCAGGTCACTAACCCGCCGCTGGACGCGATCCGGGAAGAACTGGTGACCTCGCTGCAAGCCCAGCTCGGGGCCCAGCCCAACCTGCTGCGGACCGATGCCGGCTCCTGCCGGCGGATCGTGCTGCCCTTCCCGGTGCTGGACAACGACGAGCTCGCCAAGATCGTCCACATCAACGACGACGGTGCGTGGCCGGAGTACCAGGCCTACACCGTCAGGGGCCTGTATGACGTGCGCGGTGGCGGCGGGGCGCTGGTCCTGCGGATCAACAAGATCTGCGTCGAGGTTGCCAAGGCGGTCGAGGACGGTGCTCGGCTGATCGTGCTCTCCGGGCGGGGCGTCGACGCTGACCATGCCTCGATCCCGTCGCTGCTGCTCACCGGCGCGGTGCACCACCATCTCGTGCGGGAAAAGACCCGCACCCAGGTCGGTCTGATCGTCGAGGCGGCGGATGCCCGCGAGGTGCACCACATCGCGCTGCTGATCGGCTACGGCGCCGCCGCCGTCAATCCTTACCTGGCGATGGCCACCGTGGAGGACCTGGCCAACCGGG
Organism: Pseudonocardiaceae bacterium; assembly: GCA_050699835.1. GTDB lineage: Bacteria > Actinomycetota > Actinomycetes > Mycobacteriales > Pseudonocardiaceae. The sequence continues at coordinate 6,346 of JBOHFW010000017.1, read as the reverse complement.
GCCTGCTGAACGGCGTCGACGCCAAGACCGCCACCCGGAACCTGATCAAGGCGCTGGGCAAGGGTGTGCGCAAGACGATGTCCAAGATGGGCGTGTCCACGGTGGCCTCCTACACCGGCGCGCAGATCTTCGAGGCGATCGGCCTGGGGCCAGAGGTGATTGACTCCTGCTTCACCGGCACCACCTCCCGGCTCGGCGGGGTCGGATTCGACACGCTGGCCGATGAGGTCGCGATGTGGCACCGGCGGGCCTTCCCGCGCGACGGGGTGCACGCCCCGCACCGGGAGCTCGCGACCGGCGGGGACTACCAGTGGCGCCGCGAGGGCGAGGCGCACGTCTTCAGCCCGGCCACGGTGTTCAAGCTGCAGCACTCCACCAGGGCGGGCCGCTACGAGATCTTCAAGGAGTACACCAAGCTGGTCGACGACCAGTCCCAGCGGCTGATGACGCTGCGTGGGCTGTTCGCCTTCCGGGAAGGATTGCGCCCACCCGTGCCGGTGGACGAGGTCGAGCCGGTTGACTCGATAGTCAAGCGGTTTGCCACCGGCGCCATCTCGTATGGATCCATCTCCAAGGAGATGCACGAGGTGCTGGCCATCGCGATGAACCGGATCGGTGGCAAATCCAACACCGGGGAGGGCGGGGAGGACGCCGACCGCTATACCCCCGACCCCAACGGGGACCTGCGCCGCTCGGCGATCAAGCAGGTGGCCTCCGGGCGGTTCGGGGTGACCAGCGAATACCTGGTCAACGCCGACGACCTGCAGATCAAGATCTCGCAGGGGGCCAAGCCCGGCGAGGGCGGGCAGCTGCCCGGCACCAAGGTGTACCCGTGGATCGCCAAGACCCGGTACTCCACCCCCGGGGTGGGGCTGATATCACCGCCGCCACACCACGACATCTACTCCATCGAGGACATCAAGCAGCTGATCCACGACCTGAAGAACGCCAACCCGCGGGCCCGGGTGCACGTCAAGCTGGTGAGTGAGGTCGGGGTCGGCACGATCGCCGCCGGGGTGGCCAAGGCGTACTCCGACGTGGTGCTCATCTCCGGGCATGACGGCGGCACCGGGGCCTCCCCGCTGTCCTCGATCAAGCATGCCGGCACGCCGTGGGAGCTGGGGCTGGCCGAGACCCAGCAGACGCTGATCGCCAACAAACTGCGCGACCGGATCGTCGTGCAGACCGACGGCCAGCTCAAGACCGGCCGCGACGTCATGATCGCCGCGCTGCTGGGTGCGGAGGAATACGGATTCGCCACCGCCCCGCTGGTGGTCTCGGGGTGCATCATGATGCGGGTCTGCCACCTGGACACCTGCCCGGTGGGGGTGGCCACCCAGAACCCGGTGCTGCGCGCGAAGTTCACCGGCAAGGCCGAATACGTGGTCAACTTCTTCGAGTTCATCGCCCAGGAAGTCCGCGAATACCTCGCCGCGCTCGGGTTCCGCACCCTGGAGGAGGCGATCGGGCGCACCGAGATGCTGGACACCCGACCAGCGATCGACCACTGGAAGGCCGCCGGGCTGGATCTGTCGCCGATCCTGCACGTCCCGTTGGACACCGCCGGCGGAGCCGGCAATCAGACTACCGGCGACGCCCCCCGGCACCGGACCAAAGATCAGGACCACGCACTGGACAAGGCGCTGGACAACACCCTCATCGCGCTGGCCGAGGGCGCGCTGGCCGACGGTTCGCCGGTACGGCTGGACCTGCCGGTGCGCAACGTCAACCGCACCGTGGGCACCATGCTGGGTCACCACCTGACCCGCCACTGGGGCGGCGACGGGCTACCGGACAACACCATCGACATCACCCTGGCCGGGTCGGCCGGCCAGTCCTTCGGTGCGTTCCTGCCGCGGGGTATCACGCTGCGGCTGGTGGGTGACGCCAATGACTACGTCGGCAAGGGCCTGTCCGGTGGCCGGATCACCGTGCGCCCACATCCCGACGCGCAGTTCGTCGCGGAGCACAACATCATCGCCGGCAACGTGATCCTCTACGGTGCCACGTCCGGGGAGCTGTTCCTGCGCGGGATAGTCGGGGAGCGCTTCTGCGTGCGCAATTCCGGCGCGCTGGCCGTCGTCGAGGGTGTCGGTGATCACGGCTGCGAGTACATGACCGGCGGCCGGGTAGTGGTACTTGGTCCGACTGGGCGCAACTTCGCGGCCGGGATGTCCGGCGGCATCGCCTACGTGCTCGACCTTCAGGTCGGTCGGGTCAATCCGGAGATGGTCGACCTGGACCCGCTGACCGATGAAGACCGGGCGTTCCTGGCTGACGCGGTGGCCCGGCACCACGCCGAGACCGCCTCAGCGGTGGCGCACGCGCTGCTGGCTGACTGGGATACCGCGGTGGACCGGTTCGGCAAGGTCATGCCCAAGGACTTCAAGCGGGTACTGGCCGCGCAGGCGGCGGCGCAACGGGACGGCCGGGACGTCAACGAAGCGATCATGGAGGCCGCTCATGGGTGACATGAAGGGCTTCCTCACCACCGCCCGGCAGAACCCGCCGCGCCGGCCCGTTGACCTGCGATTACGGGACTGGCGCGAGGTCTACGAGGAGATGGACCGCGGCTCGGTGGAGGCGCAGGCCGGGCGGTGTATGAACTGCGGGATCCCGTTCTGCCACACCGGTTGCCCGTTGGGCAATCTGATCCCGGAGTGGAATGACCTGGTATGGCGCCAGGACTGGGCGGAGGCCATCGAGCGGCTGCATGCCACCAACAATTTCCCCGAGTTCACCGGGACACTGTGCCCGGCGCCGTGTGAGGCGGCGTGCGTGCTGGCCATCAACGACGATGCGGTGACCATTAAACAGGTCGAGATCGAGATCATCGACCGGGCCTGGGATGAGGGCTGGGTGCGCCCGATGGTGCCCGAGGTGCGCACCGGCAAGAAGGTCGCGGTGGTCGGGTCGGGTCCGGCAGGGTTGGCCGCAGCCCAGCAGCTGACCCGGGTCGGGCACGACGTGGTGGTCTACGAACGGGCCGACCGGATCGGCGGGTTGCTGCGCTACGGCATCCCCGAGTTCAAGATGGCAAAACACCGGCTGGACCGCCGTTTGGATCAGATGCGCGCCGAGGGCACCGAGTTCCGGGCCGGTGTTGACGTCGGGGTAGACCTGGATGTCGACGAGCTCCGGGCCGGCTTCGATGCGGTGGTGCTCGCCGGGGGCGCTACCGCGTGGCGTGACCTGCCGGTGCCCTGTCGTGAGCTGGCGGGCATCTACCAGGCGATGGAGTACCTGCCGCCATCAAACCGGGTCCAAGAAGGTGACATTGCGGCCTCGCCGATCGATGCTGCCGGCAAACATGTGGTGATCATCGGCGGGGGCGACACCGGAGCCGACTGCCTGGGCACCGCGCACCGCCAGGGAGCGGCTTCGGTATCGCAGCTGGAAATCCTGCCGCTCCCACCGGAGTTGCGTCCCGCTCATCAGCCGTGGCCCACCTACCCGATGATCTACCGGGTGTCCTCGGCTCACGAGGAGGGTGGCGAGCGGCTGTTCTCGGTGAGCACCCAGCGGTTCCTCGACGATGGCAAGGGCCGGGTGCGGGGGTTGCGTTTGGTCGAGGTGGTCTTCGAGGCCGGCAAGTTCGTCCCGGTGCCGGGCACGGAGAAAGACCTGGTGTGCGATCTCGTGCTGCTCGCGATGGGTTTCGTCGGTCCAGAGAAGGGCAAGCTGCTCGACGGCCTGGGTGTGGACTACGACGCCCGCGGCAACGTCGCCCGCGACGCCGATTTCATGACCAGCGTGCCCGGCGTGTTCGTCGCCGGCGACATGGGCCGCGGCCAGTCGCTGATCGTGTGGGCCATCGCCGAAGGCCGCTCCGCCGCCGCCGGCGCGGACCGCTACCTCACCGGCCGCGACGTCCTCCCCGCCCCGATTGCTCCCACGGAAAGACCATTGGCCTAGCGGCCCCGTGAGTGGCGATGCGAGCTATAACCGAGCTCTCATGGTCCCGCGCGCTCAGCGCTCCTCGGATGAGGTGTCGGAGCAATACTGTAACGACGGCGCGTGGGCCCGTTCTGGACCGCCGACGGCCACAACGAGATCGACGTCGTGGCGCTCGCCGGGCGGGCCCGGATCCCGATCCTGGCTGGGGAGGCGAAGTGGGCGCTAGAGACCCTTGGTCGCTAGATGCTGTACATACTGATCTGGCATCATGTATGTATGAAGCGGACTACCATCGAGATCGACGAGGAGCTTCTGGCCAGGGCCAAACGGGCACTGCGCCTGGACACCACCAGGGCCACGGTCGAGGAGGCGTTGCGGCAGGCGGCGGATCGGGCCGAGAGTGAGCACGCCGAGCGGGCGGGCAGGCAACGCCGGTATCTGGAGAGCCTGGCCTCCCGGGCAGACCTGGCCGTGCTCGCCTCGGAGGACATGTGGCGCTGAAGGGATGGGTACTGGACAAGAGCGCGGCTGCTCGCGCTGGCGAGCCAGCTGTCGGTGAGCAACTCGCCGAGCTTGCCGGATCTCTGTTCGTGTGCCCTGTCGGCGAGCTCGAGCAGCTCTACTCTGCCCGGTCTGCTCGCCATTACGAGGAGCTAAAGGCCGAGCTGCATGCCGGTTTCGAGGTCGTCGCCGCACCGCCCGATGTCCTCGATCGCGCGTTGCAGTTGCAGCGTGACCTCGCGCACCACCATGGCATGTGGCACCGCACCCCGATCCCCGACCTGCTCATCGCCGAGACCGCGATGCACCACCAGCTCGGTGTCGTGCATGTCGACGGTGACTTCGACCGGATCGCCGAGATCCGGCCGCTCACCAGCCGCCGGCTCAGCTGAGCGCCGCGAACGCGGAGCCGCCGTCGGCGTTGACCATGGTTGCGCTATCGGGTGTGCCCCGCCACCGTCGGCCGGTGGCGGGGCACATAAATCCAGCGGCGTCAGCCGGTCGGGACCGTACGGAAGCTACGGAATAGCGCTTCGCGAGCTCAGACTGGGTCCGGCGGGCGGGTGGCGGTGGCCAGTGCCGCAAGGTCGACATCGACGCCGAAGGGCTCGTCGAGCCGCAGCCGCTCCCCCCGACCCACCCGCCGCACCGGCACATAACGGCCCCGGCGCAGCCCGAACACAACGGCCGTGGGCGGCTCGGCTCCCAGCTCGATCAGCAGATAGTGCGGAATGCCGGCCTGGGCGTACAGCGTGGGCTTGACGGCCCGATCGATCACCGCGTTGCCCGGGCTGGTGATCTCCACGACCAGCGCCACCTCAGCGGGCTCGGCGACCGTGCGTTCCACCCCGGGCGTGTTCACCACCGCCAGATCCGGGATCAGGATCCGACCCGGGGCGACCCGGACGTTGATCGCCTCCAGCACCTCGAAACCCGCTGGCGCGGCTGCCGAGAGCGCATAGCACAGCTGAAAGGACAGTCGCTGGTGCCGGTAGCCGGCGCTGGGGCTCACCAGCAGGCTCCCGTCCAGCAACTCGATCCGCCGCCGGTCCGCGGGCAGCGCGAGGTAGTCCTGCTCGGTCCAGGGGCCGACGTGCTCCAGCACATCCGCGCGCACACCTGCGGCCATGGCCACTCACCTCCGTGATCCAACCCGGGATCCGATCCACTTCCCATGGTCGCACCCTGCCAGCTGGCACCGACAGTCTCCGGCCCGCCGACGGCGCGAGCGGGTGAGTAACAGGGGACTGACGTGTCACGAGGGTGCTGACACGGGGAATCCGAGGTCTGCGGCCGCCTTGGCCAGCTCGTGGTCGTAGGTGACGAACTCCGTCAGCTCCGTCCGGAAGGGGTCCGCACTCGCCAGATGAATCGCATCCAGGGAACCGAGCCGGGGTACGCGATAGGCCATGGCCCGAGCCAGGACGGTGCTGGTGAGATCCACCAGGTAGACACCCCGCACCGCCTGCCCGGTGACGTAGGGAACCCGCTGATGATCGATACCGGCGCGCAGCAAGGCGCGGGTGATCTCCAGTTCGGCCAGTTCGCTGGTGAGCAGCTCGGTTCCCGCTGGGAACGCGTGGCGCCAGGCCCGCAGCGCCCCGGTCTCCGGCTCCGGCCTGACGAACTTCAGCAGGGCGCACGCGTCGAGATAGATCAACGGTTGCGTTCCTTGTCCCGGTCGGCGATGAGAACCCCGGCCAGGCTCGTAAGGCCCGGCGCAAGATCGGGGATCAGCTCCGGCATGCCGCGCTCGGCGGGTGGTCTGACCATTCCGGCTGCGATCATCTGCTGGAGTGTGCTGGGGTGCTCGGTCTCGGGGACCATGCGCAGCACCGGCTTGCCCCGATCGGTGACGATCAGCGAGACCCCTGCGCGCACTCGCGCCACCGCCTTAGAGGGGTTCTGGTTGAGTTCTCGCAGGCCAATGGTTTCCATGCCCTCAAAG
>JBOHFW010000016.1:0-9594 GCA_050699835.1 Pseudonocardiaceae bacterium | reverse complement strand
GGACATGGAAGTCGATGGGGGGACGAACTCGGAATGCCGCTGACGACCGCGGGGGGAGCGGTGACGCGCCAACTGTGGGTCCCTTCCACACCGAGGATCTGGTGCGTGGGCTGGGACAGCAGTCGTTCGGGCGTTCGGGGCGCTGGAACGACACCAGCTCGCGGCCAGATCGTGATCTGCGACGGGCGGAAAGTAACGGTAAGGCCACAACTGCGGCAAACCCTGTAACAGCAGAGGTGTGTCGCTTGCGCCCGATGCGTGAGCTGGCGCGCCGAACGGTAGATCGCTGACCCGTTGGGCGGTCGCGGTGTCGCGCTAGCCCGCGACGAGCGGTGGCGGTTGCTCGCGGATCACCGGTCGGGGCTAACAGCGGCCCGACGGTACACCAGCACCGCCCACAGGACCAGCGGGATCTGCAGCGGCAGCCGCCCGTAGGCCAGCGCCTGCATCCACGCCGGCCGGTCCGACCAGTCGATGGCCATCTTCACGTTGGCCGGGAACACCGCGAGGAACAGCAGCGCGGCGAGCAGCCCACCGAGCCGCCGGGTTCGGGGAATCGCGATCAGCACTGCGACCAGCAGCTCAGTGGCTCCGGAAAGGTAAGTCCAGGTGCGGGCGGTCCCGGGCAGCCGCTCGGGCACGATCGCGTCGAACGGCGCGGGCACCGCGAAGTGCAGCACCCCCGAGCTGGTGAGCAGGGCAACCAGCCCAGCCGCCGCGGCAGACCGGCGCACCCTCATAGTAAGGATCGTCCCACGTCAGTCACTCCGCCGTAGCACGCCTTTGATGCCGAAGGCGGCCAGCTGCTCTGCCCCGGCGCGGGCTGCATCGGCGAGTGCCGCGGCGAGAAGTTCTCCTGCTGCACTGCGAGCTTGAGCTGACTTTTTTGCCCGGCGACCGAACTTATCGATAAGCGCGACCAACTCGCTCCGGTTCGTCGAGGGCTGCGGCCGCACAAACACCGTGCCCCGTGACGCCGTTCCGACCGTGTTGCATGCCTCGCCTAACCTTCGCTTCTCAGCGCTCGCATGGTCACCGAGTTCCGCCAGCAGCTGACGGCGCTCGTCATAGAGCGCGCGTCCCATAGCACAGGAGGGTCAGGGACCGACCGTTCGATAATGAACTCGTCAGTAGCGCCACGGACCAACATGCTGATCTTGGTTCCAGCAACGGCTGAGTCATCACGCAAAGCCTACGGCTGCGTCGACCGATTGATCCCCGGTCCGCTCGGCGTGGCGGGTCCGCGCGGCAGTGTCAGGACGACTTCGGCGTCACTGATGGTGATGCCGAGACTGGTGCCGTTGGTTTGCCGGAGAAGTCGGGCGATCCGCCGTATCCCGGTGCCGGCCCGGGTGGCGAGCTCAGCCTCCACGACTCGACTGTAGATGTGCGGATTGCGGGTGACGTGCACGCCCGCGCGCATCGCTTCGACATCCACGCTATTCGGCGGACGTCCAGGAGAGCGCACCTCGACCCGGTCGGAGAGAACGAACACCCGGGTCGGCCCAGTGATCGTGTAATCGCGGTGCACCAGCGCGTTCACCACGGCCTCGCGCAACGCCGCCGCCGGAATCTCTTCGCGTTTCTCCTTCTCGAACCCGACGATCTCGTGAGCAGTTCTGAGGTGGAGCTGCAGGAATGTCTCGATCTGGGCGATGACGCCCAGCAGCGGACCGGACAGGTCCTTGCGATCGACGAAGTCGTCCCCGATGTCATCACCTGCCAGAGCGCCGACGACGACGCGGGACGATTCGAGTTCAGCTTGCGGGCGCCGACCGAAGAGCACGAGCCCACCTACCGTGGGGTGGGAACCGTCGTACATACGCCAGGCTCGCAACAGCCGCACCAGATCGTCGTCGAGCTCCACCTGGTTGATGTCATTGAGATACCTGGCGACCGCATCAAGATCCAGATCGGCCAGGGTGAGTCGTGGAAGCGGTTGCTCGTCGTAGAACAGTGAGTGCGCCTCCTGGAACAGCCGGAGTAGCTCGTCCCGGCTTGCTCGGCGGCACCGCGCCCCCGATCGGACGTAGTAGCGACCCTCGCGAGTGGAATAAGGCCGCTGGTCACCCTTGGCGATGTTCAGGACGACGACGTCTTTGCCATCCAGCGTGAGAACCTCTGGCACCACCGTCAAAGAAGGTGAACAATTCTGGAACGCGACGTCATCCACCCGCAAGAGCAACTGGTCGGTGTCAGGGACGCCGAGCACACTACGGTCCTTGGCGATCCCGATCACGAGCTGACCGCCGTCACTGTTGGCGAAACACACGAGATCTTTGGCGAGCTCGCTGTTGCTGCTGACGGCTTCCTTGAAGTCGGTATGCGGATCCTCCCAGCGGAGGATCCGGTCCCGCAGCTCGTCAGGCGTCACAGTTGCATAGTCCCCTTATACAGGCGCCAGGTCCGCACATGACACGCCTGCTCCCTGCAACGCAGGCGCCGCTCTTGACGATGCAAGCGTGGGGTGGCGCGATGAGTGACGTGGGTAAATACAGCATGACCGATCGCCAGGCGGGACACAGCCTCAGAGCTGATCACTCACGTCCTGCGGCCGAACCAGATCGAGGCGATCACGCCAGCCGGGGGCACCTTGACGGGGCCGGACATCTGGACCTCCTGGGCTTCGAGGTGATCTCTGCGGACTCTGGGCGGGCAATAGGGGACTACAGAACACTGATGGTGCGTGGCTGAGGGGTCACGATCCGCGACACTGAAGGAGGCCGTCCTCATGGGAGCGCGCAGCATCGCCGCCGACGGGCGGGCGTCGTCCTGCTACTTCCGCACCACTGTGGACGGGGACCGCCGCAAGGCGCTGGTCCAGATCGACGAGCGCTGCAACCTGCGTTGCGCCCACTGCTTCGTTTCAGCCACCAAGCAGGGCCAGACGATGGCCTACCACAACATCACCACCAAGGTCATTCCGAGACTGGCGGTCTGCCGGGTGGATCGGGTGACGCTGACCGGGGGCGAGCCCACCATCCATCCGCAGTTCCTGGACGTCGTACGCGCGTTCCGCGATGCCGGGATCGGCGTCGGGGTGTGCACCAACGCCACCACCCTGACGGACAACGAGATCGCCGAGCTCGCCCAGATCGGCGGGGTCCACTGCAATGTGTCGCTGGACGGGTTCCGGGCCGAGTCACATGGCAAGTTCCGCGGTGACCGCGCGAGTTTCCACACCACCGTTGCCACCGTCAAGAAGCTCGCGGCGGCGGGGCTGCTGCAGACCCACGCCGAGCGGAGCCAGGCATGAGCGAGCTGAGCCTGATGACCCTCAACATCGCCAACCCCTCACCCGAGCGCGCCCAGCGCCAACTGGACTGGCTGGCCACACGCGACGAGAAGGTCCTCGTGCTCACCGAGACCAAGGACAGCGCCGGCTGCCGGCTACTCGCCGACGCCTTCACCGCCGCCGGCTACCACCTCGCCCACCCCAAACCCGAGAACAGCGACTACGGCGTCATGATCGCCAGCAAGCTCACGGCAAGCACAGACAACTTCGGCGGCCGAGTCGGCTACCTGCCCTCCCGGACCGCCGCGATCACCCTGCCCGCTCCCGGCAGGCCAATCCATATCATCGGCGCCTACGTCCCCTCCCGCGACGCCAGCACCGAGAAAACCGAGCGCAAGCGCAAGTGGCTGGCCGCCTGCCACGAAGCCCTCGCCAGCCGGCCCACTGGAGCTGCGGTGTTCCTCGGCGACCTCAACGTCCTCGAACCCGGCCACCAGCCGCACTACCCGTTCTTCGCGCCGTTCGAGTACGACTTCTACCGGCAACTCACCAACGAGCACGGCCTGGCCGACGCCTTCCGCACCCTGCACCCCGACACGGTTGAGCACAGCTGGGTCGGCCGCACCGGCGACGGCTACCGCTACGACCACGCCCATTGCACAGCCGACCTCGCCAGCAACCTGCTCGCCTGCGACTACATCCACCAGCCCCGCCTCAAGCGATTGAGTGACCACTCCGCACTGTCGGTGCGCCTCGCGGTCGACCCCGGCGAGCAGTTGATAACGTCCGACCCGGCTACCGCCAGCACCCCGCCGGCCCTGTTCTAACCACGACCGGCGCTCGGCCCTCCCCGCTGGCGGCTGCGACCTGCCGTCGACGTGACCAGGAGAGCCGGCCCGGATGCCCGCCACCCCCACCCTGCGTATCGGAGCCCGCGTGCTCCTGCTCGACCGGAACGACCACGTCCTGCTCATCCACGCAAAAGATCCCGACCAACCCGGTAACCACTGGTGGGAACTGCCCGGCGGCGGAGCCGACCCCGGCGAATCCCTGGCCGATACCGCCCGCCGCGAACTCGCCGAGGAAACCGGCATACTCCTCGACCACATCGGATCCCACCTCTGGGACCGTGAGACCCGCTTCCACTACCGGGGCCGCGAGCACCACCGACGCGAGAGCGTCTACCTCGCCCGCGTCACCGACACCACACCCACCCAGCACCCCAAGCACACCGCCAACGAGAAAGTCGGCCTCATCGAGCACCGCTGGTGGACCCAACTCGAACTCGTCGCCTGCCGCGACAAACTCCTACCTCCCAACCTTCCAGCACTGCTCACCGACGTCCTGGATGGCGCACTCCGCCAGCCGATCCTCCTCCACGCATAGAGCCCGGCGTCCCAACACGGCTCCACTGACAAATAGGCGCGATCAACTGGTCGCTGACCTGACCACAGAGGACCAACCGCATGCAGCTACCAACACCGATCAAGATCATTTCTTGGTTCGGAAAAGCCGAGCACAGCGCTACTACGTCGCGGGGCTTCGTGCGGCGCACAGCGCTGATAACCGCCCTCTGGGAGCGCACATCCTTGGTTCGATGGCCAAACAAGCCGCTCATCAAGGGCAATTGGTTGAAGCGGTGAGGTTGGCTGAAACCGCCCTGGCCGGTGCACGGGGTCTGAATAGTCCGCGTTTGCAAGCAGAGCTGTTGTATCCGGCAGGCATATGCCCTCGCCGCCGGGGACGACGCCGCGGGCTGCACTGCGGCGATCTCCAAAGCTCGTGGTCACGTCGAGCAGTTCGTGGCCGATGGTGACCCACAGTGGCTGTACTGGGTCATTCCAGCATGGATCATCGTTGAGGCTGGTGACTCCTTGCTGCTGCTAGGACGCGCTGATCAAGCGGCAGGGCTGCTCGATGAAGGAATCGCGTTGTTCGATGAGTCCTTTGTCCGGGATCGACAGATCTACCTGACGCACCTGGCCGATGCGCTGGCTCGGCCTGGCAAGCAACGCGACCTGAATGCCGCCGCCGACCGAGGTATCACAGCGATCGAGCTGGCCGAAACCCTGCACTCGACCCTGGGTGTGAATCTTCTCCGCGACCTCTACCACCAGATGACGCCGCACGCCAAAGTGCCCGCAGTGGCAGATTTCTTGGAGCGAGCACGAGGCTTGATCACGGCGTAACCGAGGTGCAAGCGGGAGCGTAGCTGGTGAACCAGCCCACGGCCGGGCCGCTTTTGACAAGCACTCTCGATGGGCAAGGGCGCGGTGCGGCGCAGGTATCCCCCAGACCCAGCACATCCACGGCGAACGTCGCGAGGTCGGTGTCAATGGCGGCCTGCCATCGGCGGACGGCTGAGCTGGGAATCACCGGCGAGCGGGCCGGGTCCGCCTGGAACCCGGCAGCCTGGATCGCCTCGATGGTCGGGGCTAGCGTGATGGCCGACTCAGCCGAGAGTTCGAACTCGGTGGGTTGGTGGTGGATGAATCGGCCGGCCATTTGCTCGACCTCGGTTTCGTCCCGTCTCAGCAGATGGCCCGGGTCGAGAAGGGGTGTGCGAGCCTGCTACCCCGTGATTTTCTCGCTGCGTCCGGAGCGGTTCTGACCGGTTCCCACCCTGGGCATGCCGCGCCGGGCGGGAGGCTCGGACCTAAAACGATTGCAGGCCGAGTTCGACGCTCTGGTGGTCGCCGACGACCTCGTTCCTCGATCACTTCCACCTCGACGTCGGTGGTGCCGACGCGGAGCAGCGCATGGTCTCCCTCGTGGAAGACGGACTCTGCGGTGCTCATAGTCACGAATGCGGCAGCTCACCGAACAACGCTGCACAGCGGCTGGCTACGACGTCATATCGGGTAGGTTGGTCCATCCGTCAGGTAGATTGGTCCATCCAGTCGGGCATATGGAATTAAGTCCGTCTTTCACCGCTTTGTAAATCAGCTCATTCTCCGGTTCCTTGCCATGCTCCCCACCGTCGATCAGTGGTAGGCAGGCACCCTGGTCGAGTGGGTGCCACGTGCCGTTAGCCTCTTCGGGATGTGCCTGCTTGCTCGCGATGGAGGTGTAATAGATCGAGCCAGGTGTGTCGTCGTCGCGATTGAGGTCCTTCATGACATTGCTCCTCGGGCATTGGTCAGGGACCAATTCCTGAGGTCTGCAAGCATTCGCGGGGTGGCCATGCTGGGGCGTGCCGAACGCGGTGTAGGTCGCCACGCGGTCCAGACCGCCTAACATCTTGATGTAGTAACGGGTGGACAGGCCACCCATGCTGTGTCCGACCAGGTGCACCTTCGACGCTCCGGTGGTGGTCCGGATCTCCTCTACCTTGGCTTTGATCCGCCCTGCATTGCCGACGGTGTCAATCCCGAATAGGTCGAGATCGACGGTGTAGGGCCGATAGCCGTCGGCCTTGAGCCTTTCGATCATCTTGGCGAAGTTGCCCGGATTGCCAGCTCCGCCATGCACGAGCAGCACCGGATAGTTGGGATCGGCACGACCAGGCGCGGGCGAGTACACGGCCGTCGCTATGAGCAGAGTGAGCGTGATCAGCGCCACGCGGGCTACCCACTCCCACGGGCGTCGCGAGCGACCGCAGCGCACAATGGACAGGTCGGTCCTTCCCCGAGCCGGAAACCAGGGATAAGCGCACGGATTCGACTTCTCCGAGCACCAGACGGCCGCCCGTTCGTGATGTGAATTGATCATTCTTGGCCCCCGTTGGCCTCCCCGCTGACCGATATCGCCACCTACTCTGGTGTCGGCGAAGCGCCTCGGTCAACGGAATAACTCAACTGGATGATTGATTCCAAGGGCCGTTGGGCATAGGCAAGATCGTTTGGCCCGGTAGGTACGCGTTGCCAACGTCCGTGAACTCGACAGCAGGAACATTTCAGCGCGATGGGATCTTGGTAGGGGACCATTGGCACGAGCGGCTGCACGAGCGGCTGCATGAGCGGCTGCGGTGGGCTGACGCGGTGGTGTGTGTAGTCACCTCGGCAGCGGAGAGGTCGCCGTGGTGTTCGGAGGAGATTGGCGCTGCCAGGTCGCGGGGTAGCCGGCTGTTGCCGGTGCGGACCGAGTCGGGAGTGGATCACCAGTTGCTGAGATCTGAGCAGTACGCCGATCTTACCGGCGACCCCACCAAGGGGCGTGCGGCGCTGTTAGAAGCGTTGCGCCGGGTCGATGCCGCCGGCGGTTTCGGTTGGCCCGATGGCCGGTCACCGTTTCCGGGGCTGCGCCCATTTGACGTCGAGCAGCATCGAGTGTTCTTCGGCCGAGTCGGCGAGACCGAGGAGCTTGCTGAGTTGCTGCGCTCCCCCGTCGAGCCGGCCAAAGCGGAGATGTTGCTGGTGGTAGGCCCGTCAGGGTGCGGCAAGTCGTCGCTGGTCCGGGCAGGGCTGCTGCATGTGATGGCCGAGAAGCCGGGCTGGCTGACCCTTCCACCAATCCTGTCGGGCGCCGATCCAGTCGCAGCATTGGCCCGGGAACTGGCCGCTGCGGCCCGGCGGAGCGGCCTGGATTGGACGGTGGACCACGTGCACCGCGTACTCGCTGAGCGCGGTCTGGTGGGTGTTGCTGATGAGCTGTTATTAGCGAACCCGGGTGGTCCTTTGCGGCGCTTACTTCTCGTCGTGGATCAGTGTGAGGAGCTGCTCACCCAGACCGGGTCAGCGGAGCGGGCCCGGTTCGCGCAGCTGCTGCGCCCAGCGCTGTCCGGTCCGGTGCAGGTGGTCGCCACGCTGCGGACGGAGTTTCTGGACCAGCTGTTGGTCGATTCCGAGCTGGCGGTGTTGCCGACCCGGCTCTACCCGCTGCGGCCGCTACTTCGTGAGGCGTTGAGGTCGGTGATCGAAGGGCCGGCCCGGGTGGCGGGTATCGACGTCGCCGATGATCTGGTGACCCGATTGGTCGCCGGCACCGACAGCGGGGAAGGGCTGCCGTTGTTGGCGTTCACCCTCGCTCAGCTTGCTGAGGGTGTCGGACGAGGGAGTCGGCTATCGGGCGCACGCTATGACCAGCTCGGGGGAGTGCAGGGTGCGCTGACCCGTCAGGCCGACGCCGCATTGGCCGGCGCGGTCGCTGTCAGTGGCCGACACGCCGAGGAGGTCATTTCCGGGTTGTTGCGCCTGGTCACGGTGGATGAGCAGGGTCGTCCCATCCGACGGCGAATCCCCAAGACCCAGTTGCCGGAGCCGGTAGTCCGGGAGCTGGACCTCTTCGTTACGCGACGGCTGGTCACCACCGACACCGACAACGGCAGTGTGGTGGTCGAGGTGGCCCACGAGGCGTTCTTGTCCGCGTGGCCTCCACTGGCCCGGGCAATCGAGAAGAACGCATCAGAGCTGCGGGCTCGCCGCGCGGTCGAGCAGGCCGCCACCGAATGGAACGACGACGGCCGCCCATCGGTCCGGTTGTGGGAACGTGGCCAACTTGCCGCCGCGATGGCCGACACCGGCGCCCACGTTCAGTCCGGCGAGCTGGTCACCGATCGCGTCGACCTCAGCCCCACCGCTCGTATCTTCCTGCGTGCCAGCATCCGCCGTGACCGCATCCGGCGCAGGAGCGCCTTCACCGTCTTGTCGGTGTTGCTCGTTTTTGCGTTGGTGGCGGCTGCTGTCGCCTTTATTCAACAACGCGCCGCGGAGCAAGAACGAAATGTCGCGGTGTCCCAAAGGATCGCTGCCCAGGCCAGGGAGCTACGTGCCACAAATCCAGCCCTGGCCGCCCAACTCGGCTTCGCCGCTTACCAGCTTGTTCCCACCCCGGAAACTCGCGGTGGTCTACTCAGTACTGTCGCTAACCCCGTCGCCACCCGCCTGACTGACCACACCAATTTCGTCAAAAGGGTTGCCTTCAGTCCCGACGGGCATATCCTGGCCACCAGCAGCGACGACAAGACTGTGCGGTTGTGGGATGTCAGTACCCCCCACCATCCCCACCTGTTGAGCACTCTCACCGGTCATACTCACTACGTCCCCTCGGTGGTCTTCAGCCCCGATGGGCACGTCTTGGCCACCGCCAGCGACGACACCACCGCGCGGTTGTGGGATGTCCGTGACATGCGCCGTCCCAGCCCGCTGGCCACCCTCACCGGCCACACCAGCGTTGTCTCCTCGGTGGCTTTCAGCCCCGATGGGCACGTGCTGGCCACCGGCAGCTTCGATCATACCGTCCGCTTGTGGGATGTTCACGACCTTCGCCAGCCCAGCCCGCTGGGCACCCTCACTGGCCACACCAGCGGCATCTACTTGGTGGCCTTCAACCCGCACGGGCATGTCCTGGCCACCGCCAGTGACGACACCACCGAGCGGTTGTGGGATGTCCGTGACTTGCGCCGTCCCAGCCCGCTGGGC
>JBOHFW010000015.1:0-3727 GCA_050699835.1 Pseudonocardiaceae bacterium | reverse complement strand
GCGCCGTCTCCACCTCACCAGCGCGATCACTGCCGCGGCCACGAGCACCAGGGCGAGCACCGTGCCGACCACGACCTGCCACCGGACCCCTTGGCCTGTCGCCTCGTCGCGCTGCTGGGCGAGCTGGTCGACCGCCGATGACGGTTGAGGGTCGATCCCAGGCGGCGGTTCAGTGGGGGTGGGCGTTGATGAGCCCTGCGCTGCCTCACTGGGCGTTGCGGTCGCCGTCGGCGGGCTGGTAGGCGGCGGTTTCGCCGCTGGGGGAGGCGTGGGCCCGCCACCACCTGGTTTCGCCGCTGGGGGAGGCGTGGGCGCGCCACCACCTGGTTTGGCCGCTGGGGGAGGCTCGGGCCCGCCATGCTCGCGTTCCGGCGGCGGTGGCCCGGTCGGCTTGTCCCCATCCGAGGCCGGTGGCGGCGCTGTGATGCTCGCTACGGTGCGGACTATGCCGTTGGCGACCTCGCCCGGCCGCGGGGAGTTCGGGGTCCGCCACAGCGAGGTGGCGCCGTCGGCGTAGCGCTGCTCGACGTAGAAGCCTTCGGGTCCACCGGTCGCGCCGTAGCTGGTCTGGGTGGCCGGGGAGGGCACGGTCACCTGGAAGGTAACGAACTGCGCACTGTCCGCGAAGGTCTGGGCCGGGCTGATCTGCGGGCCGGACCAGTGCAGCACCTGGTGGCCGTCCGCGGTCTCAATGGTGCAGGTCCAGCCGGGCACCACGGTGCCCACCTGCCGGTAGCCGACCGAGGTGCTCACGGCCCCGCAGGCCGGGCTGGTCCATCCGGCCGGGACGGTGACCTTCACGTCGACGGTGGTGTTCTCCGCCCCGTTGAAGATCACACCCTCCTGCTCGAAGGCCACGAACATGTTCAGCGTGGGTCGCGAGCCCGCCGGGTACGGCTTAGGCACGCTGCCCTGGAGGTTGGGGAACCCGGGCGCATCGTTGGAGAACACCGGGTGCCCGAGCGCGGGGGTCGCGACGGCCACGACCGCGGCGACCCCTAAGCCGATCACTGCGATAGCGCGGCGCCGCCAGCGCCGGTGGGGCTCCGTGCCGTTGGTCATCGCACAACCTCCATGTCCGGCTGAGTACTCTTTGGGTGAAATATACGATTCGCTCAGAGGGGAAGTCGTTCGCGGAAGCTCACGGGTTCCCCACGGACCCAGGGAAATCTCGGGAAAACCTGGGCACCCCCGGGGAGCCGGCCCGCGTACAGCGTGCGGCCCTCCGGCCGGGGCAGGCTGGTGACCACGATGCCCGGCCGCCTCCATGGCTGCTTCGCTTGCGGTGTGGCGGGCCGGTTTGGCATCCTGCTGCTCAGGGCGCGTCACACTCCAGCGGACGCTGCGTATCGATGCTGACGCTGCGCGACAGCCAGCTGTGCCGTGGGTCGCCGATTGAGTCTTCTTGGAACTTTCTGGCGTTTCGTTCCGACAACTATCCGTGACACACCACCAACAGTAAGGTTCATCCCCGATGACCCTCAGGCCGTCTCGCCACAAGGCTGTCACTGTTGCTGCGACCGTACTGGCACTCATGCTGCTGCTCGGTCCGGTGGTGGCCAACGCCTTGACAACAGGCTCGACTCAACCAGGCCTCAGTCTGCGGGGAAACGTCAACGTTGACGGCTTCGCCGATCTCACCGCCGCCGTGGGCAAGGGCGTGGTGGCCATGCACAACGAGCTGATCAGCACCGACCCAACGGAAGGTGCCCAGCTCGACACTGGCCCGGCGCGGGTCACCCTCGTCTTCGACCTGCCCGCGCAGCGCGGGTTCAGCACCATCATCGTGACCGGCCCGGACGGTAACCAGTGGCAAGCAGGCCCGGCCACCGAGGACGGTACCTCGGTATCTGCCCCGGTCCGCCCGCTGGGACCGGCTGGCGCCTACACGGTCGCCTGGCGGATCATCTCGGCCGACGGCCACTCGACGCGCGGTACGTTGGCGTTCACCCTCACCACCCCGGGCCCGGGCACCGCGGCTGCGTCGCCCCCGAACGCGGACAACTCCGGCGGCGCCACACCCGCCACCGACACCGGATCTGTTATCACGTCTGTATGGCCATGGGCGGCCGGGGCCGGCGCGTTGTTGGCGGTCGGCGTGGTGCTGGCGCTGCGCACCCGCCGGACCCGGGGTTAGTCCTATTGGATTCTGGTCAGCGCTACTGTTGCCGAGTTCGACGGTAGGGCTGTCCAAAGCTGGTTGAGCAGCTCTGCTGTCGAACTCGGCGCACTGAGAGCGCCCACATGATCTGGCCACCCCACACCGGCCCGTGACTGACAGGACGCGGCTAGCTGGCCGGGTTCAGGACAGCGGCTCGTCCCTCGAAACTTCCATGTGGGATGTCCTCGGCCTTGGCCGGCTGCACGTGCTCCGCGGAACGGATTTCCCTGACGTGATCACGGATCCCGACGGGGGCTCGATCTACGGCGACAACTACGCCGATGGCGATGCCACCGGCTCTGGTGACGACATCCTCAGCACCGCAGGCGCCGATGACAGCCTCGTCGGCGACAACGTCGGGCTGCGCTCCCGCACCGGTGGGGGGCGGGATTTGCTCCACGCCGATGGCGGCACCGACAGCTGCGAGGGCGGCCCCGCCCAGGACTTCGCCAGCGGCTGCGAGACCTCCACCGACATCCCCCTGAGGGCGAAGGTTCCTACGACCCAAGCCTGGTCTGCCCAGCCCGGACGCTGAAGTCCCCCGGCCAGCGCGGGGCCCCGGCTCCTTCGCAGCTCCCCGGGGAAACCGTGCGAGGTCCGGGGCTGCGTACATCACGCCCGTGGACGCAACGGTGGTGGCGTCGAGGGTGACCGGCTGGTGCCCGGCCGCGTCCCGAGCCGGAGGTGCGCAGCGCACGCGGGTCGGCTCCCAGGGGGGCGAAGGTTCCCCAGGTTTTTCTCGAGAACTCCTTGGGTCCGGGGAACTGGCGTGCCTCACCGAGCGACTCCCCATCTGAGTGAATCGGATTATTCACTCAAAAAGTATCGAACCGGACAACAGGAGGTTGTGGCTCGATGAACAACGACACAAGAACCAAACGGCGCTGGCGGCGCCGCGCCATCACAGTGATCGGCCTGGGGATCGCCCCGGTCGTGGCCGTCGCGGCCACCGCGCTCGCGCACCCGGTGTTCTCCAACGATGCGCCCGGGTTCCCCAACCCCCAGGGCAGCACAACTACCCCGTACCCCGCGGGCTCGCGACCCACCCTGAACATGTACACGCCCTTCGAGCAGGAAGGTGTGATCTTCAACGGGGCCGAGAACACCACCGTCGACGTGAAGGTCACCGTCCCGACCGGATGGACCAGCCCGGCCTGCGGAGCCGCGAGCACCTCGGTCGGCAACCGGCAGGTAGGCACCGTGGTGCCCGGATGGAACTGCGTACTCGAGACCGCGGCCGGCCGCGACGTGCTGCACTGGACCGGCCCGCAGGTCCTCCCGACACAGACCTTCGCGGACAGCGCGCAGTTCTTCACCTTCCAGGTGACCGTGCCCTCCCCGGCCGCCCAGACCAGCTACGGCGTGGTCGGTGGGCCCGAGGGCTTCTACGTGGAGCAGGTCTACGCGGACGGCTTCACCTCGCTGTGGCGGACCCCGAACTCCACGCGGCCGGGCGAGATCGCCAACGGCATAGTCCGCACCGTGGCGGCGGCACCCCCCCCCACCCCGACGCCGACCCCAACGGTGACGCCGACCCCGACCCCAACGGTGACGCCGACCCCGACC
>JBOHFW010000014.1:0-10333 GCA_050699835.1 Pseudonocardiaceae bacterium | reverse complement strand
GTTCGAGGAGCGGGTGGAGATCACTGTGATCGTCGGCGAGCAGGACGCGCAAGACGTCGTCGTCGAGCGGCGCTGGACCAAGCCAAGGCCTTACCTCGTCTACCGGATCCTCGGGCCGATTGTGTCGTGGTCCGAGGGGCCGTTCGAAGCTGATGAGCTGGCCCCCGAGTGCAATGTGGACAGCCGCGATACGCATGTCGAGGTCCACTCGGTGCGTGACGTGGACGGCAGGCCGCTTTTGATGATCTTGTTTCAGCCAGGGCTCGGGGAAGAAACCGAATGGGTGCTGCGCTACTACTCGCCGACGCTGTGGACGCCGCTGCGCACATCGGGTCAGGACACCCTGACGTGGGCGACGGCCACCCTTGATGAACGACATCCTCCGAAGATCAATGAGCTCACCCTGAAGGTCGTCTTTCCGGCCTCCTGGACCGGCGAGCGGCTCACCGAGAAGAACGACCTCGGCACGATCCACACCGAACGCCTACCCACCGGCCAAACCCAGCTGACCTGGCAGCACAACACCCCTCACGCCGCCGCCTACCACTGGCTCCTGCACGGTTCCCGCTCCACCTGAACCGCGTGCTGCATCCAGCACGCGGTTCAGGCGAGTACTTCGGGGAGGGTCCCTGGGTGGACGATGGCGAGGCGGTGGGTGGTGCGGGTGAGGGCTACGTAGAGGTCGTTGAGGCCGCGGGGGGACTCGGCCACGATCGCTGCTGGGTCGACCAGGACTACCGCGTCGAACTCCAGGCCTTTGGCCTGCGCGACGGTGAGCACGGTGACCGGCGCGTCGAGGTCCGCGTTCCGCGCGGCCGGAACGATCGTGCTCAGCTCGTCCAGCCTGGCGAGCGGGCTGAGCATGGCCACCCGGCCGTTGCCGACCGCAGCCCTCTCCTCGGCGAGCAGCGCCGGGAGGGCGTCGGTCAGCGCGCTGGCCGCAATCGTGCGAGGCGGGACGCCGGTGTGCCGAACCGAGCGCGGCGGTGTGATGTCGACGTCGATGGCGGCGAGCACCCGGTCGGCCAGCTGCGCGATTTCGGCGGGGTTGCGGTAGTTGACGGTCAGCTGCTCCAGTCGCCACCGCTGCGCGACGTAGGGTCCGAGCACGTCGGCCCAGGACGCCGCGCCGGCCCGGTTTCCGGTCTGGGCGAGGTCCCCGACCACGGTCATCGAGCGGCTGGGGCAGCGCCGCATGAGCACCCGCCAGGCCATCGGGGACAGCTCCTGGGCCTCGTCGATGATGATGTGACCGTAGGTCCAGGTTCGGTCTGCCGCGGCGCGTTCGGCAGTGCTGTCGTAGTTGCGGGCTCGTTGCCGGTCGGCCAGCCGGTCGGCGTCGATGAGGTCGGTGGCGCGCAGCAGCTCAGGGTCCAGGTCCTCATCGAGATCCAGGATGTCCAGCACGCCCTGCGCGTACTGCAGCTCGGCGCGCAGCGCGGCGGCTTCCCGGGCTGCCTCGGCGCTGCCATCGGAGCCGAGCAGCTCGGCGGCCTCGTCCAGCAACGGAACGTCAGCGGGGGTCCACACCCGCTCCGGCTCGACGTCCGGGCTGGGCGCCGCGCGGGCCAGCAGATCGCGATCCATCACATCCAGCACCCGATGGGTGGCGCTGGCCAACCGCTGCGGGTCGGCGTAGAGCTCACTGAGCAGCTGCTCCGCTGACAGCGTGGGCCACAGGGACTCCAGCGTGGCGCGCAGCTCGGGGCTGGCGCGCAACTCGGCACGGATATCCGCCAGATCCTCCCGGCTCAGCATCCCGCGGCCCAGGCCGGCGAAGGAGTTCGCGATCTGGTTGGCCAGCGCCGTCACCACCTCCTGCTGGAAGATCCGCTTGGCTTCGTTGTGCGCCCGGCGGGAGCGTCGGGCCCGGGTGCGGGCGGGCAGGCACACCGCACGGTCCAGCCGGATGGCTTGCCCGTCGATGGTGAGCTCGATGGGTTCGGTGGGAATGAGCTGCCGGTCCCGGACCGCGGCAGCCACGACTTTCGCCATCTCCAGCCGGCCCTTGACCGCGGCTGCCTCATCGGACTCGACGCCGCGGGCGTTAAGCCCCGGGTGCAGCTGCGCGACCGTGCACAGCAGCACGCTGGTCTCGCCGAGCGAGGGCAGCACATGCTCGATGTAGCGCAGGAACGTCGCGTTGGGCCCGACGACCAGCACACCCCGCTTGGCCAGTTGCCGGCGGTGCGTGTACAGCAGGTAAGCGGCCCGGTGCAGGGCGACCGCGGTCTTACCGGTGCCCGGTCCGCCCTGGACGACCAGCACGCCCTGCGGCTTGGCGCGGATGATCCGGTCCTGCTCGACCTGGATGGTCGCGACGATGTCGGACATCCGGCCGGTCCGGGTCTGGGCCAGCGCGGCCATCAGCGCCGCCTCGCTGGTCAGGCTGGTGCCGGTCGGTGCCTGGTCCGCTCCGTCGAGATCGAGCACTTCGTCCTCGACGGCGAGTACCTTGCGGCTGCGGGTCTGGATGTGCCGGCGGCGGCGAACACCCTCGGGGCGGGCGGCGGTCGCGGTGTAAAACGGGCGCGCCGCGGGGGCCCGCCAGTCGATGAGCAGCGGCTGGTAATCGTGCTGTTCGTCGAGTAGTCCCAGCCGGCCGACGTAGCGGCGCCCATCCCCGTCGCTGATGTGACTGTCATCACTGTCACAGTTCAGGTCCAGGCGCCCGAAGCACAGGCCCTGCTCGACACCGTCCAGGGTGGTGAGCTGCTGCGCATACATCGCTGCGGCAGCGTCCCGCTCGGTGAGCGCTTGGGGCGTTCCGGTGGTCGGGGCCCTCAGCACCTCGGCCAGGCGTTGCGCGGTATAGCGGCGCCGCTCGTCGAGGTGCTGGTAGAGCAGGGTGAGATAGTCCTGCTCAACTGTTACATCAGAGTCCGGGGCCACGTCAGGGGTAGTGGGGGAGACCGACACGCGATGCAATCCACCTTCTGGCACTCCGACGGCGAATGTCACTGCAACCGATGACTGGCTGCTGACATTCCAAGGTACCAACCCGACCCGTCAGCCGCCCTGGCTCTACCCGCGATACCGGGTTCAGGCAGGGTTGCCGCTTGTAGTGCCCGCGGTGCTCGGGACGGCGTCAGACCCACTCCAGCCGAACCACCCCAAGAAGTTGAAGCCGCGCATGCTCTGGCCGTTCGCGCCCTGAGTACCCGGCTCGCCTCGGGGGCCGGTGATCTCGATGTCGCCCGGGTTCAGCGTCGACTGGTTCAGTATCGACAGGACGGTACGTGCGGGCAGCAACTCCGCGTGTTGGGCGGCGAGTTCGGCACAGCTCATCGCGTCGGACATCAAGATCCCCCTAGGACAGGTCATGGACTCCGGCGTCATCGGCGGGCAGAGCCGATTCGCCCGTCACCTACGGTCCCCACCAGGACGCGGCATCGCAATCAGTAGTTGTACGTAACTCTTTCGGATCACTACCTAGCCGGTGCGATCAGCCGATATAGGCACGGCCGGTGTAGCGCTGCCCGATGAGTGTGGGCAAGCGGGTCCATCCAGCGCGCCGCACGGTCGTGACGTGCAGATCGACCAGACCGACGGGGTGGTCGTACACCAGTTCGTCAACATGGCCCCAGCTCAAGGTGGGTACGCCCGGCGGCGTGAGCCGTGCGGGCAGCTCGACGACCTTGGTGCTGCGGTCGATCTGCAGCAGCGTGCCGCCATTGTCCGCGAAGGTCGAGTTGTAGAGGATCGATTCCTCTAGCCCATCCCCGGCCCGCAGCCGCAACGCGGGAGGCTGCGCCAGCCCGTTCTGTATGGCGATCTGATCCTGGCAGGGCCATAACCCCGCGGAGACCTGGTCGGCGAACACCGGCCGGCCCGCGATGACGTCAGTGACTCCGCGCGGCGGGCCGAGGCCGGTCAGCACCTGCATCGAGCTCGCCAGACCGCACGGCTGGCCGGTGAGCGCCCGGAGGTTCATCAAGGCCACCGAGGTGCCCGGGTATTGACGCAGCGGCGCGATGGTGAACACGGTCAGCATCAGCGCGACCCCCAGGCCGGTCGCGGTGACCAGCACCGCCCGATCCGGACTTGGCCAGCCCCGCCGCCGCGCCCACCACCAGCCCGCCGCGGCGATGGCCAGCCACAGCAGCGGGTTGCGTAACGCCAGCGGTCCCACTGAGGGCGCGAGCAGGCTCTGTGAGTACGGGGTCTCGACGAGGACGTGGTGGCCGAAGGGCTGACCCCAGTCCGAGAATGGCCGCCACAGGTTGGGGCCGGCGAATGCCACCGACACGGCGACCACCAGCCCGCCCGTGCCAATGGCCAGGGCCGTAGTACCAATTCGTCGCGGCAGCGGAGATCGGATCACCGCGGCGGCCAGCAGCACGGTGGCCGGTGCGGCGACGGCCCCGAAGTGGTTCACCCATTTCGTCGGGGTGAAGGCGATCGCGACCAGGCCCGCCGCGGTGACGACCGCTGCGGTGCTGAGCAGCCGGCCGCTGGGCCCCGCGGTGCCGGCCCGCCGCCCCGCTCCGAGCGCCGCCGCCAGCAGCACGGCCAGCGTGAGCAGCACCGGCAGCCGCTTACCCCAGGCCCCCCGATCATCGCCCACCAGCAGGTTCGCGTAGTGCAGGTACTCCTCGTACCAGGCGTTCTGCCGGTAGTACCAGCGGTGCACCGCGACCGATTCCAGCAGGTCACCCAGGGTGGCGTCGGCGAAGGCCACCGGGATCACGATCGAGGGGGCCGCACTCACCAGCAGCGCTGCGGTGAGTCGGCTGAGTCGGTCGGCGGCCTGTCGCCGCTCGCGCCACCACTGCCACAGCCACGGCAGGCACAGCACCAGCGGTGCGGCAGCGACGATGCCGGTGGGGGAGGCCGTGACGGTCAGCGCGGCCAGCGCGGTGGCGGTGGCGAACACCCCCATCGAGCGGCGCCGCCGGGCCAACTCGGCCAGCACGAACGTCCCGGCGGTGCCCAGCGCGATCAGCGGCTCCGGGCGCAGCGTGATGCCGTAGGGCAGCCACCACAGCAGGTGCGCGGCCGCCACTGCCCAGGGCACGGTGTTGAACCTGCCTGGGCCTGGGCGCCGCAGCGCCACCCGGCCCAGCACGGTCGCAACCAGCACCCGCAGCAGCGCGTAGGTGGCCAGCCCGTAGGCCAGCGGCAGCAGCCGCATCCAGGCCAGGCTCCAGTTATCTCCCAGTGCACCCCAGGCCTGCATGGCGTACTGGCTGGCGACGAACGGGTTCTCGGTGACGTTGAACTGGTAGATGACGTTGCCGATGTACCCCGACTCCATCGCGTTGCGGGCCATCAGCAGGTACCACGAGTCGTCGATGTTGAGCGGCCCGAGCACCACCCAGGCCAGCGAGGTGGCGACCACCACCGCATCGGCCCACGACAGGCGCGGCCGGACCAGGCCCGCGCCCTCGCCTCGCCACCACCACCAGGCCAGCACGAGCAGCGCCACCAACGCGAGACCGTGCCCGATCAGCAACACTGTCTTGAGCGCTGTCGGATACGACTGGTATCTCGCGTCGGTATGCAACTGCACCGACAGGCCGCTGGTGCGGGTCACGGCGTCGGTCGTCAGCTCGGCGACCTGGGGCACCAGCAGGTCCGTCCGGGCGCCGCTGGCGGCGCCGTCCCGTGACACCCGTACCCCGCCGGCATCGGCAATGACCTGATAGATGCAGTCCCCGGCCGGTAGCGGCTGGCGCATCACCTCGGAACCGGACGCGGTGACCGTCACGACGCCGCTCGCTGTGGACACCGTTAGGCCTTCGCCGGGTGTGGCGCCCACGTCGGCGGGCAACGTGCGCAGCGCCGTCCCCCCGTCCGGGCGGGCATCGAGCGCCTGCAGCGTCGCGCAGGGGATGGTCGCGGTGAGCTGGAGCGGGCGGTAGGGCGAGAGCGGCAGCACCGTGGAGGTGGGCTGCTGCCCGGCCCGTGGCCAGCTCACCACCGGATCGTCGGCGTTGACGGGGGCCAGCATCACCAGGATCCCCAACACCCCAGTGATCAGCGCCAACGCCGCAATAGCCCATCCCGTGAGACGCCTAACGGCGTCGGCGGCAGCGGGACTTGGCACCGCGGCAGCCTAGGGGCTGCCCGGCTCTGACTGGCGCGCGGCCGCCGCTGGTGGCAGGGTCCCGTCCGCTAACCTGGCCTAACCTGCTTGGGCCGCCAGAACTGGAATCGACGCAATCTTGTCCTGGCTCAAATGTTCCCACACTAAGCCGCTCGGTCGTCGTTGCGGCGCGCACTGGTGGTTCGGGAAATGCGCTCTGCTGTCGCCGAGTCCGACAGGAGAGTCCTCTAGCCGAGTTTCGTCAGCCCTGTAGTCGAACTCGGCGACACCATGGCTGACCAAACCCAAGATCCACGAGACGCTCAGCGGATGATCTGGACGGGGATGTCGAGGTCTAGGTCGATCCAGGTGGTGTCCGCGGTGACCATCGTGAGGCCCAATCGGGCGCCCAGCGCCAGGCAGCATCGGTCGCTCAGGGACAGACCGGCGGCACGGGTGCGCGACCACAGGTTAGCGGCGGTGACCGCGTCGGCCTCGGTGAGTGGCTCCACCTGGATCCCGAGGGTGCGCAACCGGCCGCCGAAGGGCGGTTTTCCTCACGGATCACCGTGGTAGCTCTTGGCGGCCAGCGTGGGTAGCCGGGTCCAGCCGGACCGCTGCTGCTGATCGACGTGCAGGTCGACCAGCCCGACGGGGTGGTCGTAGACCACCTGCACGACGCGGCCCCAGGGCGGGGTAGCTGACCCATTGGGCTCCAACCGGGAAGGAATCCGGATGGTGGTCGCGGAGCGGCCCACCGGCACCTGGGTGCCACCCCGATTCAGCTCGAAACCAAGGTCGAGAAATCCCCGGCCGAACCCCTCGTCGCTCAGCACCAGCACCTCGGGTGCCCGCGCGATGCCGTGCTCGACACCGACCTGGTCCAGACATGGCAGCAGGGTCGCGGTGAGCTGATCGACGTACACCGGCGCGCCAGCGGTCAACGTCGTCAGCGGGTGCCACCTGGCCAGCCGCGGCTGGCCCACCGCAAGCCGGCTATCGGCGCTGCTCACCCGCTCGTGCACCACCAACCGCACACTCGAGGGCCGCGCCGTGCCCAGCTGCTTGAGCGCGACGGCCGCCTGTTGCCACTCCGTTTCCGGCGTGGTCCGGTCCACGGACAGCGCCACGCTGCCCGCCACGTCGGGATCGGGCCCGGGGGCGGTGGCGTACTCCAGGGTCAGTCGCTGGCCCGCCCGAGCACCGAGCACCGGGACCAGCAGGGTGGTGCCGCCCTGGGCGGGCAGCATGAACCAGGGGGTCATCAGCAACCCGCCCGGTTTGGTCAAGGCGCCGGTGTCCGGATGTGCTGCCAGGTCGCTTCCTACCCCACGGGTGACGGCGTCCTGCCAGACCAGCGTGTCCGGGGCCGGCGGCGACGCCGGCGAGGGCAGGCCCGCCGGTGCGGCGAACGCCCCATAACGCCCCGTCGGCCCCGCGGGCACCGGCTGGGTGGGGGTATCGAGGAGGACCTGGGTGTAGTCGGCCAGCGTGCACGGCTGGCCCTGAGCCCCGTGGAGCATGGACAGGGCCACCGACCAGCCGGGGGACTGACGCAGCGGCGCCCACACGAACACGACGACGGTCATCGCCACGAGCGCGGTCGACCCGGTGAGCAACACCGCCCGGTCGGGAGTCAGCCCGATGTCGCGGCCGCGGCGACGCCACCAGTGCACTCCGCAGGCCGCGGCCAGCGCGACCGCCATCCAGAGCAGCGGGTGGGCCAGCGGCACGGGCCCAAGTTTGGGCCGCACACCCACCAGGTCAATGTGATCCTCGGCCAGGGTGAGGTGGTTGCCGAACGGCTGGCCCCGATCGGAATACGGTCGCCAGATGTTCGGCCCGGCAAAGCTCCACGACACCGCGCCCACCAGCAGCGCCGTGCCCGCGACAGCCAGCCGGAAGCCGGCACCCCAACGAGCCGGATGCGCTGGCCACGGGCGAGCCGGCCACCACAGTGGGGATCGCAGCAGGGCTGCCGCGAGCAGCACCGTGGGCGCGGCGGCGGCCGCTCCGAAATGGTTGACGAACTTGGTGGGCGTCGGCGCGAGTAGCACGAGGGCCAGCGCCGAGCAGACTGCGCTGCTGACCAGCAGGCGACGCAGGGGATCGGCTGCGTCGCGACCGGCGCCTAACCGGCGGACGCTGCCCCGGCTGTTACCCGCTGCCACAAGTGCCAGCACCGCGATGGTGAGCACGATCGGGGCCCGGCGGGCCCACTGGCTGGAGTCCTTGAAGCTGAGAATCGTCTGGTAGTGGACGTATTCCTGGTACCAGGGGAAGGCCTGGTAGTACCACTGGTGCACGGCGGTGGCTTCCAGCACGTCGCCGAGCGTGGCGTCGGCACAGCCCACCAGCACCAGGCTGGTACCCGCGGCGGCCACCAGCAGCAGGACCGCGGCCACTCGCGCCACCACGTCCTGGTGGCGCAGCCAGGCCCACAACCACGCCCACGACAGCAGCAGCGGCGCCGCGGCAACCAGCCCGGACGGGGAGACCGATATCGCCAGCGCGGCAGTCATGGTAGCTGCGGCCAGCGCGCCGATCGAGCGGCGCCGCCGGGCCAGCTCTGCCAACAGCAGCGTCGCCGCGGCGAGCAGCACGATCAGCGGCTCCGGGCGCAGCGTCATCCCGTAGGGCAGCCACCACAACAGGTACGCCACCAGCAGTGCGGACGCGGCCCGGGGGGTGTCCAGCTCGCGGCCGAAGCCGGTGACCAGCAAGACGCGCAGCAGCAGCCAGGTGAGCAGCCCGTAGATCAGCGGCACCAGCCGCAGCCAGGCCAGTCCCCATCCACCGATCGAGCCCCATGCCAGCAGCACGTACTGGCTGGCCACGAACGGGCTCTCGGAGACGTTGAACATGTAGATCGCGTTGCTCACCGCGCCGGAGGTATCCACGCCGCGGGCCATCAGGGCATACCACGAGTCATCGAAGTTTGTCGGGGCCAGCAGGACCCACGCCCCTGAGACGAGCACCAGCACCGCGTCCGCGACCCGCGGCCTGGGACACCGGATGGGTGCCACCGCTTCGCCGCGCCACCACCGCCACGCCAGCCCGAGCAGCACCAGCAGCGCCGCGACGCAGACCACCAGCAGCCCGGTCTTCAGTGCCGTCGGGGTGGACTCGTAGCGGGCGTCCAGGTGCAGTGACGCCGCCAGGCCGGTGGCCTCCGGTTCACCGTCGAGGTCCGTGCTCAGCTCGCTGACCTGCGGAACCCGTACTGAAGCGGTGCCTCGCACAACCCCGTCGCGCTGCACCCGCACCCCCCCGGAGTCGGCCAGCACCCGGTAGGTGCACCCCCGCGCGGGCAGCAGCTCACGCACCAGGGACTGGCCGGATGCGCTGATCTGGACGACGCCCCGGTGCATCGTGACGAGCAGGCCCTGACTGATCGTGCCGGTCTTGCCGGCGCTGGCTGGCAGGGTGCGCAGCGCGTCGCCGCCGTCAGGACGCCGGTCCAGCGCAGCCAGCGCGGCGCACGGCACCCGGGCGTCCAGGCTCAAGGGTCGGTAGGGCACCAGCGGCAGCACGGTGGAGCGGGCCTGCTGACCGGCCTGGGGCCAGCTCACCACCGGGTCGTCGGCCACGACCGGGGCCAGCAGCACCCCGACCGCCGCCAGCAGCGTCAGCACCGCGAGCCCGGCCAGCAGTCTCGCCCGCGCGCGAGATGTGTCGGGCACCGGCACTGGCGCAGGGTAGTCCGGGGGCGTTCGCGGGCCCTGCCGGTACCCTGCTCGGACAAGCAGTCCAGACTCCGAACCCCAGGTATCCAAGGAGGCCCAGAATCCAAGAGGCCCAGGAACTTAAGGAAGCCCAGGAACTTAAGGAAGCACTGTGTTAGCCGCACCGCCTGGGGCGCCTAGCCGCCTGTCCACCCAGCTGACCCGTTTCGTGGTGGTCGGCGGGGTCGCCTTCGTGGTGGACCTCGGCAGCTACCAGGCGCTGCTGACGATCGGGCTGTGGGTGCACCTGGCCAAGGCGGTGGCCTTCATCGCCGGTACCAGCACGGCTTACCTGATCAACCGGCGGTGGACGTTCCAGGGCAAGGGTGGCGGCGCGGAATACGCCTCGATCGTGGCGCTGTACGGGATCACCTTCGTCGTTCAGGTCGGAATGAACGCGATGATGCTCGCGCTGCTGCCTCCATTTCACGGAGAGTTCACATGTGCGTTCCTCGTCGCCCAAGGTCTGGCGACGGTTATCAATTTCATTGTGCAACGCACTGTCATCTTTCGATCCTGACCTGTCGCCAACCCAGACGGGTGGTAACAGAGACGACGCGCCGCGGCATAACGTGCGCGG
>JBOHFW010000013.1:0-5445 GCA_050699835.1 Pseudonocardiaceae bacterium | reverse complement strand
CCATCGGCGAGCGGTTGCGCCGGACGCGGACCTCGCAGCAACGCACGCTGCGTGAGGTGGCCAGGGTGGCCCGGGTGAGCCTGGGGTACCTCTCCGAGGTCGAGCGAGGCCGCAAGGAACCATCCAGCGAACTGCTCGCATCGATCTGTGACGCGCTTGATTTACCGCTGGACGAACTGTTGCGTCGGGTGGCCGACGATCTCGGTCCGGTCTACCTGCCCGAGGTGCCCGATACCCTTGCGGCCGAGTTGGTCGCGGCCTGAGCTGGCCAGATGACGGCCGGGTCGGGTAAACCCCGGTTCTCCCTGGGGTCGGTGGAAGCGCTGCCGTGTACCTGACACCATGGAGCCAGCACGCGGCTCCATTTGCCCGGCTTGGGCGCCCCTGGCTTAGGCCCGGTTACATGGCCTGGTCGGGTGCGTGAAGCTTGGCCCGAACGGTCACGAAGAGAGGCAGCGCAAGAGATGGCCAACCCGTTTGTGAAGGCCTGGAAGTACCTGATGGCGGCGTTCTCGTCCAAGATCGACGAGTATGCCGATCCGAAGGTGCAGATCCAGCAGGCCATCGAGGAGGCGCAGCGGCAGCACCAGGCATTGTCCCAGCAAGCCGCTGCCGTCATCGGTAACCAGCGTCAACTAGAGGTGAAGCTCAACCGCCAGCTCGGTGAGATCGAGAAGCTGCAATCGTCGGCGCGCCAGGCGCTGGTCCTCGCTGATGAGGCCCGCGGCAGGGGTGATCAGACCAAGGCGCAGCAGTATGAGCAGGCTGCGGAGTCCTTCGCCACCCAGTTGGTGACCGCGGAGCAGTCCGTGGAAGATCTCAAGTCGTTGCATGATCAGTCCTTGCAGGCCGCGGGTCAGGCCAAGCAGGCTGTCGAGCGCAACGCGATGGTGCTGCAGGGCAAGATCGCGGAGCGGACCAAGCTGCTCTCCCAGCTGGAGCAGGCGAAGATGCAGGAGCAGGTCTCCGCCTCGCTGCAGCAGATGACCGAACTGGCCGCGCCAGGCAATACGCCCTCCCTCGACGAGGTACGGGACAAGATCGAGCGCCGCTACGCCAACGCTCTCGGGGCTGCCGAGCTGGCGCAGAACTCTGTGCAGGGCCGCATGTTGGAAGTGCAGCAGTCCACGCTGGACATGGCAGGCCGCTCCCGGCTGGAGCAGATCCGCGCCTCGATCCGGGGGGCACCGATCGCAGGTGAAGTGACTGCCGGCGAGTCGGCCTCGCAACCCGCCCCGTCCAAGCAGGTGCTGCCCCCGCAGGGCCAACCCCAGCCTGGACAGGGCTGATCCCTCCCCACCAGTCAGGATCGCGACTCTGCTGCCGGTGCCCATCCGGCCGCTGCCATGGCGGCATCCGAGCTGCGCCGCCGCAGCTGGCTGGTGCGCAGCATTCTGGCCAGCAGCACATCGAAGGCCACCGCGACCTCCCGCGCGCCGGGGGTGCCCCAGTGCTGGATCGACTGCCCGGCGCCTTGGGCCTGTTGCACCGCCGAGCGATCCGGTAACACGGTGGGCAGCACTAACGGCCCGAAGATCTCGCGCAGCTCATTGATGCGATAGTTGTGCTCGCTGGAGCACACCCGGACCCGGTTGACCACCACACCAAGAGGTTGCAGGTCAGGGTTGTGTTCGCGCTCGGCCTGTACAGCCTCGAAAGCGCGCTGCACGCCGGCGACCGCATAGATCGTCGGTTCGGTGACCAACAGCGCCCGGTCGGCAGCCACCAGCGCTGAGCGGGTCAGCTGGCCCAGTGAGGGCGGGCAGTCCAGCAGCACCAGCCGGTAGGGCGGCGTGTCCAGCTCGGACAGCGCGTGATCGAGGTGTCCAAGCCTGGTCCGGTCGGGGTCCGGCCGGTTGTGTGTCTCGGTCTCCTCACTACCGACCAGCACGTCCAGACCTTCACCCCACGCGCTGGGCGCGATCGCGTCCCTGATTTCCGAACGTCTCGGATCGGCCAGCACATCGGCCAGGGTGGATTTCGTCCTACCGGGATCCAGGGTGGCGGTGCAATTGCCCTGCGGGTCGAGGTCCACGACCAAGGTCCGGATGTTCCGGCTCAGCGCGGCCCCGGCCAGCCCGAGCACGACGGAGGTCTTGCCTACCCCGCCTTTGAGGCTGAGTACGGCGACGGTTCGCACCGGTGCAGCTTATGGTGCCTGGGCCCATGTTCAGGTTCTAGGCCCTCCAAGGTACTGGGTCCTCCCCAGATACTGAGCACTCTAAGGTGCTGGGCATGCGAGCCTGCGCGGTCCACCGAGCGTTGGAGGCCGAGGTCGCTGCGGCACGCCAACGGCTGGGAGTCGCTCCCCGAGTGCTGGACGTGGGTGGTGGCAGCGGCGTCTGGGCCGTCCCACTGGCCCGATCCGGCTGCTTGGTGACGGTGGTGGAACCCAGTCCCAATGCGCTGGCTACGCTGCACCGCCGGGCCACCGATGCCGGTGTTGCGGAGTCGGTACGCTCTGTGCAGGGTGATGCCGACTCGTTGGCCGATGTCGTGGCGGCGGCGAGTGCCGACCTTGTGCTAGGGCATGGTGTGCTCGAGGTGGTGGAGGATCACTCGCAGGTGGTCCGGGCACTCGCCTCCGCCACTGCGCCCGGCGGCGCTGTTTCCGTCCTGGTGGCCAACCGGTACGCAGCGGTGCTGGTCCGCGCGCTGGCCGGTCGGCTGGCCGAGGCCCGCCGGTTACTCGATGATCCAGATGGCTGGCTCGGTGCGCCGGATCCGTTGTTGCGCCGTTTCGACACCGATGGTCTTGTCGCGCTGCTGGAGGCCAGCGGGCTCGGCGTCGAGCTGGTGCAGGGTGACGGGGTAGTCGTCGACCTGGTGGCTGGTGGCGTGCTGGAAGCGCATCCTGGGGCTGCAGAGGCGCTGACGGAGCTGGAGCTGTCCGCAGCGGGGCGGGCGCCCCTGCGCGACATCGCCGGCCGGTTGCACGCGCTGGCTCGGCGCCCGCTGACGGAGCTGACATAGTATCGAACTCATGTTCGACAATGGATGCGTTCGTGGGACGTAGCGCGGACCTCCCGCGGTACGGCGCGGCTAGCCGTCCCGGTCATGGTGATGACCACCGTGGTGATGACAATGGTTGCCCCGTGTTGCACGTCGACATGGATGCCTTCTATGCCTCAGTCGAGGTTTGCGAACGTCCTGAGCTGGCTGGGCGGCCCGTGGTGGTGGCGGGTGGCAGCAGCCCGGCTGGAGACCGCGGTGTCGTGCTGTCCGCCAGTTACCAGGCCCGAGCGTTCGGGATCCGCTCGGCGATGTCCGTGGTGCAGGCGCGCCGGCTGTGCCCGCAGGCGGAGTTCGTGCCGCCGCAGTTCGCCCGCTATGCGGAGGTCTCTCGCGGGGTGATGGCGCTGTTCCGCGAGATTACCCCGCTCGTTGAGCCGCTGAGCCTGGATGAGGCATTCCTCGACGTCGGCGGGTCGGTGCGCAGGTTGGGCATGAGCCCAGCCGGAATCGGAGAATGGATCCGCGGGCAGGTCTACGACGCGCACCGGGTGAGCTGTTCGGTAGGCGTAGCGCCGAGCAAGTTCCTTGCCAAGCTTGCCTCCGGGCTCGCTAAGCCGGATGGACTGCTGGTGGTGCCCGCTGACGGCGTCCTTGAGTTCCTGCATCCGTTGCCGCTGTCCGCATTGTGGGGCGTGGGTCCGCGCACTGCCCAGGCGCTGCGCCGGTTGGGGTGCACGACAGTGGCCGACGTGGCGGGCACACCACTGCCAGCGTTGCGCCGCGCCGTGGGGGCCGCCAGCGCCCAGCACCTGCACGAGCTCGCCAACGGCCGAGACGATCGGCGGGTGGTGCCCGACCTGGTCGAGAAGTCAGTGGGAGCCGAGGAGACCTTCGCCCACGATGTGGCCGACCGGGTGGTGTTGCGGCGTGAGCTGCTCCGGCTGGTCGAGCGCGCCACGGCCACGTTACGCCGCCGCGGCCTGCGGGGGCGCACCATCGCGCTGAAGGTTCGCTACTCCGACTTCACCACCATCACCCGCTCCCGAACTGTGGCCGATCCGACCGATTCCGCGCATGCGGTGTACGCGGTGGCCGCCGAGCTGATGGATGCTCACCTGCCCCCGGGGATGCCGGTCCGGCTGCTGGGAGTGCGGGTGGAACAGCTGATCCGTGGGGTGCTGGGTGAGCAGCTCACCCTGGACGGCGGCAGCGCCACAGCCCACTGGTCAGACGCCGAACGTGCCGCGGATGCCGCACGATCCCGGTTCGGCAGCGCCGCTGTGCGCCCCGCCGCTCTGCTTGACATCTCTGGGCCTGACATCTCTGGGCCTGACATCTCTGGGCGTGACATCTCTGGGCGTGACGCTCCTGGGATTGACTCTCCCGGGTGGTCCGATCGCGGTGAATCTCAGCTCTCCCCTGAATCGGGTAACGAGATCGGCTAGTCCATACCGCCGCGGGCTCGTATCCTCAACGCAGGAGCCCACGGTGGCTGTCTCGTAGCTACAGGTACCGTTGGGGTCGCGTACTATGTCCACAACCGGAGTGCCGGAGGAGGAGCGATGCCACTCTCCGAGCACGAGCAGCGTCTGCTCGACCAGATCGAGCGCGCGCTCTATGCAGAGGACCCTAAGTTCGCGTCTAACGTCCGGGGTGCCCGGATGCGCAGCCTGTCCCACCGCCGCCGAATCCAGGGTATCGCGCTGTTCGTGCTGGGTCTGCTGCTTCTCGTCGCTGGTATCGTGCTCCCTTACCGCTTGGCCGGAGTCCCGTTCATCAGCGTCTTCGGTTTTTTGGTGATGTTTGCCGGTGCCATCGTCGCGATCTTCTCTCGCCGCCCTGCGGGTGACGGCAGATGCGGGGGATCGTCGGATCGGTCCGCACCCGGCCACAATCGCAGCACCCTAGCTCAGCGGATGGAACAGCGGTTCCGTCGCCGCTTCGAGGAGCACTAGCCGTCCTGCCGCTGCCAGGCTCGGGGTAGTACCGAGCGGGGTAGCACGCGGGTCGTCCAGGTTAACGGTGCGTTCCGCGCCATGCTGGCGAGCACAGCGTCCATGGCAGCGCGAAGGTCTCGATCCGCGCTGCCGTGCTTGGCGCCTGTTGGCGCGGTGCCACCTGGGTGAGAGCCACCGGCATACCAGCTTTGTTCCACCGCACCGACCAGGAGGCCCAGCCCGGTTCGGCCGGGCTCATCCAGACCATGCTTGTGGACCAACCGCTGCGCCCTCGCTCGTACGGTCTCGCCAACAGGAGGCACCACCCCGCGGTCTGCGGACTCGGCCAGTACCTCCTCCCACGCGGCTGAGACCGCTTGCGGCCCGCCGAGGTCAACCAGATGTGACCGCCGCCGCCGACGAGCCTCGCGTACCCCCATCGGCGTGAGCCCCGCCAGCACGCCCAGACCCAGCAGCCCGGTAACGGTCAGTCCGATCCTGATGCCGCCACCAGGACCGGGGTCGCTCGCGCTCGGTTGCGGCGGCGCAACGG
>JBOHFW010000012.1:0-5168 GCA_050699835.1 Pseudonocardiaceae bacterium | reverse complement strand
TCGTGGGCCTGCTGGCGCTCTTCTCGTGGATGATCACGGCCCGGATCGTGCGGGGGCTGACGCTCTCGTTACGGGAGCGGGAGTTCGTGCAGGCGGCCCGCTTCATGGGAGTGCCGCCATGGCGGATCATCACCCGGCACATCATGCCGAACATGGCCTCACTGCTGATCATCGACGCGACCATCACCGTGGGAGGCGCGATCCTGACCGAGACAGGGCTGAGCTTCCTGGGCTTCGGGGTGCAACCACCGGACGTCTCGCTCGGCACACTGATCGCCTACGGCACGAACTCCGCACTCACCTTTCCCTGGCTGTTCATGTTCTCCGGGGGGCTGCTGGCACTCACCGTGCTGTCGGTGAACTTCGTCGGCGACGGGTTGCGCGACGCGCTCGACCCGAACGCCACCCGCGGAAGCCGGCGGCGCTTCGGAGGCGTGCGCTCATGACTGAGCCAGTGCTGTCAGTCAGTGACCTCACGGTGTCCTTCCCCTCGGAGCAGGGCTGGGTCAACGCGGTGCGCGGGCTGAACTACCAGGTCCAGGCGGGTGAGGTACTGGGGATCGTGGGCGAGTCCGGGTCCGGGAAATCGGTGTCCTCGTTGGCCGTCATGGGGCTGCTCCCACCGCAGGCCAAGGTCACCGGGTCGATCCGCTTCCAGGGCCGCGAGCTGATGGGACGCTCGGATGTCGAGCTGTCCCAGATCCGCGGCCGGCACATCGCCATGATCTTCCAGGATCCGCTGTCCGCGCTCACTCCGGTCTACACCGTGGGCGACCAGGTGGCCGAGGCGCTGCTGGTGCACGGCGCGCCCTCGCGGCAGGCGGCTCGGGCCCGGGCCGTGAAGCTGCTCGACCTGGTCGGCATCCCGAATCCGGCGCAGCGCGCGGACAGCTTCCCGCACGAGTTCTCCGGTGGCATGCGGCAACGGGTCGTGATCGCGATGGCCATCGCCAACGACCCGGACCTGATCATCGCCGACGAGCCCACCACCGCGCTGGACGTCACCGTGCAGGCCCAGGTGCTGGCTGTGCTGGCCTCCGCCCGGGAGATGACCGGTGCTGCGATCGTGCTCATCACCCATGACCTCGGGGTGGTCGCCGGGTTTGCCGACCGGGTACAGGTGATGTACGCCGGGCGCACCGTGGAGACCGGTCCGGTGGAGGACGTCTTTTACCGTCCCGGGATGCCCTACACCCGGGGTCTGCTCGCCGCCATCCCCCGGGTGGACACCGAGCGGGTAACCCTGGTGCCGATCGAGGGCCAACCCCCGTCGCTGGTCGAGCTCGGTTCCGGTTGCCCGTTCGCTCCCCGCTGCCCGTCCGTGATCGACCACTGCCGTCACACCGAACCCACCCTCACCCCCGTCTCCGAGTCCCACCAGTGCGCCTGCCACCGCACCGCCGAACCTCCCAACGTTCTGGGGACAGAACGCACTAATCCGGGCCGGAATTACTGCAGTCTGTCCCCAGAACGCGGGGAGGTGTTGCGGGTGGAGCACCTGGTGCGGCACTACCCGGTGCGGAAGGGGACGATCCTGCGGCGGCAGGTGGGCACGGTGCGGGCCGTCGACGACATCTCCTTTGAGCTGCGTGAGCGGGAGACGCTCGGATTGGTCGGCGAGTCTGGGTGCGGCAAGACCAGCGCCCTGATGGAGATCCTCAACCTCACCGCACCGGCACGGGGGCGGATCGAGGTGCTCGGCACCGACGTCTCCACGCTGGACCGGCGGCGGCGGATGCGACTGCGCCGGGAGCTGCAGGTGGTGTTCCAGGACCCGATCGCCGCGCTGGACCCGCGGCTGCCAGTGTTCGACCTGCTCGCGGAGCCGCTGCAGGCTCATCGCGTGCCGGCAGAAGAGATCCGGCGCCGGGTTCCGGAGTTGCTGAGCATGGTGGGAATGGGTCCAGAACACGCCAGTCGTTACCCCGCGGAGTTCTCCGGCGGGCAGCGCCAGCGCATCGGCATCGCCCGCGCGTTGGCCCTGGAGCCCAAGGTGCTCGTGCTCGACGAACCGGTCTCCGCGCTGGACGTCTCCATCCAGGCCGGCGTACTGAACCTGCTCGAGGAGCTGCAGGCTCGGCTCGGTTTGGCGCTGCTGTTCGTCGCGCACGACCTCGCCGTGGTCCGGCACATCGCTGATCGGGTCGCGGTGATGTATCTGGGCAGAATCGTCGAGCTCGGGCCGGTGGACGCGGTGTACCAGGCACCGCAGCATCCCTACACTCAGGCCCTGCTCTCGGCGATCCCGATCCCGGACCCAGCCAAGGAGCGCGCCCGGGAACGGATCCTGCTGACCGGGGATCTGCCCAGTCCGGCCGAGGTGCCCTCAGGATGCCGGT
Source organism: Pseudonocardiaceae bacterium (assembly GCA_050699835.1). Classification (GTDB taxonomy): domain Bacteria; phylum Actinomycetota; class Actinomycetes; order Mycobacteriales; family Pseudonocardiaceae. The sequence goes on along the minus strand of JBOHFW010000012.1, from coordinate 2,829 downwards.
TCCGTACCCGGTGCTTCCGCTACGCCGCCCTGACCCCCGAGCTGCGCGCACGCTGCGAGCAGGAGGAGCCGGTTCGGGAGCAGCGGGGCGAGGCGGGGCATGAGTCGGCCTGCCACTACGCCACGGCGCACGCCGTGCTGTGACCGGGCCTGCGAGTGCCACTGACGATCAATGAAGGGGAGCGTGGATGAGACAGCGGCTACTGGGTGTGCTGGTCGCGGTGTTGACGATGGTGACAGCGCTGGTGAGCTGCGGCGGGGGCGGCGCGACCGGAGCGGGCGCGCCGATCGGCAACATCGACATCGGGGCGCTACCGGCACAACAGTTACGCGACGGCGGCACCTTCCGGTGGGCGCTCGACCTGCTACCGGTCAACTTCAACTACAACCACGTCGACGGGGCGGAGCTCAACAACAATCGGGTGGTCTTCAGCGCCATCCCGCGCCTCTGGCTTGCCCAGCCTGATGGCACGGTGAAGATGAATGAGCACTACCTCACCTCGGCCACGCTCGACAGCACCAACCCGCAGGTGGTGACCTATACCTTGCGTGCGGAGGCCACCTGGAGCGACGGCACGCCGATGACCTGGCAAGACTTCCGCGTCCAGTGGCAGGCTCTCAGCGGCAGCAACAAGGAATTTCAGATCGCCAGCAATACGGGTTACAAAGATATCGCGTCGGTCGAACGCGGGACGTCCGACAAACAGGCTGTCGTCACCTTCGCGACTCCGTTCGCCGATTGGCAAACCATCTTTGACCCACTCTACCCAGCCTCCACCAACACGAATCCGGAGGTGTTCAACCAAGGCTGGAAACAAGGATTCCCGCTGACCGCTGGGCCATTCAAGGTCGGGCAGATCGACCGGACCGCAAAGACGATCACGATGGTGCGAGATGAGAAGTGGTGGGGCACCAAACCCCGGCTGGACCAGATCATCTTTCTCGCCATCCCCAGAGTGTCGCAGTTCGACTCGCTGGCCAACAAGGAGACCGACTACGTCAACGTCGGCAGCGACGTGAACGCCTACACCAGGGCACTGAGCACTCCAGGGGTGACGGTACGCAAAGCGCGGGCACCAATCTATACCCACATAACGTTCAATGGCCGCCCCGGTGCCATCCTGGCCGATCAGCAATTGCGCATAGCGATCCAGAAGGGGATCAACCGGGAAGCCATCACACGGGCGCTGATCGGCCAGATCATACCCGGTTCCAAACCGCTGGGTAACCACATATACGTGGAAGGAGCAGCTGGCTACCAGGACAATTCTCAGGTCGTCGCCTACAACCCGGCCGAAGCATCGCAGATGCTCGATTCCCTGGGCTGGACCCGGCAAGGTCAGGGAATCAGGAGCAAGAACGGCAAGGAGCTCGTGCTACGGAACCTGATCCAGGCCCAGAACCCGGCAAGCGACCAGGTGGCCCGCCAGGTACAACAGTTTCTCGGCGCGATCGGCGTGAAAGTTGACATTATACCGGCGCCGCAGAGCGATTTCTTCGAGAAACACATCACTCCCGCCGCCTTCGATATCGCAGTGTTCGCGTGGAACTCGGTGCCCTTCCCGGTCACGACCAGCAGCTCTATTTACAGCACGCGCGAGGACATTCAGCAGAACTATGGTGGAATCGGTAACGACACCATCAACAAGCTGTACGTACAAGCGAGCGGTGAGTTCGACCCGGCGCGCAAGATCCAGCTAGGCAACCAGATCGATCAGGAGATCTGGCGCACCGGGCACTCACTGGTGCTCTACCAGCGACCCGATGTCTGGGGAGTCCGCACGGGTATGGCAAACATTGGAGCGTTGGGCATTTCCGACCCGATCTATACCGACATCGGCTTCGTCCAGTGACCCAGCGGGCAACCCCACTGACGGAACGAATCGCCGGAGCGCTGACCGCCTATGCCTGTGGAGATGCGCTCGGACTACCGTGGGAAGGCCTACCGCCTGCCCAGACCAGCACGGCGGAGATCGAAGCGTTGCCTGCCCGCACCGGATGGGCCCGCGGTGCGACCTCTGACGACACCGCCTTGACGTTGCTGGTCGCCCAGCATCTCGCCGAGCGCAACGGCGCCGGAAATGCCCGCGTATTCCTGCAGACGCTGGCCGCGGCGGCTAGATCGATCAATGGGCTGGGGCCCTCCACCACCAGCGCGATCAGATATTTCACGGCGACCGGCGAGCCTCCGTCCAGCGGCGGGACCACCAATGGCGCACCGATGCGGGCATTGCCGGTGGGCTGGGCCACTCCGCGGGAAGACCCGGAGCGGTGTCGACGTCTGACGATCGAGCTGACGCGGGCCACCCATCCTGACGCGGACGCGCAGTGTGCGGCGTGTGTGGTTGCGGCATGCGCCTCGTGGTCGCTGGAAGGTGCGTCCGGTCGGCAGCTGCTCGATGCCGCGATCACAGAAGAGGCCCAAGCGAGAGTGGCGTGTCAAGCGAGCGAGCGACTGGGCACCATGCTCGCTTCGCTGGCTACCGGGAGCTGGCAGCCCCCTAAGCAAGGCATCAGCCTCGATCCAGCCGAGACGGTAACCGCGGTCCTGGCCTGCGCAGAACGGGCGTCGTCACTGCGTGACGGGCTCATTCACGCGGTGCGGCTGGGCGGCGACACCGATACCGTGGCAGCACTCACCGGTGGGCTGCTTGGCGCCCGAATGACCGCCGCCGAGGTTCTCGCCGAACTGCCATGGCACGTGACTGTCCTCCTGCCGGATCCGGCGCTCGTCACGCAGACATCATCAGCACTCGCAGCGGCACGTTCATCAGCCCGATGAACCCGCCGTGAAGGTCATATCGTCTGGTTCCACCGATCACGATGACGC
>JBOHFW010000011.1:0-5326 GCA_050699835.1 Pseudonocardiaceae bacterium | reverse complement strand
GGCCAGCTCCTCGACCCGGGCACACGCGGCGGCGGCTTGGTCCACGGGCAGTCCGGTGCCGGTCACGGTTGCGGTGCCATCGGGATCCAAGTATCCGATCACATTGCGCTCCCGCACCGCACTGGCGTAGCGGCGGGCGGCCCAGTCCGGATCCAACGCGAGGGCCAATTTCTTGATCCGCGCGGCGAGTTCCCCGGTGGTCAACCCACCGGCGTGGGGCAGCAGCCGGGTGCAGACCACCTCGGTCTGCTCAAGCGTCAACTCCGCGCACAGGTCAGCGAACACCCAGGCCTTGTTCCGGTCGATCTTCCCGCTGTCCAGGGCGGTGAACACGGCGGGCATGCGCAGCACCAGGGTTTCGGCGAAGAGCAGTTCGCGGTCGGCGGTGCGGCGGGTCCAGGACAGCGCGGCCCGGATCTCATCCGCGGCATACCACGGCGGCTCCGTCAGCCGGGCCACCTGACCAGCACCGGCGTCGGGGTCGCATAACCCGATTTCCACCATGGTGGCCAGTAGTCGGGCCTGCTCATGGGATAACTGCCGGGCCCGCGCCTGCAATACCTCCACCGCGTCATCACCGGTCAGGGCGTGCAGGTCGATCCCGGCCAGCAGCACACTCAACTCCGGACCCGGTGCCATCTCGGCCAGGCCCGGCGGGATCAGCTGCCGTACCGTCACACCCCGAAAGCTATAACCCAGGTCTGACAATCTCGGCCACCCAATCCCACCAACCCAGGAACAATCCCACGACCAGGATTACGCCACCAGCGAAACCCGGCGAGCAGGACGAGGTAGAGCTGGATCTGAGTGTTCAGGGCGTCCACATCGACAGTCTCGGCACCGAAACCTGATCAATTAGCGCACGGTAACCATGAAATGTCCTGCGGCTCGATCCGAAAAATACACAAGCCGGTATGGGGGCGGCGACCCATTCGACACGAGGAAGATCGTGCCAGTTGATCGTCACCCGGCCGTAACACCGAGGTTTCGTTATGAAATGGGGCCTTCAGGAAGCACCGTTGGGACGAGAACAACGACGTAGATCGCCTCGGTCTGCGCGACGGCCGTAATCGGGCCTCCAACGGGGACTGGCGAACTGAGGATCGACCCCAGCGATGCGGCACGCAGGCCAGCGAGGGTACGCCGCTCCTGCGTCTGCGCCAGCGCGAGCAGGGTCACTCGGCTGGCATCAGTGACCCAATCCGCTATGGACGGCTGCACATCTGGCGCCGGGAAGGCCGTAGGGTCGGCGGCGAAGGTGGCCGTGGCCGTTGCCTCTGGTTCGATGTCCCGCATGTGATTCTGAAGAACGTTGTCGTAGCGTTCCGGATTATCGGTCCGGTACCGGTATACGTCGACGGATTCCCGCTGCACCGGGCCGGTGCAGTCACGCTCGCGACAGCGGTGGAAGGCGACCCAGTTGTGCTCGGTCGTGAGAGTGCCGTCAGAGCTCCGCATGCCGTCCGGCACGAGGATGTCGACCTGAGGCTGGGAGGGACCGCGTGCGGTGAGCGGGATGCGATCGAGGTGCTGTGCCTGCTCGACCGCGTGCGCCACGTAGTCCGCCCGGCAGGTGCAGAAACGCAGTGTGACGTGCGCACCGAACATGCCGCGCAGCTCGACTTCGAGCGGCCACCGGCCGCTGCGCGGCAGATACCCTGCTGGCGGCAATTCGAGGAAACCGTAGCCGACCAGGCTCGTGCCCCCTGCGAGAACGCCCTGCAGCGCTGACGATGCGGCGGTCACATGCTCCAGGGCGGCCTTCGTTCGCCGGTGACGCAATTGCTCGGCTGCCTCGTCTAGCTTGAAGACGGCTAACTGGGCCTGGGCCAGGCCCACCAGGGCAGCCGACGCCTGCGGCCACCGGCTTGCGAGGTGCACCTGGAACTGCAGGACCTGCGCGAGGAACACATCCAGCGGCCGCATCCCCAGACGCTGCTGCCAGGCTCGCCGCGGTGGCGTCTCGATCCGGTCACGTCGCGCGATCCACGCGTCGATGTTCCACCCCACGGAGGTACGCAGCAGGACCCCGATGGGTACCGCGTCGCCTCCCGCAAGCTCGGTCGGCTTGTCCCAGGACGCCAAATCGAAATCAGCAACCTTTGGCGCATCGCGCTCTGATGTGGGCAGCAGTGCGGCGGCTTCGATCCGCTCCCGCTCGAACCAGGCCGACGCCACCCTGGACCGGCGCTCCAGCGCCACTCCCCCATCGATAGCGAGGCTGTCCGGACGCAGGTGGACGGCAACCCGCTCGCCGATGTACGGCCGTGTGGATGTGCCACCCGCGCACGGGTCGTCGCACAACGCGCCGTAGACCTCCTCGTCACCGAATGGCACGTCCTCGCCGACCAGCTCGATCACCCACAGATCGGTCTCGGTGAGATCATCGAGCCTGCGGCGCTGGCTTGTCGTCATGAGTAGGGGCCGGCCGGCCGGATCGATCGCCAGTCCCGGTGACACCTCGAGGGCGCCGTCTCGCAGCCCGACGTGGTAGCCGTGCACCACTCCGGGTCCGCCGCTCTGGCCCAGCGCGCGAGTGAGCTCGCGGGTGTAGTCCTGCATCCGGTTCAGATGCTCGGCTCGGAGGAACAACCCGTCGAAGGGATGCAGCCGGGCGATCGCCGCCCCAGCCGGTGCCGGGCTGGTCGTTCCGGTCGCGGGAGTCGAGGAGGCCATTTAGTCCGCCGCCCTCCGGTCGATGGTTGTGGTGGTGAGCACGGCGTCGTGGCCGTCGTGCCTGCTCCCCGGCGGGCCGCCGACCAGTCCGGCCAGCGGGACGCGGTTAGCGCCGAAGACCGGAGTCGGGCCGGTACCCCGGACGATGACCCGGACCAGGTCGTAGGCGGGCGGGTCATGCAGCACCACGGTGACGGTGCAACCCTCTGCGTCGTAGCTGATCCGCTCGATGTCCTCGCGTACCCACCCCCGCTCCGACAGCGAGGTCACCACGATCGGGTGGTCCCGCAGGGAGCCCTCAAGGAGCGGTCCGGTCACGGTGAACCGGAGCCGGTTGGCCGGGTCCGGCCAGGACACCGACTCGGGGATGACCCTGGGACCACCGGCGTCCTGCTCGGTCCCAACGCCGAGAACCCCTGGAGCCAACCCGCAGGTCAGCTCCTGGATCGTGCCGGTCGCGACCAGGCTGCGGCGCACTGTCGGGTCCACGTCGGCCGACACGATCTCGGTGCCCGACCCGGTGCCGCGCACCGTGACGGTCACCGTCGCCAGCGGGACCGGCGCATCGTCCTGCGCCACCGGGAACAGCGATGGGCAGACGTCGCCCTCCTGCATGTCCGGTGCCAGATCGATGACGTCGTACGCGGCCAGAACGCGGAAGGCCCGCAGTAACTCAGCGGCCCGTTCGTTCGTCGGCTTCTGCGCGATCGTGCATGCCCACTTGTAAGCCTGCGTTCCAGCCGGGTCGTTCTCGCCGACCGGGTCGAGCCCGAGCAGCACCCTGAGCCGGTGATAGGGCCCGGGGTCGGCCGGCGCCGGGCAGGCGCCCTTCCGAAGCTCCAGGCGGACGGTCTCCAGGACCCGGGAGAAGTCAGTGTGCTTGCGGGACAGATCGCACGGGTCGGCAAGTGCCGGCACCGGAGCGGTGCGGCAGGTGTCGAACACCGCGACCAGGCAGAGGGTCAACTCGCGCTCGCCATACTCCGACCCGGTGCGGTCCAGCAGCTCCTCGATGTCGCCGCACCACTCGGCCTCGAGCACGAGCTCGCGCCCCAACCCGTCGACTGCCAATCCCGGAGTCACCCGGAGCCGGCTGGTGCACTCAAGACGCACCCCGTAGCCCCACACCACGCCGGAGCCGTGCAGCCACGCGTTGTGCAGCATCTGCTTACCGCGCGGATTGCCCATCAGCGCGCGGAAGTCGTCCTCTCCCAGCAGCATCCCGTAGGCGACTCGAAGCGCCAAGAACGGATCGACCGGCAGGTCCTCGTCGCAGCAGTACGGTCGGCCGGTCTCGGTGTGTTCGACTGCGGTCATGTCGTCTCCTGATTTACTCCGCCGACCGGTCCAGCCACGAGGACCGGCGCATCCGGAAATGGTCGCGCCGCCTTCGCGTACTCGCGGCGCATCGCCTGCACGAGGTGCCGCTGGCAGATCGGCCCATCGTTCGGGGCAGCGAGAAAGGCGGCCGCGATGGCGGCGTTACGGATCCAACCGCCGGCCACGGGATACAGCCGGGCCAGCACGTCGATGTCGACGTCGCGCGCCAGAGCCGCCTGCGGCGGTAGGTGCAGCTGCCACAGCTGCCGCCGGCGCATCTCGTCGGGGACGGTGAACTCGATGACGAAGTCCATCCTGCGCAGAAACGCCGGGTCGATGTTCTGCCGCAGGTTGGTGGCCAGCACCGCGAACCCGTCAAAACGGTCCAGCCGCTGCAGCAGGTAGGCGGTCTCGAGGTTGGCATAGCGGTCGTGCGCGTCGGAGATCTCTGTGCGCATGCCGAAGAGGGCGTCGGCCTCATCGAGAAATAACACTGCCTGGGTGCGCTCCGCGGCGTCGAAGATGGCGGCGAGGTTCTTCTCGGTCTCGCCGATCCACTTCGACACCACCCGGGACACGTCGACCACGAGCAAGTCTGTCTCGACGGCGGTCGCGACGACCTCGGCCGCGAGTGACTTGCCGGTGCCGGGTGGTCCGGTAAACAGCAGCCGGACGCCCCGCCCGGCGCGCGCGCCGTCCAGAAATCCCCAGTCGTGCAGGACGAGCGGTTCGTGGCGCAACCGGTCGACGGCATCGCGCAGCTGGCTGGCTGGCTCGGTGGGGAGCACCAGTCGCTGCCACGGCACCGAGGGCGTGGCGAGCTCGACGCCGGCGGGCAGCGTGACGCCGGCCCGGCTGCGCACCGCGCTGGAAATCTCTCGCGGATCGGTGCCGTCGTCGCCGGGCAGGCATCCGCGGCTGCGGACGTCTGCGGCCACCTCAGCCGTGACGGCCGGGTCGAGCGGGTGCCGGATGGATAGCTGCGGCGCGAGGTTGGCCAGCTCGGGAAGTGCCGCCCGCCAGGCCGTGCGGTGATCGTCACGGTGGATCGGGCCTAACGGCACGGTGAGCACCGGCCGCTGTCCCTGGAGCCGCACCGACCCGGGTGGCGCACAGACCACGACCGGCCCGGGCACCCCGTCCAGCTCCAGCGGTGGGGCGAGCGCCGGGCCACCCTCGGTCGGTGCGGGCAGGACGAGGACGGGAACGGCGGAACGCGCGGCCGCATGCGCGACCAGCAAGGCGATGGCGGCCCGGTCGGTGGCCGGTACGCAGGCACCGGTCATCGCCCGCCCGGACGCCGCCGCCAGGGCCGCGCACCGGCTCACGC
>JBOHFW010000010.1:0-10179 GCA_050699835.1 Pseudonocardiaceae bacterium | reverse complement strand
ATCCCGGCCAACGCGGTCGGGATGCCCGCCGCCTCGACCCGCGAACAGACGTCTTTCGCGGTCGCCCACAGCACTTCATGCCCTCGGTTACGAGCCGTGACAGCCAGCGGCAGCATGGGCTGTACGTGGCCGAGCCAGGACGTCGACGAAAACAACACCCGCATTGGCGCTCCATCTTGGTAACCGGTTTGAATCAGTCCTTGGCACGCCGGTCACATTGCTCCACGCTGGCTTGTGCCTCCTCGCCGTCTGGAGGTCATTCCCGGTGTCACCCAACCATACCCAAGATCCACGGGTGGGCATCGAAAGGCTGTGGTCATTGCCACCCCTGCACCACGTATGGCTCGCCGCGCCACACAGCGGTCATGCCCTCGCTGCGTAGCCACATCTTGTCCAGTCGCCTGTGGCGGTAGCGCTGTAGGCAGCTACGGGAGACCTCGGGTGAGTAGACGTCGAATACGTTGCCCTGCTGGCCGTAAACCAGGACCGCGTGACAGTCGACCTCACCCCGGTCGTTATCCACCGAGATCCACACCAGGCCGCCGCGGCTCAGGGCGCTGCTGATGTCGGCAAGCGTGGGCGGGCGGTGCTCAGTCCGCATCCTGGTGCCGAAGGTGCTCAACTCTTGTGCCGCGAGACACTCGCGGCGGTGTCGCTCCAGCCGGTGCCGTGTCCAGTACTCCTCCCACGACGGGTCCCACTCCTGGTGGTAATAGCGCCTCAGGTAGTCGATGCCCTTCTGCAGGAACCGGTCGGGCTCATAGGCGCACACCACGTGCAGGGACAAGCCCTGTCGGAGCAGGAAACGCCTCGCCTCGGCGCGTTGTGCTCCACGACCTGGCTCCCGGCCGACCTCGCGATCAACCCACTGCGTGTCCGGGGTATCGGTGACCTCGAACACGTACAGCAGATTCGCAGCGACACAGGTCAAGCATGAACGGTCGTCCACCTGATGCAGATTCAGCGGCTCGCGCTGGCGTATAACGATGGTCACAGCTCCCCCACGGCAATTCCCCAACGGTCAATCAGGCCCCTGTGGGCAGGTGCCGCAGGTTCTCCTGCCCTACGATCTTGCCGCTAATGACGGATGGTCCGCAGCAGCACCCCTCCGTCGTCACTCGTGGTGCCGGGAGCGGGACTCGAACCCGCATGTCCGTAAGGACAGACGCTTTTGAGGCGCCCGCGTATGCCTATTCCGCCACCCCGGCCAGCACATCGCTCCATATGGAAGCACCCGGATGCTAGCAGCGCCTGGGTGCCGAGGTGTTCGCAGCGTCACGGATGGGTCACGGTGTCGGCGGGATCACTGTACAGCTGGCGAAAATATGGCCCCGTTCGGCTCCCAGCATCGCTATCGTGCGAGGTCCAAGCACAGCCAGGAGAGACGGAGGTCTGAAGGTGAATCCGCAGGCCAACGCGAGCGTGATACCGACCGAGCCGGACCAGTCGGTGACCGTGCACCGGGTGCTGGTCGCTGAGGATGAGGCATTGATCCGCCTCGACCTCGTCGAGATGCTCTCCGAGGAGGGCTACGTCGTGGTCGGCGAGGCCGCTGACGGCCAGCAGGCCGTCGAGCAGGCCGAGGTCCTGCGCCCCGACCTGGTGATCATGGATGTGAAGATGCCTCGGATGGACGGCATCGACGCGGCGTCGATCATCGCGGAGCGACGTATCGCACCAGTGGTGATCCTCACCGCGTTCAGCCAGCGGGATCTGGTCGAACGGGCCCGCGACGCCGGTGCCATGGCCTACCTGGTGAAACCGTTCGGCCGTAAAGACCTGATGCCTGCGGTGGAGCTCGCCGTGTCCCGTTTCCGCGAGCTGGTCGCGCTGGAGAACGAGGTAACGGGACTGACCGATCGGCTGGAGACCCGTAAGACGGTGGAGCGCGCCAAGGGCCTGCTGATGGCTCGCCACGGACTCACCGAGCCCGAGGCCTTCCGCTGGATCCAGCGCAGCGCGATGGATCGCAGGACCACCATGAAAGCAGTGGCTCAGGCCGTCCTGGAAAGCCTGTCCTAAGCATCACATCTTCGTCACGACAAGCCATCTATCCTGCCCATCTGACTCCGGCAGCATTACGGTCTGACGATCACATCGCGGGACACCGGCCCCGGCCGCCCGCAGCAGGCGTCAGTTCTGAGGAGAGATGCATGGCGCAGCGCACCGTTGTCCTTGCGGCGGCCCTTGCCGGTGCCCTGTCGGTCGTGATGGCCGGCTGCGGTGGGGGCAACACCACGGCCCAGGAGCCGGCTACCGATAGTCCAGCGGCAAAGGCGTGTGAACCCGCACAAGCCAAAGCCAGTGGGCAGCCGCTCACCGCGCCATTGAAAATCGGCACAGTGCTGCCGGAGACCGGCAGCCTGGCCATCCTGGGTCCACCCCAGTTTGCTGCCGTCAACGTGGCGGTCAAGGAGATCAATGCGGCCGGCGGAGTGCTGGGTAACCCGGTCGTCCATATCCCGGGCGATTCCGGTGACGACAAGACCGACACGGCGAACCAGACCGTGGACCGTGAGCTCAACGAGGGCGCACAGGTGATCGTCGGCGCGGCCGCCTCCGGAGTGACCAAGCTGATTATCGACAAGATCACCGGTGCCGGCGTGGTTGAGTTCTCGCCGGCCAACACCTCCGACGAGTTCACCTGCTGGGATGACAAGGGCCTGTACTTCCGGACCGCGCCGCCCGACTTCTTGCAGGCGCAAGCCCTGGCGGCGCTGATCGCCGGTGATGGCGCCCAGCGGGTCTCCGTGCTGGCTCGTAACGATCCTTACGGCAGCGGCCTGGCCAAGAACACCGTGGAGAACCTGTTTAAAGCCGGCATCCCGCAGGACCAGCTCCAGCAGATCATCTACGATCCGAATGCGGCGTCCTACAACACCGAGATCGACAATATTCGGCAATTTAACCCAGACGCGATCGCGGTGATCGGCTTCGACGAGTCGAGGAGGATCCTCACTCGCATGAGCGAGGTGAAGATTGGACCCGCGCAGAAACCCGTGTACGGAACCGATGGGAATATGAGCAACTTGATGGGCGAGGGCCTGCCGCCTGGTTTGCTCAACGGCATGAAGGGCACCAGACCGGAGACCAAGCTCTCCCCCGCGTTCGAGCAAAGGCTGAAAGCCGACAACCCTCAGCTGGGGGATATCAACTACGCCGGTGAGGCCTACGACGCCGTCGTCATCGTCGCGCTGGCTGCCGAGCGGGCGAAGTCCACCAAGGGCGTGGACATCGCCTCGGAAATCAACGGGATTACCAAGGACGGCGAGAAGTGCATCAGTTTCCGCCAATGCCGGGACATCATCGACAGCGGTGGTAACCCCGACTACGACGGCGTCACAGGCACGCTGGACTTCACCGCCTCCGGTGAGCGCACCGTAGGCTCCTACGCGATCGTCAAGTTCAACGCCCAGAACACGCTCGAGAGAAACAACGTCCAGTATCGCGTTGTGGGCGCCCGCTAGTACCGCGCGCTCAACTCGCGACGACGGCTAGCGAGAGCCGGAGAGCGTGCCTAGGTAAAGGTCGATGACTTTGGGATCGGTCATCAGGGCTGAGCCAGTGTCGGTGTAGGCGTTGCGGCCTTGGTCCAGCACGTAACCTCGGTCGCAGACCTGCAGGCAGCGCCGGGCGTTCTGCTCGACCATCACGATGGACACCCCAGCTGCGTTGATCTTCTTGCAGCGCACGAAGACCTCGTCAGCGAACATCGGCGACAATCCGGCCGAGGGCTCGTCGAGCAGCAGGACCGATGGCTCCATCATCAAGGCCCGGCCCATCGCGACCATCTGCCGCTCGCCGCCGGACAGCGCCCCGGCCTTGGTCTTGCGTCGCTCCCCCAGCAGCGGAAACAGCGAGCACACCGCGTCGAACCTGGCGCTGAAAGTACGCGGCCGCAGGTACGCCCCCATCTGCATGTTCTCTTCGATACTCAGCGAGGGGAACACGTTGTTGGTCTGCGGCACATAACCCACGCCTTTGGTGACCAGTGTGTGCGCCTTGGCCGACGTCACGTCGGCATCGCGCAACGTCACCGTGCCGCCACGCACCGGAATAAGCCCGAACATCGCTTTGAGCAATGTCGATTTACCCGCACCGTTGGGCCCGATGATGCCGACAATCTCACCTTCGCGAAGGAAGAAATTGCACTCCTGCAGGATGTTGACCCCAGGTAGGTAACCGGCCACCAGGTCGTCGGCTCGTAACAATGCGCCCCGTGCCAGCTCCCGATGCCGCTGCGGGGTCGCGGCGAGCTCGGCAGCGGACAATCGGTTACCTGCCACGCTATTACCATCCGGGCCACTGTTCGCCGGTGCGCTCACGCTGACAAGTCCTCACCGCGTTCGATGGCTGCCTCGAGCTCCTTCTCGATCCCAGCGACGAGCACCGCTGTCTGCCCCACCGGATTGCCCTGGGCGTCAAACTCCAGCGCCTGATCGTGATGCGCACCCAGGTACGCGTCGACGACAGCCTTATTCGACGACAACGCGTCCGGCTGTCCTTCGGCGATCACCCGACCCTGTGCCATCACCACCACCCAGTCGCTGATATCCCGGATGACGTCCATGTCGTGCTCAACGAACACCACCGTCATGCCGTCGTCGCGGAGCGAGCGGACGTGCTCCAGCAGGCTCTCGGTGAGGGCGGGATTCACCCCGGCCATCGGCTCGTCGAGCATCACCACGACCGGATCCATCATCAGGGCCCTGGCCATTTCCAACAGCTTGCGCTGCCCACCGGACAGGCAACCGGCCAGTTCGTCGGCCATGCCGTCCAGCCGGAACCTGGTGAGCAATTCCATCGCCTTGGCGGTAATGGCCCGCTCCTGGCGGCCCCAAGAGCTGAACAGGGCACCAAAGAAGCGCTCCCCGCTTTGTTTCGGAGCGCCCAGGCGCATGTTGTCCAGCACGGTCAGCTTGGCGAGCGCCTTGGTGAGCTGGAAAGTGCGGACCACCCCGCGCCGGGCCACCTGGTGCGGGGCGAGCCGGGACAGCGGCATGCCATCGAAGGTCCAGTGGCCGGTGTTCGGCCGATCGAACCCGGTGATCAGATTGAACAGGGTGGTCTTTCCGGCCCCATTCGGGCCGATCAACCCGGTGATCCAGCCTCGCTGGAATTCCAAATGGGTCACGTCAACGGCGCGCAGGCCACCGAACGTGCGAGTGATCGAATCGATCACCAGCACCGGGTCGGGCTTACCGGCACCCGGTTCGGCGGCAACTCCGGCACACGGATGCTCAGCGCGCATCGAGCAGTACCTCGCTCCTCTTACCGAAGATGCCCTGCGGTCGGAACACCATCAGCAGCGCCAGGCCCACGCCGACCAGGACGAACCGGATAGCACCGACATCCTGATTGTCGATGAAGGGGATCAACGGGTTACTCCCCGCGGTGATCTGGCGCAGGAAATTGTCGGTGATGGAGAGCACAAACCAGAAGATCATCGAGCCGACGACCGGGCCGAACACCCGCCCGGCACCACCGATGATGAGCGCCGCATAGGCGAAGAACGTCTGCGGCGGCGAGTAGAAATCCGGTGTCAGCGACTGGGTGGTGAGCGCGAACATGATCCCCCCGACCGCGCCGAACACCCCACCCAGCACCAGCGCCTGCATCTTGTAGACGAAGACGTTCTTGCCCAAGGCCCTGGCGGCGTCCTCGTCCTCCCGGATCGCCTTGAGCACCCGCCCCCACGGGCTACGCACCAGGAGGAACACCAGGATCAGCGACACGCCGACCACCGCCCAACCCACGCAGATCGACCACAGGTCCTGGCCCAGGAACCGCACTCCGAAGAAGCTGTAGAAGCGGCCGTTGTCGAACGGAGAGAGTTGGCGGAAACCCACGCCGAAGCCGGTGAGTCCCTGCGTTCCTCCGGAGAAGTCGGTCATCGAGGTCGACCGGGTGATCAGCCGCAGGATCTCCGCGGCCGCGATGGTGACAATCGCCAGGTAATCGGCACGCAATCGCAGCGTCGGGATCCCGAGTAACAAGGCGAGCACGACCCCGGCGAGCATCCCCACCAGCACTCCCGCCCACAGCGGCAGGCCGAAGCGCAGTACCGCGATGCCCATGCCATACCCGCCGACCAGCGCGAAGCCGATCTGGCCGAAGTTGAGCAGGCCAGTGTAACCAAAATGGATGTTCAGCCCGATCGCGAGTAGGGCGAAGAAGATCGCTGAAGGGCCGACCAGCGCGGCGATGCCGTTGGTAAGCAGGGTCGGGAGGTCGATCATCTGCTCATCCAATCCGCGTGCGGCTGCCGAGCAGGCCCTGGGGCCTGATCACCAGAATCACGATGAGGACCGCCAGCCCGCCCAGATACTTCAGGTCGACCGGAATGATCTGGGCTGAGATCTGCACCAGCACGCCAACCATCAGGCAGCCCACCAGGGCGCCGTAGGCAGTGCCCAGCCCACCAAGGATCACCCCGGCGAACATCAGCAGCAGCAGGTTGAAGCCCATCTCGTACTGTACCGTTCCGCTCAGCTCGGACAGGCCGAACAGCACACCGCCCAGTACCGCCAGCGCGCCAGCAAGGATCCACACGAAGAGCACGACGCGCTCGACATTGATACCCGACGAGGCGGCCAGATCCCGATTGTCGGATACGGCCCGCATCGCCTTGCCGATCCGGGTCCGCTGCAGCAGCAGCGCGATCCCGACCAGGACCACTAGGCTGATCACGATCGTGGCGAGGTCTTTGTCGGTGATGCTGATGAACCCGTAGTTGCGCTCCACCTGGTTGGTGTAATCGGCGAACGACTCCGACTGGCCGCCGAGGTAGATCAGCACCAGGTAGCGCAGCGCGAGGGCCAGGCCGATGGAGATCACCAGTTGAGCGATGAGACCGGCCCGGCGCCGGCGCATCGGCCGCCAGATACCGAGGTCATTGGCCGCACCGAGCGCGGCGCCGATCATGATCGCCAGCACGGTGGCCCAGATCAGCTGCAGCCCAGCCGCGACGTTGATCGTCCAGGCCAGCACGGCGCCAATCGTGACCAGTTCGCCGTGCGCGAAGTTGGTCAGCCCGGTGGTCCCGAAGATCAGCGACAGACCGACCCCGGTGATCCCGATGACCAGGCCGAATCGGATACCGTCCACCAGTACCCGCAGGACCACAGCGCTCGCTGAGCTCTGCAGGCCTTCGCGCGGCGCACCGAACCGGAACACGACCAGCGACACCGTTCCAGGCACCACCTCGCGGACCACCTCCCCTTGGAGCACTTGCACGCCCCGAGGCAGGGATTGCTGATCGATCCGGAAGGTGTACTGGCCGGGCCTGGGCACGGTCAGCTCCCAGCGGCCGCTGGTGTTCGAGGTGGTCGAGGCGACCTGCTGGCCGCTGGCGTCGAGGACCTGCACCCGCACGCCGGCCAGCAGGGTGCCATCGACATTGCGCAGGGTGCCGCTGACCGGTAGATCTTCCTGCTCGGATGAGGGCGGCTGGGACGGCGCGGGGGCGGGAGGAGGTGGCTGACCGGCCAGCGCCGGAGCGGCCAACCCGATCAGGGCGGCACTCGCGATCATGAAGGTGATCAGTGCAACCAACAGCGCGAGCAGCAGCACAGGGGCCCGCTGAGTGGATCCGGGATCGTCCGCGGACCGCGCGCCACACGGTGTTCCGACCAGGCCTGGTGAACGCACAGGCGGGTTTCTCCTCCTCCACAGGATCGACGGCGGCAGCAGGCGGAGTCTGGTGCTTAACCCCCGCTGGTAGACCAAGTGCTCATAGTGAGCTATCGGCAGCGCACCCCAGCCACAGGGTCATGCCTGCGCTGCGGCGGTCATGATCACTCGGTAGGACTTTCCCGCAGCAAGCAAGTCAGCTTTCCGCCAGCACCGCGCTGGTAGCCGGATCGACATCGAACGGGACGGCGGGGGTAACCACGCAGCAACCTCCATCAAAACTGGGCCGGATCAGGCGAGGATCAACCCCACTGTAGGTGCTGACGCACCAGGCTGTCGGTGGTCAGGCCCAGGCTGTCGGTGGTCAGGCCCAGGTTGTCGGTGGTAAGGCCCAGGTTGTCGGTGGTAAGGCCTAGACTCGCGGGCCGTGACGGTTTCTCCTCCGCGGCTGCTCCTGCTTGATGGCCACTCCCTGGCGTACCGGGCGTTCTTCGCGCTGCCCGCGGAGAATTTCCGCACCACAACCGGGCAGACCACTAACGCGGTGTACGGCTTCACCTCAATGCTGATCAACCTGCTCCGCGACGAGCAACCCAGCCACGTCGCCGCGGCGTTCGACGTCTCACGCAAGACCTTCCGCGCGGAGGCCTACGCGCCCTACAAGGCCAACCGCAGCACCACACCTGATGAGTTCCGCGGCCAGGTGTCGCTGATCCATGACGTGCTGGGCACCCTGGGCATCCCGGTACTCACCAAAGACAACTACGAGGCCGACGACCTGATCGCTACCCTGGTCACGCGGGCCGAGCCCGAAGGCTTTCAGGTGCTGGTCTGCACCGGAGATCGGGACGCGTTGCAGCTGGTCAGTGACCAGGTGACGGTGCTCTACCCGCGCAAGGGGGTCTCGGACCTGACCCGGTTCACCCCCGCGGAGGTCGCCGAGCGTTACGGCCTGACCCCGCAGCAGTACCCGGACTACGCCGCGCTACGGGGCGATCCCTCCGACAACCTGCCCGGTATCCCGGGCGTGGGAGAAAAGACCGCAGCGAGGTGGGTCCGGGAGTTCGGCTCGCTGGATGCTCTGATCGACCGGGTGGACGAGGTCAAGGGCAAGGCCGGCGACGCGTTGCGGGAGAACCTCGCTGCGGTGCTGCTCAACCGCCAGCTCACCGAGCTGGTCCGGAACGTCGACATCCCCGAGCAACCAGCTGATCTGGCGCTCAAACCATGGGATCGCGATGCGGTGCACCGGCTGTTCGACGAGCTGGAATTCCGGGTGCTGCGGGACCGGTTGTTCGCCACATTGAGCGCCCCCGAACCCGAGGCCGAGGAGGGCTTCGAGGTGCGCGGCGGGATGATCGCAGCAGGTGCGCTGGCTGCCTGGCTGGACGCGCACGCCAGGGACGGGCGCCGGACCGGGCTCGCCTTCCGCGGTAGCTGGGCGCGGGGCACCGGTGATCTGGAGAGCCTGGCCCTGGCCGCCCCCGACGGTGAGGGCGGCTATCTCGATCCCCGCACGTTGACCCCCGAGGACGAGCAGGCGCTGGCCCAGTGGCTGGCCGACCCGGCCGTGCCCAAGGCCGCGCATGACGCCAAGCCGCTGCTGCACGCATTGCGAGGGCGCGGGGTCACCCTGGCGGGGCTCACCAGCGACACCGCCCTGGCCGCTTACCTGGTCCGTCCCGGCCAGCGGTCGTTCGACCTCGCCGACCTGGTGCTGCGTTATCTGCAGCGGGAGCTGCGGATGGAATCCGGCGACGCCGCCCAGCCGAGCCTGTTCGAAGACGAGGACACTGCCGCCCGAGTCGCCGAGGAGATCCTTCGGGCCCGCGCCGTCGCCGAGCTGGCGGACGCTTTGGACACGGAGCTGGACCGGATAGCCAGTCGGCCTTTGCTAGCTGAGCTGGAGCTGCCCCTGCTGGCCGAGCTGGCCGAGCTGGAAGCCGCCGGCATCGCCGTGGACGGTGACGTGCTGGCCGAGCTGGAGGTCGGCTTCGCAGCCGCGGTGAAGCAGGCCGAGCAGGACTGCTACGGGGTGATCGGCCGCGAGGTGAATCTGGGCTCACCCAAGCAGCTTCAGGTGGTGCTATTCGACGAGTTGGGTATGCCCAAGACCAAGCGGACCAAGACCGGTTACACCACCGACGCCGATGCGCTGCAGACGCTCTACGAGTCGACCCAGCACCCGTTCTTGGCGTACCTGCTGGTGCATCGCGACGCGACCCGGCTGAAGACCACGGTGGATGGGCTACTCAAGGCCGTGGTCGACGACGGACGGATCCACACCACCTACAACCAAACCATCGCCGCGACAGGGCGGCTGTCCTCCACCGAACCGAACCTGCAGAACATCCCGATCCGCACCGAATCCGGGCGCCGGATCCGGAAGGCGTTCGTGGTCGGTCCCGGCTTCTCGGAGCTGATGACAGCGGACTACAGCCAGATCGAGATGCGGATCATGGCGCATCTGTCCGACGACACCGCGCTGATCGAGTCGTTCACCTGGGGGTACGACTTCCTCGCCGCCACCGCCGCACGGGTGTTCGG
>JBOHFW010000009.1:0-21539 GCA_050699835.1 Pseudonocardiaceae bacterium | reverse complement strand
GGATGTGGTATCCGAGGGGAACAGCCGATCTCCCAAGGTGACCAGCGTGCCGATCACTGTGGCGATGCCTACGATCGCCACTCCTGCTGATGACTTCCAGAACGAGCCACTGTCATTGGTTCCCACTCACTCAGAGTGGCATGCTGCTTACGCGATGGAGGCGACAGGGGTGGGGTAGGTTCCCTGTCACCTGAGACCGCCTTGTCATCCCGAACTACAGTGTTGATGAATCGAGCGGCTTCGGCACCTTCCAGGGTGCCGAAGCCCATGGTCGCCTCTGTTGGCTCCAGGCGCGCTCGTCCGGGCACGCGGTGACCTGCGCGTCAGCCACAGCCACAGCACGTCATGGTCAGCGCAGCAGTGACACCAGCGAGGTACCGATCAGACCCGACGACCCCGCGATCACCACGCGCGGAGGGAGATCCTCCTCTTTCTCTCTCCTCCCCCCCGCGCCCGCTCCGCGACTCCCAGTTTGGTCGACGCCAGGTTCGTCTACATCAGTCAGGCTGCTTCGTCATCAGGGGTGGCCGCATCGGGGTTGTACCAGATCAGGCGCATCTTTCCGCGGTGAGAGAACAGCTCGCGGGCGCTGTCTGCCGAGCAGAAGCTGCCGCGGAACGTTCCGCAGGCCCCGACCACCTCGGCGTGATCCTCGAACGCCATGCCCCAGGCGAAGATGCTCCCGTCGACCCGCTCGCCCTCCTCCTCGAGCAGCGCGAACAGGCGCGGCGCGAAGTCTGCTACCAGTCCCTCAGCTAGGGCGGCGAACTCTGGCTCATCGCAGAGCGGCGTTTCGGTTGTCGTCATGACGCGGTCCTTCCAGCGATGTGACTATGATCTCCCAACGTTAAAAGCGAACACTAAACATTGACATGAAAGATCGTAAGCCACGGATCGGGTGATCTTTGATATCAGATTCACACATGTAAGATCTCTGCTTTCCTGGTGACGGAGAGGTGCGGGGGTATGGCTGGCTTGTCGGCGCCGCTGCGGCGGTTGGGTGCGGAGTTGCGGCGGTTGCGTGAGGCAACTGGTCGTACCCAGACCGATGTCGGGGAGTCAATCGGCCGCAGCCATGCCACCCTGGTCAACTGGGAGCGCGGCAAGACCAAGATCAGTAAATCGGACCTGGTGTGCCTGCTGGCCGAGCTGCGCGCGCCGGTCGACGTACGCAAGAGTCTGGAACAACTCCGCGAGGAGGCCGGCCAGGGAGCTGGGCAGTGGGTCGTCTACGGCCTGCCCGACCGGTTCCGGCCGTTCGTGAGCTTCGAGGAGGACGCGGTAGCGGAGACCAGCTTCCAACCGGTGATTATTGATGGGCTACTGCAGACTGAGGATTACGCTCGGGCGACACACCTCATGGCTCATCAGTTGGTCGCGTCGAGTGCCGTGGAGGATCGGGTTGCCGCCCGAATGCAGCGCCAGCAACGCTTGACCGGACCTGACCCGCTGCGGTTACACGCCCTACTGACCGAGGCCGCGCTTCGGCTGGAGGTGGGTGGGCCCACGGTGATGACGGCTCAGCTCGAGCGGCTGCTGGCCGCTGCGAGCACCGGGAACATCACCATCCAGGTCCTGCCGTCGACCACTTGGGCGCATGTCGGGATCGGCAGCAACTTCACCGTCCTGCACTTCGCCGATCCTGCGATCGACCCGCCGTTGGGCTACTTCGATGGACCCCTCGGCGGGTACCTGATCAGCGACCCGGGCGACGTCGCATCCATGGTCAATATATTCGATGACCTGTGTGAACCGGCGCTGGACGCGGCCGAGTCCGCCGAGTTGCTCGCTGCCATACTGGACGAGATACCGGAGGAAAGGCGGCACTGATGAGTGAGCTATCCACAGCCGCGTGGCGCAAGTCCAGCTTCAGCAACGGCACCGGCGCATGCGTCGAGGTCGCGCTGCTGGACGACGGCCGGACCGCGGTGCGCAACAGCAACCACCCGGAGGCGGGAGTGGTGCTGTTCACCCGCGCCGAGATGGGCGCCTACATCAAGGGCGTCAAAGCCGGCGAGTTCGACGACCTTACCTGAGCCCACGGTAGACAAGCACCCCACTCCCGACCGGACAGCCCTAACCTTCCCGAACTCAACAACAGAGTTGTTCGATCGCTCGTGGACAGCTCTGCTGTTGAGCTCGGGAGGCCGGGGGTTGTGGCCTTGGTTAGAGTCCCAGGTCGCCTTCGAAGGCGGCGTCGGTGAGGCGTTGTTTGATGGTGTTGAGGAATCGGGCGGCATCGGCGCCGTCTACCAGGCGGTGGTCGTAGGACAGCGCCAGGTAGATGATCGAGCGCACCGCGATGGTGTCGCCGTCATCATCGGAGAGCACGACCGGTCGCTTGACCACACTGCCGGTGCCGAGGATCCCGACCTGTGGTTGCACGATGATCGGGGTATCGAACAGCGCCCCCCGCGAACCGGTGTTGCTGAGCGTGAAGGTGCCGCCGCTCATCTCGTCTGGAGTGATCTTGTTCGTCCTGGTCCGGGCGGCGAGGTCGGCGATCCGGCGCGCCAGACCGGCGATGTTGAGATCACCCGCATTGTGGATCACCGGCGCCAGCAAGCCACGCTCGGTGTCCACGGCGATGCCGAGATGTTCCGCATTGTGGTAGGTGACCTCACTCTTGTCGGTGTCGATTGAGGCATTGACCTTGGGGTGCTGCTTGAGCGCCTCAACGGTGGCCTGGGCGAAGAACGGCAGGAAGGACAGCTTGACGCCCTCTCTGGCCTCGAACTCCCGCTTGGCCCGATCGCGCAGCCGCGCGAGACGGGTGATGTCGGCTTCCACCACCGTGGTGAGCTGCGCAGAGACCTGAAGTGACTCCACCATCCGCTTGGCGATGACGCTGCGCATCCGGGACATCTTCTCGGTCCGGCCACGCAGCTCGGAGACTTCCACCGGTGGCAGAGTCACGGGCGGTGACGCTGCGGACGGCCGCTGCGGTGGGGACATCGGCGCCGGTTGGGGCGCTGGCTCAGGTTGTTGAGGGGTTTCGACGGCGGCGAGCACGTCCTGCTTGCGTATCCGTCCCCCCACCCCGGTGCCCTGCACCGTCGACAGGTCGATCCCATGCTCGGTGGCGAGCTTGCGTACCAGGGGCGTCACGTACGGCACGCCGCTGTGGTCCGCACTAAGTTCGGCTGCCGCGTCCCGCTCGGGCGGGGCAGATGGCGGTGATGGGACGGATGGCTCGGGCTGATCCAGATCGGCCGTCGCCGCCGCGGGCCCGCGGTCACCCACCGTGGCCAGGGTGGCGCCGACGGCGACCGTCTCGTCCTGTGCAACCACGATCTCCAACACGATGCCTGCCACCGGGGAGGGGATCTCGGTATCGACCTTGTCGGTGGATACCTCGACGAGCGGCTCGTCCACCTCGATGGTGTCGCCGACCTGCTTGAGCCACCGAGTCACGGTTCCCGCGGTCACGCTCTCACCCAGTGCCGGCATCGTCACGGAAGTCCGGGAACCCCCGGGGGACGGCGGTGCGGCCGGCTGCTGCGCTGGTTTCGCCGGTTGGTCGCCACTGTCCCTGGCGGGACTGGACACCGTGGGGCTGGACACCGTGGGGCTGGACACCGTGGGACTGGGCGCGGCGTGACGGGGCACCGTCGGCTGGGACGCGGTCGGTTGGGACGTGGTGAGCCGGGTAGCGTCGCCGATCACGGCGAGCTCTGCGCCGATCTCAACGGTCTCGTCCTCGGGCACAACGATCCGCTCCAGCACGCCAGCCGCGGGCGAGGGGATTTCAGTGTCGACCTTGTCGGTGGACACCTCCACCAACGGTTCATCGACCTCGACCGTGTCACCCTCCTGTTTGAGCCAGCGCGTCACCGTTCCCTCGGTGACACTCTCGCCAAGCGCAGGCATCGCCACGGAGTACGCCATCTGGTTGCCTCGACTCCCGTCGTCTGTCGTCCTTGTGGGTGCTGGCCGGTCGTAGGCCGTTGAGGTTAGCCGTGCGCGTGCAGCGGCTTGCCCGCCAAGGCGAGGTGTGCCTCGCCGAGCGCCTCGTTCTGCGTGGGGTGAGCGTGTACCAGCGCGGCGACGTCCTCGGGATATGCCTCCCAGTTGACGATGAGCTGGGCCTCGCCGACCAGCTCGCCGACTCGGTCGCCCACCAGGTGGATCCCGAGCACCGGACCGTTCTTGGCGCGCACCAGCTTGATCGCCCCCCGAGTTTGCAGGATGACGCTCTTGCCGTTGCCGGCCAGGTCGTAGCTGATCGTCTCGATCTCCCCGTGGCGCTCCTTGGCCTGTGTTTCGGTGAGTCCGACCGAGGCCACCTGTGGCTCGCAGTAGGTCACCCGCGGGATGCCGTCCTCGTCAATCGGGGTGGGTTTGCGCCCAGCGATGTCCTCGGCGAGGAAGATGCCCTGGGCGAACCCTCGGTGCGCCAGCTGCAGGCCCGGCACGATGTCGCCCAGCGCGTACACCCCCGGAAGGTTGGTTCGCAGCCGGTCATCGGTGAGGACGAAGCCGCGTTCCATCCGCACGCCGGCCTCGGCGTACCCGGCCTCAGCGGTGTTCGGCCCCCGGCCGACGGCGACGAGCAGCAGATCGGCCTCGAGTTGTTCCCCCGATTCCAAGCTCACCGTGACTCCAGAGTCGGATTGGGTGGCACCGGTGAACTTCACGCCGGTTTTGAAGGTAATACCGCGCCGGCGGAAGGCCCGCTCGAGTTGCTTGGAGCAGAAGTCGTCCTCAGCAGGAAGCAGTCTGGGTAGCGCCTCGACCACGGTCACCTCGGCGCCGAAGGAGCGCCACACGCTGGCGAACTCGGCGCCGATCACGCCACCGCCCAGCACCACCACACGAGCCGGCACATAGTCCAGGTTCAGTGCCTGATCGCTGGTGATGAATCGGCCACCGATCTCCAGACCGGGCAGTGACCTGGCATAGGAACCGGTGGCCAGCACAACGTGCCGGCCGGTGTAGCGCTGCCCATCGACATCGACGGAGTTGGGGGCAACGAGCTTACCGGTGCCCTCGACGTAGCTGATCCCCCGGGAGGACACCAACCCCTGCAGACCCTTGAACATCTTGGTGACGACGCCGTCCTTGTACTTGTTGACACCCCCCATGTCGATGCCCTCAAGCGCGGTCTTCACCCCGAACTGGTGGCCCTCCCGCGCGGCGTCGGCTATCTCGGCGGCGTGTAGCAGCGCCTTGGTCGGGATGCAACCACGGTGTAGGCAGGTGCCGCCCAGCTTGTCCTTCTCCACCAGGGTGACGCTCAGACCCAGCTGTGCGGCCCGTAGCGCGCAGGCGTAACCGCCCGAGCCACCACCGAGAATCACCAGGTCGGCAGACGTCTCCGTCGCCACAGTGCTGGTCACCGAGACGCTCCTCAAGTAGACATCGGTAACGTGGGTTGGGCGCCACGTCCATCTTGTCACGAGATTGCACCGCGCTACGCCAGTGGTGGCGTTGGCAAGCGCGTTTGAGCTGGCGCGATCGCCGAGGCGAACCGACGGTGGAGGAGGGCAACGAGGTGGGTGTGCTGAAGCGGTTTCTGGGCAGGCGGCGCGCCGGGACACCGCGCGCGGCCTCCAGCGCGGACGTCGACCACCTCGAGCAGTGGGCCGCCGCCCGTCGCGGAGTGGAGGCGTTCGTCGAGCCCCGCACCGTGGTCACCGAGACCACCGTCGTGCTGGTCGCGCACGATGGTGAGTGGACCCGGCGCAGGGTCGACGGTGCCGAGGGAGCGCGGCGGCTGGGGGAGCGGCTGAGGATCCCGATCTACGACGTAGCGTTGGTCGGATATCCGCAGCGGATGCGCGATTACACCGCTCGGCAGCGTAAGAGCACACCGTAGTCGCGGACCCCGTGCCGCGAATCAACCCTGCTCGGCGATGTCCGCAAGGACCGCGGCCAGGGTACGTACCGGTACCCCGGTACCTCCCTTGCCGGTGTATCCCCAGGGTGAGCCGGTGTTGTAGGCCGGTCCCGCGACATCGAGGTGTGCCCAGGGGATGTTGTCGGGCACGAACTCGGACAGGAACACCCCGGCGATGAGCATGCCGCCCCAGCGATGGCTGGCCACGTTGGCGATGTCGGCGAGCTTGGAGTCCAGCTCGGACCGCAGGTGTTCGGGCAGCGGCATGGCCCACCCGTTTTCCCCCACCTGCTGGGAGATTGCGGTGACCCGGTCGCGGAACTCGGGGGTGCCCATGATTCCCGGGGTGCGGTTGCCCAGCGCGATGACCTGAGCGCCGGTCAGGGTGGCGGTATCGATGAGGTAGTCCGGCGCGTCCTGTGCCGCGCGGACCAGCGCGTCCGCGAGAATCAGGCGCCCCTCGGCGTCGGTGTTGAGCACCTCGACGGTGGTGCCACCGTACATGGTGAGCACGTCGCCGGGCCGGTAAGCGGTCGCCGAAGGCATGTTCTCCGCCATTGGCACCGTGGCAATCACCTCCACCGGCAATTCCAGCCGGGCGGCGAGCACCGTGGTGACGACCACAGCCGCCGCACCCGCCATGTCCATGGTCATCTCTTCCATTTTCGCCGCAGGCTTGATCGAGATGCCGCCGGTGTCGAAGGTGATGCCCTTACCGACCAGAGCCACCTTCGCCCTCGGGGCGGCTGGAGCGTAATGCAGCCGGACCAGCCGGGGCGGGCGGGATGAGCCGCCGCCGACGCCGAGGATCCCGCCGTAGCCCTCACGGCGCAGCCCCTTCTCATCGAGCACCTCGGTGCGCAGCCCGGTCGCTTGCGCCATCGTCACCGCGCGATCCGCGAACGAGGCTGGATAGAGGTCGTTGGGCGGTGTGTTCACCAGGTCGCGCGCGGCGGTGACCGATTCGGCGATCACGGTGGCACGAGCGAGGTCCTGCTTCGCCCCAGCGTCGTGGGCCGAGGGCACCGAGAGATCCATCTGGCCCAGCGGTCCGTTGCCGTTGTTCTGGGAGCGGTAGGCAGTGAACGCGTAACTGCCCAGTGCGGTGCCTTCCGCGGCGGCGGTCAGATCGATCCGGGACAGCGTGGTCGCGGCCCGGGCAGTGCCCGACAGCGCCCGGGATGCTGCCCCAGCGGCTCGGCGCACCTGCTCGCTGGTCGGCTGGCCGTCAAGCTCCCCAAGACCGGTGGCGAGCAGCAGCGGAGCACCGATGGCACCGCGGGTCGGTACCTTGATCACCTCGTCGACTTTGCCTCGGGCACCCAGCACGCGGAGCAGGTCGATGAGCGTGCCGTCGAACGCGGCATCGACCTCCTCATTGCCGGGAAGTAGCCGGGGGCCCCCCTCACCGGACGTGGTCCCCACCACGAGCGCATCGACAGTCGCGGTGGTCACCAAGGTATCGGTGAGGCACAGCGTCGGGGTGGTCACGGTGATCTCCTCGCTAGATTTGGCCGGCCGGAATGCTCCGGGTATGTCGCGGTGACAAGGGCCACTAGGGGTAGCGTTCCATAGCCGTGAGTCTTGATCTGCATCGCGGACCCCTGCACGACTCGCATCTCGAGGCCGGCGCCACCCTAGGAGTGTTCGGCGGGTGGGAGATGCCAATCAGCTACCCCGGCGGGGGCGTCATCGCGGAGCACACCGCGGTCCGTGAGGCAGTAGGTGTGTTCGACGTCACGCACCTCGGCAAGATCAGCATTACTGGTCCGAAAGCGGCTGAATTCGTTAACTCGTGCCTGACTGCGGACCTCGCCAAGGTTGCGCCCGGCCAGGCCCAATACACCTTGTGTTGCGCGGAGGATGGCGGCGTGGTGGACGATCTGATCGTTTACCTGGTCAGTCCGGACGAGGTGTTCTGCGTACCGAACGCCGCCAACGCCGCTGCGGTCGCTCGGTTTCTGGCCGCCGCCGCGCCATCCTCGGTGACGGTGACCGACCGGCACCACGAGTACGCGGTGCTCGCCGTGCAGGGACCTCGCTCAGCGGAGTTACTGGCCTCTGTGGGCCTGACTGTTGCCGATATCGACTACCTGGCTTTCGTGGATGTTGAGCAGGACGGTGTTCCCGTGCGGGTAGGTCGTACCGGCTACACCGGTGAACGTGGCTACGAACTGTTGCCCTCCTGGGAGCATGCGCCTGCCCTGTGGGAAACGCTGCTCACGGCGGCCGGCCCGCTTGGTGGCCGGGCGTGCGGGCTCGGCGCCCGGGACACGCTGCGCACCGAGATGGGCTACCCCCTGCATGGCCAGGATGTGGGTCCGAGCATCACCCCGCTGCAGGGCGGCCTGTCTTGGGCGATCGGCTGGAACAAGCCGGCCTTCTGGGGACGGGCGGCGCTGCTCGCCGAGCGCGAACGCGGCCCATCGCGGCGGCTGCGTGGGCTGCGTGCCACCGGGCGCGGGGTGCCACGGCCGCACATGGCGGTGCGGTCCACGGCTGGTGCGCTGGTGGGGGAAATCACCTCGGGGACCTTCTCCCCCACATTGCGCACCGGTATCGCGCTGGCGCTACTCAATCCCGCGATGCGACCGGGGGATACCGTCGAGGTTGACGTCCGTGGCCGCGCGCTGCCCTGCGAGGTTGTCAAACCTCCCTTCGTGCCTTCCCACGTGCGCTGATCAAGTTCTGCGGCCATGCGCATGTTCATGTATGGATTACCAATCCCCAGACAACGCGCGACTTCGGGAATCACACCCTGCGAGCTACCCCGCTCACGCCCGCCTCATGGAACAGCAAACCGGCTTCCCCGTGCGATCAGAATACGAGCAACGAGACACAACGGACGATCCGTTACCGCCACCCGATGCCATGCTTGTCTGTCCGGCGACGTTCAATACGATCAACAAGTGGGCGTACGGCCTGGCCGACACGCTGGCCCTTGCGCTACTCACCGAGGCCATCGGCCTGGGCCTGCCGCTGGTGGCAGCACCAGCATTGAACAGTGCTCAGGCTGCCCACCCAGCGTTTGAGCGTAGTGTTGCTGCGCTGCGAGAGATGGGTGTCACCGTGCTCTACGGCTCTGGTGTCTATGAACCGGGGCCCCCGGGGACCGGTGGGCGACCATACGAGTGGGAGCTGCCGCTTGGGGCATTGGACCACAAGGTGGCACGGCGCAAGTGGGACTGAGTAACCCACTGGTTACAGGCTATACGTCTGAGTCTTCGCTCGATCTGGGACACCGCAAACCAGTCACCGTGCGTCGTGCACGGTAGGCTCCGGGTGGACCTGTCGCGCGGCTGAATCCATGACAGCACGAGTTACCGAGGTGGCGGCGGCCCGCTCCACCAGGGCCAGCGCTGAGCCGCCGAACCCGCCGCCGGTCATCCGGGCACCCAGCGCTCCGGCGGCGAGGGCAGCGTCCACCGCACAATCCAGCTCCGGGCTGGAGACCTCGTAGTCGTCGCGCAGTGAGATATGCGAGGCGGTCAGCAGCGGTCCGATCTCGCGGATACGGCCTGATTCCAGGAACGCGACGACAGCCTGCACCCGGGCGATCTCGCTCACTACGTGTCGGGCCCGACGACGCAACAGGGGATCGGTCAGCCGCTCTACCCGTTCCCGGGAGGCATCCCGCAAGCTGGGCACGCCCAGCGCGACCGCGGCCTGCTCGGCGCTGCGCCGGCGCGCGGCGTACTGACCATCGACATTCCGGTGCGGTGCCCGGGTGTCGACGACGAGCAGGGCCAGTCCAGCGGCGGCCAGATCCAGCGACACCTGCCGCATCGTCTGATCCCGGCAATCCAGCAGCAAGGCGTGCCCCGCCGTGCAGCACAACGAGGCGAGCTGGTCCATCCCACCAGTCGGTGCGCCGACGATCACGTTCTCGGCGCGCCGGCACGCCGCCGCCAGCCTCGCCCGCCCGGCGCTGGTCGCGGCCAGTCCAAGCCCGCACAGGGCATCGACCGCCAGCGCAACGGCGCACTCCAGGGCCGCGGAGGAGGCCAGCCCCGCACCGGGTGGCACTGACTCGCCGACGAGCAGATCGAGACCGCCCGCCGGCTGGCCCAGCGCCCAGATCACGCCTGCTGGATACCCGGCCCATCCGCCGGGCTGACCGGGCCCTACCTCGTCGAGAGCGCCGTCCCAAGGCGGTGCCTCGGGATGCAGCGACCGCAGCCGTAGCCGGCCGTCCTCCCGAGTCGCCGCGGCGACTACGGTACGCAGCGGCAGCGCCAGTGGCAGGCACAACCCGCCGGCGTAGTCCACGTGCTCACCGATCAGATTCAGCCGGCCTGGAGCCGCCCACAGTCCTTCCGGGTCCCTACTGAATGCGGTTCGGAAGGAAGCTCGCAGGGCGGTACTCATGCCAGCTCCCGCAATCTGTGGGCGATCCGCTCGGGAGTGGTGTCATTGAGCCACACTCCCACCCCGGACTCTGATCCGGCCAGGTACTTGAGTTTCCCGGCGGCGCGGCGCACGGAGAACAGTTGCAGGTGCAGCCGGGTCAGGCCCCGCCCGGGACCGATCGGAGCCTGGTGCCAGCCCGCGACATACGGCACTGGTCCCGGGTCACCCCGATCGGCGAAGAAGGCGTCCACCCGTCGCAGCAGCGCAGGGTAGAGGCTGGCGAGTTCACATCGCTCGGCGCTATCCAGGTCGGAAAAATCGGGCACCGCTCGATGTGGCATCAGCTGCAGCTCTACCGGCCACCTGGCGGCCGAGGGAACATACGCCGTCCACGCCGAGCCCTGGTGCACGATCCGCGTTCCGGCTCGCAGCTCGGCGGCGAGTACGTCGGAGAGCAAGTCGCGGCCGGTACGGTTGCGGTGCGCCGCTACCTGGGCCAGCAGCCGCTCGGTGCGCGGCGGCACGAAGGGGTAGGCATAGATCTGGCCATGCGGATGGTGCAGCGTCACCCCGGTCTCCGCGCCGCGATTCTCGAAGCAGAACACCTGCCTGATCCCGCGCACCCCGGATAACGCCCGGGTGCGATCGGCCCACGCCTCGATGACCGTCGCTGTCCGGCTCGGGGTGAGCTCGGCGAATGAGGAGCTGTGCGCGCTGGTGAAACAGATCACTTCACACCGGCCGGCCGCTGGTTGCTGCGGCCACAGCGGATCCTCGTCTACCAAGGCGGTGACCGGTCCCGCAGGCGGCGCCAAGGAGGGGAACCGATTGTCGAACACCGCCACGTCGTAGTCGTCGGCCGGGATCTCGGTCGTCGCGCCGTGCCGGCTGGGGCACAGTGGGCAGCGGGCCGTCGTGGGCAGGTGGGTGCGGTCCATCCGGTGCGGGGCGATAATGACCCACTCTCCGGAGAGCACGTCGAACCGCATCGTGGGCTGGGCCTGGTTCGGCGGCAGGTCGCGGGTGTCGTGGAGGGCTCGCGTGGCCGCACCCGATGCGTAGGGCTCGCGGTCGTCGTAGTACGTCAATGCGCGGCCGTCGGCCAGCCGAGTACGAGTGATCCGGACGAAGGCTGGTGGCTGGGTCACGCGAGCCAGCATGGCGCATGGTTAAGTAGTGGGACGTCCTATCATTTCTGCCTTCGGAGGGATACCGTGCTGGTCATGAGCGCCGCGCCACTGTTCTCCCGGCTGCCGCATCCCGCTCCGACGACGCCACAACGGCGGGCGGAGATCTTGGCGGCGCCCGGCTTCGGCCAGTACCTCACCGACCACATGGTGGAGATCTATTGGACCGCCGGCCGTGGTTGGCATGACGCTCAGCTTGGCCCCTACCGACCGCTCGTGATGGACCCGGCTTGCATGGTGCTGCACTACGGGCAGGCCATTTTCGAAGGACTCAAGGCCTACCGGCAGCCAGACGGCGCGGTGGCCTGCTTCCGCCCGCTGGCCAACGCGGCCCGGTTGCGCGCCTCGGCCCGCCGGATGGCTATGCCGGAGTTGCCCGACGAGCTATTCCTCGGCTCGCTGCGTGAACTGGTGCACGCCGACCTCGGCTGGGTGCCTGCCGCTGGCGGGGAGGACTCGTTGTACCTGCGGCCGATGATGTTCGCCACCGAGGTGGGCCTCGGGGTGCGCCCCTCCGCGACCTATCGTTACGTGCTCATCGCATCCCCGGCAGGTCCCTACTTCCGTGGCGGGCTCAAGCCAGTCAGCGTGTGGCTGTGCACGGAGTACGTGCGAGCCGCACCAGGCGGCACCGGGGCGGCCAAGGTCGCCGGCAACTACGCAGCCTCGCTGCTGGCCCAGCAGCAAGCCGCTGACAAAGGCTGTGACCAGGTCGTGTGGCTGGACGCGGTCGAGCGGCGGTGGGTGGAGGAAATGGGCGGTATGAACCTCTACTTCATCTTCGGGGAGGGACCGCAGGCCCGGCTGGTGACTCCTGAGCTCACCGGCGCCCTGCTGCCCGGGATCATCCGTGATTCCCTGCTCACGCTATCCCGGGACCACGGCTTCAGCGTCGAGGAACGACGGATCTCCACCGAGGAGTGGGAGAAAGGCGTCCAGACCGGGGACATCTCGGAAGTTTTCGCCTGCGGTACCGCCGCGGTGATCACTCCGGTCGGCCGGGTCGCCCACGCCGGCGGTGAGTTCACCATCGGCAGCGGCGCCCCCGGCCCCATCACCACTGCGCTCCGCGCCTCCCTGACCGCCATCCAACGCGGCGCCGCCCCCGACCCCCACCATTGGATGACCCCCCTCACCTAACCCGCGCCACCCGACATGGAGACATTTTGGGCTATCGGGGGTTAGCTGAGCGCGCAGGTGGCGAGGATGAGCGTGGTGGTGAGCTCGGATGCAGCGCCTAGGACGTCGCCGGTGACGCCGCCCAGGCGGCGGCGGGTGTGCGCTGAGAATGCGACTACCGTGAGTGCAGCCAGGGTGATGGCCAGCGCGCCTTGCCAGGGCCGGCCGGGTACGGCCAGCAGGCCAGCGGCGAGCAGCGTCACCGTCCAGGCTGCGGGTATTGCGGGAGGCTGACTGCCGGCCACCAGCGCGCCCATGCCTGCTGGTCGGGCTGGTGGCACCCCCCGGCGAGCGCACCAGCCGAAGGCGACCCGCCCTGCGATCACCGCCAGCACCACAGGGATCAGCCGTCCGGTCTCGGTGAGCGCTCCTAGCGCGACCGCCTGCGTGCTCAGCACCAGCACCAGAGCGACCACGCCGAACGGCCCACACGACCCGTCCCGCATCACCTCCAGCGCCCGCTGGGGTCCGCCGTAGCAGCCCAGTCCGTCGGCGGTGTCGGCCAGCCCGTCCAGATGCATCCCGCGGGTAAGCCCAGCCAGCGTCGCCACCACGATCAGCCCGGCCAGCAGCGCAGGTGCGCCCAACGCCTGCAACGCGCTCAGCATTCCGGCGGCCAGCAGACCCAACCCGGCGCCGACCACGGGCGCCCAGTACCGCGCCCGGCGAGCGATGTCCCGATCCACCTGGATGGGAGTCTTCACCGGGAAAACGGTCAGCCAGGACACCGCGAGCCGCAGCCCGCGGCTCACGCGGTCGGTAACGGAGCGCCCAGCGGCCCGGAGACGCCGGCGTCGGCAAAGGTGGCCATCTCGGCGAGCACCCGGACGGCCATCTGCACCAGCGGCAGTGCCGCCACCGCACCCGATCCCTCGCCCAACCGCATGCCCAGTTCAAGGATGGGATCCAGCTCCAGGTGTTCCAGCGCCAGGGTATGCGCGGGCTCCGCCGAGCGGTGCCCGGCCACCCACCAGCGGCGCGCCCCGGGCGCGAGCTCCTCGGCGAGCATCGCCGCCGCCCCGACGACCACCCCATCCAGAATCACCGGGGTGCGCCGTAGCGCCGCCTGAGCCAGGAAGGCAGCTATCGCGGCGATATCGGCTCCGCCGGCGGTACGGATCAGCGCGACGGGATCACCTACGACCGGGCGGGCCCGGCGCAACGCGTCGCGGATCGCGGCAGCCTTGCGCATCCAGCCGGCATCGTCGATCCCGCTGCCACGGCCGATGACTGCCACCGGTTCCGCTCCGGTGAGCGCCGCGATGAGCACCGCAGCGGGTGTGGTATTCCCGATCCCCATGTCACCCGCGATCAGCAGGTCAGCGCCCCGGTCGATCTCCTCGTCGGCGATCGTCACGCCGGCGCCCAGCGCCCGGGTGACCTCCGCCTCCGTCAGTGCGTCCTGCAGGTGGATTGCGCCGCTGCCGCGACGGACCTTGTGCTCGCTGACCAGCGCGTCAGCGGCGGAGTCACAGTCTACGGCCAGATCGACCACCCGCACCGCAGCCGCAGCCGCAGCCGCGAGCACGTTCACCGCCGCACCACCGCTGCAGAAGTTGCCCACCATCTGTTGGGTGACCTCGCTGGGATAAGCGGACACACCATGTGCGGCAACGCCATGGTCCCCGGCAAACACCACAACTTGCGGGCGGGCGAACGGATGCGGGGGGCAGGCTCCCTGGCAGGCGGTCGCCCACACTCCCAGTTCCTCCAAACGTCCCAGGGAGCCGACCGGTTTGGTCAGCTGTTCATGGCGGGCTACCGCCTCCCGGTGGGCTTGCTGGTCGGGCGGCGTGATGGTGGGAAACTCCACGCGGCTCTCCTGGGTATTCGGTGTCCATCGGTTGGTCTCATCGTGCTTATCCTGCTCGCCTGGATGTACCTCAGCGCAACCTGATCGGCAGGCCTGCCACCAACAGCAGTACTTCGTCGCAGACCGCGGCGAGCTTCGCGTTCAGCGCACCCAGCTCGTCGCGGAACAGCCGCCCGGCGGGGGTCGCTGGTATGACACCGAGTCCGACCTCCGCGCTGACCAGCACAAGCTGGGTCGGGCAGGCAACCACCGCCGACACCAGCTCGGCGCACCGGGAACGGCAGGCCCGTATCGCCTCCGGGCCCGCCGTCCACGCTCCCGAATCGTCCAGCTCTCCGGTCAGCCAGGTGGCGATGTCGTCGACGAGCACCGGAGCGGGACCGGCGGCCCGGAGCGCGCTGGGGAGGTCGGCAGGCTCGACGGTCCGCCAGCCTGCGGGCCTGCGGGCCACGTGCGCGGCGATCCGGGCCTCCCAGTCGCTGTCGTCGGGCTGGCGCCGTGCGGTGGCCAGGTAGTCCACTCGTGCCTCGCTCAGTAACCCCTCGGCATACGCGGATTTACCCGAGCGTGCACCGCCGAGCACCAACGTCCGCATCACAGACAGACGCTACCGTCGGGTGGTCAAGGAGAGGACGATCTGCATGAGCTTGCGGTGGCGCTACCTGGATGCTGACGGTGGTCAGGCAGCTGGCCCGGACGTCACGTTCGACGATCAGACCGATGCGGAGGAGTGGCTCGGCCTCCACTGGCAGGGCCTACTCGACGACGGCGTGGTGTCGGTAACCCTGCTCACCGGGGAGTCCGTGGTGTACGGCCCGATGAGCCTGCAACCGTAGCCGACCGACGTGACTACGGGACCGGGTCGCCCAGGTTGACGCGGGGCTTGGGTACCCGCAGCCGGCGAAGCTGGGTCGCCCTGGTCATGGCATAGAACCCCAGGCTCGCCCCGGAGTGCGTCGCTTGGGGGAACCGTTCGCGGACGCGGCGTTTGATGATCCGGCCCAGAAACACTCCTTCGACGATGATCGCGAGGAGCATCACCATCGATACCAGCGACACGGACGACTGCACTCTCGGATCTGGCACCAGGATCACCACGATCACCAGCAATGCCAGCGGCATGAAGGCGCCGGCGAGGTGCCGGCGCGAGTCCACCAGGTCCCGCACATAGGCCTTCACTGGGCCGCGATCGCGAGGCAGCAGATATTTCTCGTCCCCGGCCAACATGCGTTCCCGGCGCTGGGCCGCGGCGGTGCGGCGTTCTTGTTTGGAACCGCGCATCCGGGTGGAGGCTTCCCGTTGCGTGCGCGGGGGTGGCGGTGCCGGGCCGCGCTTGCGGCCTTCCGCCTCCCGGCGGCTCGGGGTAGGCCTGCCCTTGCCGGCCGTGCGGGCTCGGTGGCTAACCTCGGTCGGGTCGGACTCGCTCTGCACCGCTGGCTCCAGCTCGGGGTCGGTGGCATCGGAGCCGGTCTTGCCGCGCAGGAACCTCACGATGGCTAGCCTAGGGCACAGACCGAGGACCAGCCGGTGAGCGGTGATGTTTCACGGAGATGCGGAATCACCCAGCGGGTCGCGGGTGTTCACGTAAGGTAGAAAGACATGTCCGTGTCGAGTGCAGATCCCCAGGGAGAGTCATGACCGTCGAGAACATCGCCGGCACCAAGGTGCCCACGCACGGTATCGAGCTCACCGACGCGGCTGCGGCCAAGGCGAAGGCGTTGCTCGACCAGGAGGGCCGGGCCGACATGAACCTGCGCATCGCCGTGCAACCAGGTGGTTGCGCCGGGCTGCGCTACCAGCTGTTCTTCGATGAACGCCCGCTCGACGGCGACGCCAAGCGGGACTTCAACGGCCTCGGCGTCGTGGTCGACCGGATGAGCGCGCCCTACCTGCAGGGTGCTGTGATCGACTTCGTGGACACGATCGAGAAGCAGGGCTTCACGATCGACAACCCCAACGCCGGCGGCTCCTGCGCCTGCGGAGACTCTTTCAACTAAAACGAGACACGTCTGGGGGCCCGGCTAGTTGGCGTGTCGGGCGCTGGTGCTCGGTGTGTCGCGCGCTGGTGTTCGGCTACACCTGCACGGGGTAGCGCGGCTCGGGCACGGCCGGGGCGATCCGTTGCTCGACGAAGATGCCATGCCAGAGCATGAAGACCAGCACCGCCCAGATTCGCCTGCTGTGATCTCGGGAGCCGGTGCGGTGCTCGTCGAGCATGCCGTGCACCGCCGTGATGTCGAGGAACTCCGCGGTGCCCGAGTCATCGACGATGCCGCGGGCCCAGTTGTGCAGGTCTTGCTGTAGCCAGTGCCGGATCGGCACCGGGAAGCCCAGTTTGGGCCGGTTCAGCACATGCGCGGGCACGATGTCGCGCAGCGCGCGGCGCAACGCGTGCTTAGTAGTCTCGCGAGTGATCTTCTCCGCCAGCGGGATGGTGGACGCCACCCGGAACACCTCCGGATCGAGGAACGGCACCCGCAGCTCGAGTGAGTTGGCCATGGTCATCTTGTCGGCCTTGACCAGGATGTCGCCACGCAACCAGGTGAACAGGTCCACGTGCTGCATGCGGGCGACCGGATCCCAGCCGGTGGAGGTGGCGTAGGGACCCGCCGTGACATCCATATGCGAGATCCCCGGGTCGTACCCGCGCAGCACCTCGCGCAGCTGATCGTCCCGGAAGATCCGCGCGTTGCCGTAGTAGCGCTGATCTAGCGTCAACGAGCCGCGACGCAGCAGGTCCTTGCCGCGGACGCCCTCCGGTATCCGGGTGGAAATCCGGCCTAGAACGCGGCGTAGCCCGCCAGGCACCTTTTCGAATGCGGCCAACGACAGCGGTTCCCGGTAAATGGTGTAGCCGCCGAACAGCTCGTCAGCGCCCTCTCCGGACAGCACTACCTTGACGTGCTCGCGGGCCTGCCGGGCGATGAACCACAGTGGTACCAGCGCAGGGTCGGCCACCGGATCATCGAGGTACCACACGATCAACGGCAGCGCGTCGGCCAGTTCGGTGGCTGAGACGGTGCGGACGATGTGCCGGACTCCGATCGCGGCCGCCGACTCCGCCGCCACGTCCACCTCGGAGTACCCCTCCCGCTCGAAGCCGGTGGTGAAGGTGATCAGATCCGGGTTGTGCTCGCGAGCCAGCGCGGCGATGGCAGTGGAGTCGATCCCGCCGGAGAGGAACGCGCCGACAGTGACGTCGGCCCGCATGTGCTTGGCGACCGAGTCGCGCATTGCCGCGGCGATCTCGTCGTGCAAGACCTCCACGTCGGTTTCCGAGCGGATCTGACGGGGCCGAAAATGGGGATGAAAGTAGCGTTCGGTGATCAGCTTGTCACCAGGGGAGAGAGTGAACGACGTTCCGGACTCGATGCGGGTGATGCCGGTGTGCAAAGACGCCGGTTCAGGCACGTACTGCAGGGTCAGGTAATGCTGCAGCGCTCGCCGGTCGAGGGCCGTCGACACTCCCAACGACGGCGCTAGCTCAAGCAGACTTTTCTTCTCACTGGCGAACGCTACCCCGCCCGGCCCGGCGCAACTGAACAGCGGCTTGATACCGAACGGGTCACGGGCGCCGAAGGCGACGCGGCGACGGGCGTCCCAGATGACGAACGCGAACATTCCGCGAAGCCGTGACACGGCCGCGGCCCCGAAATGGTGATAGGCCGCGAGGATGACCTCGGTATCGCCCAATGTGAGAAAGTTCACCCGATACGGTTCGCGCTGCAGTTCCTCGCGCAGCTCGAGGTAGTTGTAGATTTCCCCGTTGAACAGAATGGTGTATCGCCCCGGGGCCTCCGGCGGCCCCCAACTCAGTGGCTGATGAGAGTGCTCCAGATCGATGATGGACAACCGGTTGAAGCCGAGCACCACGTCAGCGTCGTGCCAGGTCCCGGTCTCATCGGGCCCGCGATGCCGCTGGCAGCCCAGCGCAGCGCGCACATCCGCCACCCGATGCGCGGCGTCCTGCTGTGCTGTCAGTAGTCCCAGCAAACCGCACACCCGCATGCCCTCCCATCAGCGGCCGGACGACCCGGCCGGAGACTGCCGCGGCTCATCGTGAAGCCTGGCGGCTCAGTATGACGCCCGGCGCTGCCCGCCACTATTGCCCCGGGCGAGCTCCGGCCGTCGCGCTGGGTTAGGCTCTAGCCAGTGGGCTGGCTAGCCGCGTCGGGTCAACGAGGAGGAACAGGGCGTGATCGGCGTGGTCCGTTCCCGTCTGGTGCGGCTGCTGAAAGTGGCCGGACTGGTCGCCATGATCTCCTTTGTCTCCGCCGGCTGCTCAGTACATCAGGTGTTCGCCTTCGGCTGGCCGGAGGGGGTCACCCCGCAGGCCGAGCGGATGCGCGCACTGTGGATCTGGGCGACAATAGCCGCCCTGGTCGTCGGATTGGTCGTCGCCCTACTGATCATGTGGACGGTAACGTTCCACCGCAAGAAGTCTGACGAGATTCCCAGGCAGACCCAGTACAACCTGCCATTGGAGATCATTTACACCGTCATCCCGTTCGTGATCGTGGCGGTCCTCTTTTACTTCACCGTGACTGCCCAGAATTTCGTCAACGCCAAGGTGGAAAATCCTGATCTGAGAGTCAGGGTGGTCGGTTTCCAGTGGAACTGGGAGTTCGATTACCTGCAGGAACGACCGGACAAGGATGGTGTTTTCCAGGTCCGACGGACGGATGCCGGCGAACCGTTAGCCACTATCGGCTCGTCCGCCACCATCCCGCTGCTGGTGGTTCCTACCAATCGGGTCGTGGAGTACCGTATTGAGTCCACGGACGTCCTACACGCTTTCTACATTCCAGACTTTCTCTTCAAGCGCGACGTCTTTCCGCTTCCCGAAAAAAACGACAGTGACCACGTTTTTCAGACCACGGTGCAGCGTGAAGGCGCATTTGTCGGTCGCTGCGCCGAGTTGTGTGGCACCTACCACGCGATGATGAACTTCGAGCTCCGGGCGCTGCCGCCGGATCTGTTTGATCGGTATCTGGCGCTACGGGCTCAGACCAACCCGCAGACCAAGCGCGCGTACAGCGCCGGTGAAGCGCTCGCCCAGCTGAACTGTGGTGAGCTGTGCGCCCCCGAAGCAGTGACCACCTCCCCGTTCGACACCGACCGCACCGCTCGTGAAGCCCGCCAGACCAGGGGCGGTCACCAACCTCCACCATGAGGCGGTCCTTCGGCAGGCCCGAGAGTGAGGCAGCATCATGAAGGTCGAGGCGCGGATCTTCGAGATCACCACGGCGTTCTTCTTCATCTCTGCAGTGATCTACGGGCTGTGGTCGAAGGGTGAGGCGGTCGGCACGGCAGCGATAACCCTGACCGGCGGGCTCACTTTCATTGTTGGTACCTACTTCCGGTTCGTCTCCCGGCGAGTCCGGATGCGTCCGGAGGACAACGCCACGGCTGAAATCTCTGACGGCGCCGGTGAGATGGGCTTTTTCTCGCCCGGTAGCTACTGGCCATTCGGGATGGCATTGGGCGCGAGCGTGCTTGGTTACGCGCTCGCTCTTGGTCAGTGGTGGATGGTTGTCATCGGCGCCGCAGTGGTGATCGGTACGGTCACCGGGCTGGTCTTCGAGTACCACACAGGTCCAATGCCTGACTGAGCACCTGGTCAGTCGTTGGGCTGGTTCGGACGACCGGCCAGCTTTCGGTCGGAACCGTTGGGTGTGGTTCCTGTGCCGTTGCCTGCGGCGGCTTCTTCGTGGCGCGCCTGTTCCAGCGCCCTCGTCTGTTCCAAGGGATCGGGCCGGAAGATCGACCCTGGCACTGGGGAACCAGCTGAGCCCAGCTGATTCATCCGCTTAGGCACCCGCGCGCCCTGGTATTCCAGCGGGAGGGGGTGGCCGTGGTCGTCGACCCCGCCGAGGGGCTGGTGAACCTCGATGAACTCACCATGGGGCAGCCGCTTGATGATGCCCGTCTCGATCCCGTGTTCCAGAATGGCCCGGTCGGCGCGCTGCAGGCCGAGGCAGATCCGGTAGGTGACGTAGTAGGCCAGCGGTGGAAGCAGCAGCATCCCAATGCGGCCCGCCCAGGTGGTGGCGTTCAGGGAAATGTCGAATGTGTACGCGATGACGTCGTTACCGCCGGAGAGCAGTAGTATAAACATGAACGAGATCGCCATCATGCCCAGGCCGGTGCGCACCGGGACGTCCCGGGGGCGCTGCAGCAGATTGTGCGAGGCGTTGTCCTTGGTGAGCTTGCGCTCGATCGCCGGGTAGGCGAGGGCTAAGCCGAACATGACGGCGGGGAGCACCATCGTCGGCCAGAACGACGCGGGGATCAGATAGTCGCCCAGGTAGATCTCCCAGGCCGGCCACAGCCGGGTCGAGCCGTCGAGCCAACCGACATACCAGTCGGGTTGGGAGGCCGCCGAGACTTGGGCCGGATTGTACGGGCCGAAGTTCCAAATAGGGTTGATCTGGAATAGTCCCGCCATGAGGCAGATCACACCGATATTCACCATCGCGAAGCCGGTGGCCTTCGTCGCGAAGATCGGCATGATGCGGACACCGACGACATTGCGCTCGGTACGTCCAGGCCCGGGAAACTGAGTGTGCTTCTGATACCAGACCAGCGCGAGGTGCACCGCGATGAGCGCGAACAGGATGCCCGGGATGATCAAGACGTGGATGATGAAGAACCGCGGGATGACCAGGGTTCCGGGGAATTCGCCGCCAAAGAATGCCCAGTGCAACCAGGTGCCGATCACGGGCGGCGACATGGTGATCGCGGAAATGATCCGGAGCCCGGTCCCCGAGAGCAGGTCATCGGGCAGCGAGTAACCGGTGAGACCCTCGAACCCGGCCAGGAAAGCGATGACCACCCCGATGGTCCAGTTCGTTTCCCGAGGCTTGCGGAACGCGCCGGTGAAGAAAGTCCGGAACATGTGGGCGACGATGGCCGCGACGAACAGCAACGCCGCCCAGTGGTGCACCTGCCGGATGAACAGCCCACCACGGACGTCGAAGGAAAGCTCCAGGGTCGACGCGTACGCCCGGGACATCTCGATCCCGCGGAGGTTCTCGTAGACGCCGTTGTACGTGACCTCCTCCATGGAGGGGTCGAAGAACAACGTCAGGTAGGTCCCGGACAGCAGCAGCACGATGAAGGTGTTCAGCGCGATCTCCCCGAGCATGAACGACCAGTGCGTCGGGAAGAC
>JBOHFW010000008.1:0-1970 GCA_050699835.1 Pseudonocardiaceae bacterium | reverse complement strand
CGCGATCAGTAACCCGGCACCAGCGGCCGCCGCGGCGGGGGCGAGTGCGGCGAACACCCCGGCACCGAGCATCGCGCCCAAGCCCAGCACCACCGCATCAGCGAGGCCCAGCCGCCGGACCAGCTGCGGTTCACTGGATGGGGGCTCGCCGGTGGTCAAGCGGGCGTCGCACAGTTGTGACGCACCGAGTCTCGGGCGGAATCTACGGCCGAAGCACCGGGTACGTCGCCGCTGGGCTGCTTGGCGGCTGGGCGCAGGACAACCTGTCCGGCGACCATCGGCAGCCGCGGGCCGAACCGGTTGGTGAGCTTTCCGGCCAGCAGGTTCATCACCATCACAGTGCGGTCATCGGCACGAACATCAGACCTGCTGCCGACGGCGAGGCACCCCGCTGACCGGCGTCGCGACGATCTTGGTGGGCAGGTAGGTAGCGGGGTGCAGCGCGGTGGCGGTCACGCCGGTGCCGGCCAGCTCCTCCGCGAGATCAAAGGCGAACATGATCTGCGCGAGCTTGCTCTGGCCGTAGGCCTGCCCGCCGCTGTAGGAGCGGGTGAGCATGACGTCGTCGAAGTCGATCGGGCTCTGGCCCGCGGAGCTGACCTGCACGATCCGGGCCGGTGCGGAGGCGCGCAGGGTGGGCAGCAGCAGCCGGATGAGCAGGAAGCCGGCGAGATAGTTGACGGCGAAGCGCAGCTCGATCCCGTCCGCGCTGTCCTGCCGCCCGCCGGCCGGATAGACGGTGCCGATGCCGGCGTTGCTGATCAGCGCGTCCAGCCGCGGCGTGTCGGCAGCGACGGCGGCGGCGAGCTGGCGGACTTGGTCGAGGTCCGCGAGGTCGGCCCGGTACCAGCGCAGCTGGTCGTTGCCGATGACTGCGGTGATCTCAGCGAGGGTGGCCTTGCCGCGGTCGTCGTCGCGGCCGTGCACCAGCACGGCGGCGCCGGCGCGGGCGAGCTCGGTGGCCACCGCCTTGCCGAGCCCGTCGGTGGCGCCGGTTACGAACACGGTCTGCTCAGGGATGGGACGCATGGGCAGGACCTCCAGACGGGGGGCAGCGAGCACCAGCATGGTTGCGACCACGGTAGCCGCGACGTTGAAGCCGACTTCGCCAGCGAGGGCGCGTGCGTAGGCGCCGGCATTACCGTGGCTGGTTCTCTAAACCGGGCTACACGTCGAAGGCTCGGTCTCATCGCCGCGTCAGCTCAGCACCTGGTGTTCGCTGCCACCACCTCGACCGGTTGAAGGACCTCGCCACCGGTTCCTGTCAGCCAGGAAACCGTGATCACTATTTCGGAAGGATAAGCCGCGCTCACCGCGGCTCTTTCTTCCGAAATGACGATCACAATCTCGTAGGAGGGGTTGTGCATCGTAGTCGGCTGGCGCAGGTGCTGCTGGACGTTCCTGGACCGCAGCGAGATACGGAGGAGCGATTCTGGAGCGCCGCACTGAATTTGGCACCCCAACCAGATCCCGATGATCCGGAGTACACACTGCTCGGTGAGCCTGCCCCTGGACTGCACCTGATCGTGCAGGAGGTGGACTCACCAGCCAGGGCACACCTGGACATCGAGACCGACGACATCGAGGCGGAGGTGAGCCGACTTTGCGGTCTGGGCGCAGAGGTGGTGGCGCGCGTGAAGCGATGGGTGGTCATGCGCGATCCGGCCGGCTTGCTCTTCTGCGTGATCCGGGTACACACGGCCGCCTTCGACCGGGACGCCAACATGTGGCCGGACTGAACCGGCCCCTGGGTGGGATCCGGGATGGCTTCTCCGGGTATGAACCAGGGCTTCGGTGGGGAAGAACCCTGACGCGCCTGGCCGCCGGGTGCGGCACCGTATGGGTTGTCGGTCGCAACGCCTGGGCGCAACGCCGGAGCGCCCAGCCAGCAGGCCGAACATCCATCACGCGCAGACAGGATGATGCGCGCTCGGGAATCCGGGGGAAGGTCCGGGTCGCCATTCGGGCGG
>JBOHFW010000007.1:0-8161 GCA_050699835.1 Pseudonocardiaceae bacterium | reverse complement strand
CTCTGGTGTCGAACTCGGCGACACCAGAGCGAGACAGGGCAGAATAATGTAATTATGTGAAAAACTCAGGCCGAGAGCAGCCGTTGAAAGAACTCACGGTAACGCTGGAAGCTCATCCGCAAATCCTCTGTCGAAGTGGAGTCGCTGATGTGCACGCGAGAGACGTTCTCCTGAATCTCCCGTAGCGTCCGGTCGACGAGTGCACTGGCCTCATGCACCGCCTTCTGCGGGTCATCGACAAAGGTGCCTTGCACCAGCTGCCACTCGTTGCGCAGGTAAGCCGGGTCATTGAGCAGTCCTAGGCGCTCCGCGCGACTATCTGCGGCGGCTGTACTTCTCGGGTGGTCATCGGCCGGTTCCGGCGCAGTTTCCTCGACTCTGGTGGTGTTGTCTGCTGGCGAGTCGTATCCGGCGCCCATGGGCGAGGTCGTCGCCGGGTGGCCTACTCCTTCGCCCATCTCTTGCCGTCGTTCGGGTTCGCTGTGCTCTTGGTGGATAGTCATCTCCTACCTCCGTAGGTGGCCTGTTGCGGCTTAGCGGTCGTGCACGAGCTCGTCGAACAGCGCGCGGTAGTGCACGAATGCCTGGCGCATCTCTTCGGTATCGATGGCGCCCGAGTCGGCACCATGGCTGGCTAATTGGCGCTGCCGAGCGGAATGCGCAGCGCGGTAATGTTCGACGACCTGCGGGTGGTCGGCCGCAATGAGTTCGGCTCGCTCGTCGAAGTCGCGCACCGGGTAGCCACGATCTTCCATGACGTCGGTGATCAGCCGGTCTGCCTCATCCAGCGCGTGTCCGGGCTGGTCGACGAAATCGGTCTGGACGCTTTGCCAGCGCCGGGTGTAGCGATCGCGGGCCGCGGGGTCCAGTTGGCGGATCTCGAGCTGGTCCCGTCGATCGGCGACGTCGCGCAGGTGACGCTCCGCGTCACGCTCGCTGCCCCGGGCTGCCACCTCGCGGTCGTACTCCGGACCGAATCTTTTCTGCAAGTTGGCCCGGCTGCGCCAGCGGGCCGCCACAGCCAGCACCACAATGATCGCTAGGACGACGATTCCCAAGACGATCCAGACAAGGGTGTCCATTATTACCTCCACGGCACATTAGTCACTGACTAGGGGTTACCCGGCATCCGCGAGCGCTACACATGCGGTACTCGTTCGGTGTATTGACGCTCGCCAAGGGACCTGAATCGGCGGGGTTAAGCTTGGTGGCCGTGGTGGCACCACACACTCCACCGACCGGCCCCACGCTCGGACGCGACGTGGCGCTCTACACCGTGGCCCGGTTGGCCCTGGCGGCCGTCATATCCTTGCTCCTGGTGCTCGCCAGCGTCCCGCTGCTGGTGTCGATCCTGCTCGCGTTGGTGGTGGCGTTGCCGCTGTCGATGCTGCTGCTGGGCTCGTTGCGGGCCCGGGTGAACGCCGGTCTGGCCATGGTGCGGGCGCGCCGCAAGGCCGAGCGTGACCGCCTACGCCGGCAACTGCGCGGCGACTCGTGACGGTGGCCTAGAAAGCCAGCGCCGCGGCAGTGGTGGCGGCCCACAACAGCAGGGCGAGCCCGGTGTCCCGGAGCACCGGGATCAGCTCGGCGCCGGCCGCGCCGCTGCGGACCCGGCGCAGCGCGGGCACCGCAAGAGCCAGCGCGAGTAAACCGGCCAGGGTGGTCCACCGGGTGGTCGCCAAGCCAAGGGTTACCACGAACGGGACGGCCACCAGCACGGTGTACAGCGTTCGGGTCCGCTGGTCACCCAGCCGCACGGCGAGCGTGCGTTTGGCGGCCAGCGTGTCGGTGGGGATGTCGCGGAGGTTGTTGGCTACCAGCACCGCGGCCGACATCGCGCCGACCGCCACGGCCGCGAGGCCACCGGTGGGAGTAATCCGCTCGCCAACCACGTACTGGGTGGTGAGCACGGCGACCAGGCCGAAGAAGACGAACACGGCGAGCTCACCGAGCCCGGCATAGCCGTAGGGGCGGGGACCACCGGTGTAGCACCACGCCGCGGCGATGCAGACCGCGCCCAGCGCCAGCAGCCACCACTGGCCAGCCAGCGCGACCAGCACGAGCCCGGCCAACGAGGCGATCATGAAGCTGGTCAGTGCGGCCGCGCGGACCGCCGCGGGTGCCGCAGCACCGGATCCGACCAGCCGCATCGGACCCACCCGGATGGCGTCCGTGCCCCGGATGCCATCGGAGTAGTCGTTGGCGTAGTTGACCCCGATCTGCATCGCCAGTGCCACTACCAGCGCCAGCAGTGCCCGTCCCCAGTGCGAGGAGCCGAGTGCGGCGGCTGCGCCCCAGCCCGCCAGGACTGGGGCGATCGAGTTGGGCAACGTCCGAGGCCGGGCCCCCTGCACCCACTGCGCCACGCTCGCCACGGGCCAACCCTACGGGGTGGCGCAGCCCTGCGCTGACACCTGTCGAACCCCGGCGACCTGGGCGGCTCCGTCCGCGCCGGGCACGGCTGGGACGCTGACGTGCGCGGCGGGGACGAACTGTTCCGGGCCGATCCGCAGCCACTGGTCGGTGCCACCCTTGCTGCCGGTGACGAGTTGACCGGTGACCGCGCATTCGATCACCAGCCGGGCGCGCTTGGCGGCCAGCCCGACCTCCGGGTGCTGCTCGCCCGGACCGCGGCGCACCGGCAGAGTCGGAAGCCGCACGATGGCCGGCGATCCGCCGTCCACCCAGAGGTAGGTGACGGTGACCCAGCTGTTGTTCCGCAACCTCAGGCCGTCCCAGAACGTGCCATCCGCCAGGTCGATCCCGGCCGGGTTGCGCACCTTCCGGCCGAACTGGTCCAGGCCTTCGTGGTACCCGTCCTGATAGGCCGCTTGGGCCTGCGGCCGACCCCGTGGCAGGTCAGGCCAGGACTGGCGGACGTTCGAGGGGTTCCAGTAGTCGTCGCTGGTGTTCCACGGCCCGACGTCCCAGACCGGTGCCCATTCGCATCGGCCATTGTCTGCGCAGACCT
This sequence comes from Pseudonocardiaceae bacterium, assembly GCA_050699835.1. Classification (GTDB taxonomy): domain Bacteria; phylum Actinomycetota; class Actinomycetes; order Mycobacteriales; family Pseudonocardiaceae. The sequence continues at coordinate 5,190 of JBOHFW010000007.1, read as the reverse complement.
TCACCGTGTAGTCGCCCGAGCCGCGGGGGGACAACCCCCGGCGTGAGGGCAGCGCGACGAAGTGGTCCCGCTCGCGAATCACGTGGCCGTTGGCTGTTTTTCCCCCGACGAGGCCCTCTCGGGTCGCGAACACCCGGTAGCTGCGGGCCTTGCGCGGGTGTGCGGCGAGCAGCTGCACGCCAGGTATCGCGCTCAGCCGCACCGAGCGCACCACGGGGCTGGCGCCATCGGCGCCGCGCAGCATAACCCGGGCCTGGACACCGGTCACGGCGGCGCCCAATGCCGCGAGTGTCTGCGGGTCGGTCGTCACCCACTCGGTCCATGAGCCGTCCCCGCGAGTGCCGCGGACGTCCACGGCGACGGCCGAGCCGGCCGGCTGCTCGGCGACGATCTCCGCCGCTACCTGGCTGCTGAACTGGGTCAGCGGGTGCACAGCAGTGAGCAGCATGCCCTCCGGCTGGCTGGACCTGATGCTCGCCAGCCCGGCAGCGACCGAGTCCAGGCGCAACCCGTCGACGTCGAACCGCACGTTGGTGTCGTCCCAGTCCGGGGCCAGGTGCGCAAACCAGCTGGTGACCTTCATGGTGGTCGCTGGGCCATCACTGTGGGCGAGGGCTGGCAGGTCCGGTCCTGCGAGCAGGGCCAACAGTACGACGACGGCCAGGGCGGTGATCCGAACCGTGCTGCGAATACGGTGGTAGCGACAGGCCGGCGTCACGGAAATGCTCCTGAGGTGTCGGGGGCAGGTGTTTCCGCTGTGACTGGTGAGACTGTTGGGACCTCTGATATCCACTACAGCTCGGAATGAGCGCGGCGTCCATACCCAGTGTGGGTGAACGTGTATCTACCGTGTTCTTGAGTCGTTGTCGCTGTGCCAGTCACGGATTCCGGTCGGTGAGCATGGCCCGGACAGCCATGCGGTCGGGTTTGCCGACCCCGCGCAGCGGTAGCGCGTCGAACAGGACGATCTCCTTGGGCAGCTGCGCTCCGGACAGCAGGCGGTGGGCGGCCACCCGCAATGCACCGGGATCGGGGGGCCGGCCGGGATCGTCGGGTATCACCACGGCGGTGACCCGCTCGCCCCACTCCGGATCGGGAACGCCCACCACGCAGGCCGCAGCGACCCCGGGCAGGCCGGTCAGGACGGCCTCCACCTCGGCTGGGGCTACGTTGAGTCCGCCGGTGACAATCACATCGTCGGTCCGGCCGAGCACCTGCAGCCGGCCTTGCGGGTCGAGGCGTCCGAGATCGCAGGTCCGGAACCAGCCGTTGCGGAACGCTCTCGCGGTGTCCTCGGGAGCGTCGAGGTACCCGGTGGCCAGCATCGGACCGGCCAGCTCGACACTGCCGGGGTCGCCATCCAGTCGTAGCTGCATCCCGTCCAGCGGCCATCCGTCGTAGACGCAACCACCCGCTGTCTCGGTCATGCCGTAGGTGCTCACCACGGGCATGCCGCCCGCCCTGGCCCGCCGCAACAGCTGCTCTGGTGCGGCGGCACCGCCCAGCAAGACCGCGTCGAACCCGGTGAGCGGCTCGGGATCGGTGTCGAGGAGCCGGGTCAGTTGGGTAGGCACGAGCGCTGTGTAGCGCCGCCCGGTCTCATCAGCGAGCCGCCGCGCGGCGGCGGAGAAACCCGCCGGGTCAAACCCGCCACGCAGGTCCAGGATCGCGGGCTGATCGCCCGCCAGTGCCGCCCGCACCAGCACCTGAAGTCCTGCGACATGCTGCGCGGGCAACGCCAGCAGCCACCGGCCAGGACCCCCGAGCCGGGCATGGGTCGCGGCGGCGGAGGCACTCAGCGCACCCGCGCTGAGCTGTACCCACTTCTGCGCTCCCGTGGAGCCCGAGGTGCCGAGGACGACCTGCCCAGGACCTGGGTCGCTGGGCGGAGCCGCCTGACCGGGAACTGCCGGGGCCACTGACTCGCCGCCCGCCAGCATGGCGCGTAACGCGACATCCAGCTCCCTGACCACCTCCGGCGACCCGTCACAGCGGATCAGCCGCATTGCGGCACCGCTCTGGACGTGCGGACCGCTGCCCGTATCCCGATCGCTCCCAGTATCCCGAGCTCAACACCAGTGTCCTCGCGCGGCCCTCCGGCAGCTCTGCTGGTGAGCTCGGGAGGTTTAGCACCTATCAATGCGCCGCCTCCCACCAGTGCACCGCTATCGTGCCCGGACCCCATTGTCGGTGGGCAGCGGGGCCCGGGTCAGTGGCGGGAACGGCTCATCTTCGCGCATGCTGGGCTGATCAGGATCGAGCGGGTGACCGGGCAGCGCGATGCGGCCAAACGGCAGCGGTCTCGGCATGAACTCCACGCCGCATTCGGCGACCACGCTGCCGTTGGTGCGGAGCAGATCAGCGCGATGCGTGTCGCGATCGTGAATTGATTGCAGGTACCAGCTCATCCCAGCCACGCGATCAACGTGTCGCGGACCACCCTGGCTTCGATCTCGTCGAGGCGGAGCACGCAGCAGCCGGTGACATGCGGATCGAGCACGATCTCGCCGCCGACCTTCGTCAGGCGGAGGTTGCAGAATCCCTTGCGGCCGCGGTGTGTCTGGCATGTGGCCGAGACCGTGCGGTGGTTGCCAAGCCGCTGGTTCTCGCTGATCACTGAGCCAGCTTCAGCGTCGACTGACCGCAGCGCCGTGGTGTCGAAGATCGTCCGGTCGTTCTTGGATGCCTGTGACATCGGCTCTCTTCCCCTCTACGTCTGTCTACGGTGTTGCACTTTAGATATGGAACAACGATAGTGTTGCACATCTGAGTTGACACGTCTAGAAGATCCCCGGACACTCGTCGACGGCACCGTCCTTGTGCCCGACACACTGCTCCCGGAGATCGCGTCGCTGCAAGTGGACCTCGGGACGTTCATTGCCGAGCACCACCAAGCGGATCTGCTACGGGTGCAAACCCTCGACCACTACCGGGTCGCGTCCGACGGTGATGACTACCCGTCGCTACCTCGACGGCGAACCCGTCGCTGGTGCCCCAGGTAAACAGGAGTGGCTCGATCGGTTGCGCGCCGACACAGCCGCGTGCCGCGTGCGCCGTAACGTGCATGTTGTGCGCGCCCCGCTCAGTGCCTACTTGCGCTACCAGTTCGAATGGTGTTATGTGCCGAACGCCGCAGCCGGACAGGAGATCCGCATCCTCGACGTGACTGAAATCCCGGCCGCGGCCGCGCTCCACGATGTCGGGGACTTCACCGCTATCGAATCCGAGTACGTCGCACGGTTGTGCTACAGCCCCGATGGTGAGTATCAGGGCGCGGCAACGATCGGCGCTGACGCGGCAGCTGTGTTCGTCGCTCTCGCCAAAGTCGCTTGGACGTTGGCCACGCCGTTCGATACTTGGTGGGCCGAACACTCCCAGTACCATCGACCTACGGTCGCGGCATGAGTCGTCAGCGGATGGGAGACTATTGGGGGGTCGGTCCGGCGGATCTGACGAGTTGTCCCGCACGCTACGGGAGCTGCGCGAAGCGATCGGGATGTCTACCCGCGATGCCGCGAAGCGAGCGGGTTTCTCTGCAGCAAAGATCTCCCGGGTCGAGCGCGGCATCAACGTTCCCAGCGAGGCCGACGTAACCGCGCTGGTCCGTGCATACGACGCACCCGCTGCTGTGCAGTCTCGTCTCACGGAGATCGCTCGTGATATCCGGGCTGAGCACCGCCCCGTCGTGATGGCTCGTGGCCAAGGTCAACCCTCGGTGTTCCAGGAGCGGCTCAAACGGATCGAAGCCACCACCGAACACCTCACCACGTTCACGCCGACGGTGGTGCCCGGGTTGCTGCAAACAGAGGCCTATATGCGTGCGCTGGTGGCCTACCGTGAGTTGCTGGCGGCTGAGGTCGACAAGTTCGTCGTTGCGCGCCTGGCCCGTCAGGAGAGGTTGGGCGACCCGGCGCACCGTTTCACCCAGATCACCACAGAGGGCGCGTTGGGCTGGCGGGCGGGAAGCCCGGATGACATGGCGGAACAGATCGAGCGGATCGCCTCCGCGAGCCGGCTACCCACCGTGCGAGTCGGAATCGTCCCCTGGGGCACCCGCGCACCCGTGTTCCCGTTGCACGGCTGGGACCTCCACGACCAGCGCGCCGTCATTTACGGCACCGCCGATGCGACAGCGGTACTCACCAAGCCTCGTGACGTGGCGCGCTACGTCCAGCTGACCGAGGCCATCGAGCGGATCGCCGTGTGGGACGACGAGGCCCGTGCCGTGCTTGAGCGGATCGCCGAGAGGTACCGAAAGCCCATCGTCCGATTCACGTGACAGTAGCTTCATCGGGGGCCTAACGGCACGGCGATCCGTCACAGCCGATCGGCCGCCGGTGCGTGCTATCGAAGGGGCGCGGGCGAACATGGCGAACGCCTCCAGCTCGGGCCGCTCGGCAATCCGAGCCGCATCGAAGGCACGCTGCGCCGCGAACTGCGCAAGATGCAAGTAGCCGAATGTGGTTGCCAGGACGAAGGCGTGATAGCCAGCCTGGGTGAGAAGGGTGCCCTCACCCGAGGATCGGTAACTGGCGGTGTCCCTTAACTCCATAGCCGATCTCGTCCAGTCGTCAAGCACGTCTAAAGAGCGCGGCTGCAGATCAGGTACATCGTCAAGGGTGGCCTCGTTGAGCCCGCGCTCGATCTGAGCAATTACCGCCTTAGCGCGAGCGCTTTCTCGGTCAGGCGGGAGTTAAGGCTGCCCCGTCAGGTCCGCTACGGAGCACCCCAGCGCCTCGGCCAGATCCTCGACCAGGCCGCGCCGGTTGAACCCGCGCAGTCCTCGTTCCAGCATCGACAGGTACGCCGCGGTGATCCCGGCCAACCCGGCTACCTTCAGTTAGTCGAAAACCTCAGTTAGTAGTACCAGGGGTAGGCGGACCAATCCGGGGTGCGCTTCTCCAGGAAGGCGTCGCGGCCTTCGACGGCTTCGTCGGTCATGTACGCCAACCTGGTCGACTCACCGGCGAAGAGCTGCTGACCGACCAGCCCGTCGTCGATCAGATTGAAGGCGTACTTGAGCATCCGCTGGGCGGTGGGAGATTTGGCGTTGATCGCGTTGGCCCAGGCCAGCGCGGTCGTCTCCAACGACGCATGCGGGACCACGGCGTTGACCATGCCCATCCGGTGCGCGTCGGCCGCGCTGTACTCCCGGCCGAGGAAGAAGATCTCCCGGGCGAACTTCTGCCC
>JBOHFW010000006.1:0-2281 GCA_050699835.1 Pseudonocardiaceae bacterium | reverse complement strand
GGCTCGGATCCACTTCCACCGCCAGCACCCGGTCGACCGCGCCGAGCAGGGCCAGGGTGAGCGACCCCAGGCCAGGCCCGACCTCGAGCACCACATCGTGAGCAGCCAGATCGGCCGTGGCGACGATCCGGCGCACGGTGTTGGCGTCGTGCACAAAGTTCTGCCCGAGTCGCTTGGTCGGTCGCACCCCCAGCCGATCGGCAAGCTCGCGCAACTCAGCAAACCCCAACAACACACCCACCTGATCACCTATCCCGACCTATTCCCCGTTATGGAGACATATCGGGTAGATGCCCGGCGTGGCGCCCCGATATGTCTCCATAACGGACGAAACTTAGGACAGGCCCATCCGGGCGGAGCAAGTAGGCCAGGCGCGGTAGTTGCCGCGGGCATTACGGACCCGTTGGGCCACGGCGATCTGCTCCTCACGGCTCGCTTGATGCGCGTAGGGGGCGTACTGGCCCCCGCCGTGGGCCCGCCACGTGGCCTTGTCGAACTGCAGGCCGCCGTAGTAGCCGTTGCCTGTGTTGGCGGCCCAGTTGCCGCCGGACTCGCATCGAGCGAGCCGATCCCACATGGAGCCCTCGGCGACTGGGGAGGCCTTCGCGGAGCGCTTCGCGCCGACCCGGACCCGGGCCGCTCGAGCCGGACTGACCTCTTGAACGGAGAGCCGCTTGCGGTCGGTGACTTTCCCGTTTGCCAGGGTGACTACATAGGTGATGATCTGCTCACCCGGTACACCGGGATCCTCGACGACCACACTGCCGATCGGCAGCCCAGAATCCTTGATCTTCTTGACTGGGGGCTCGATCAGGAGCCGCTCGCTGCGTTGTTCGCTGCGTACCCGGGTGACGTGCACCGTCATTCCGGGCAGTACGGGTGAGGTGCGGCCTGGGGTGACCGTGTCCTGCTCCCGCAACGGCACGCCCAACTGAGTGAGCAGATCACCCACCGACAGGGCAGTGGACTGGATCTCCTTGGCCGGTTGACCACCGTCGAGCAGGGTGATCGGCTTGGTGATACGGACCACCAAAGACATGCCTTCCAGCGGAATGCGCCGGGCCGGATCAGCGGAGAGCTCCATGTCCGGGGACTGCATCCCCACCTGCCGCAACGCGGTCTCGACAGTGCGTGCCGTGGTCCAGATCTCGTGGTGCGCTCCGTCGACGGTCAGCGCCAGCGGTCGGCCGCGCTGCAGCACGATCCGGCTGCCGTCCTCGAGGGCGCTGTTCGCGGTCGGGGCCAGCGCATCCTGGTCCCCTACCTGCAATCCCGCGGATTCCAGCGCCCCCGCGACCGACGAAGCGAACGTATGGATTGTCCGCTGCTCATCGTCCACCGTGATGGTGACGGTTTTGTCCATAGCGAGAGCTGCAGCGGTACCGGCTGGCAGACCCAGGCCAAGAGCAACCAGGGCGCCCCGGACAATTGTGCGAGTGGCCACCTATGTCCAGTCGTCGCAGTTCCGGGCAGGGGAAGCACGAGACCAAGGGACTGACGTTCTCGTGCCGGGAACTACCCCATCCCGGCTGACGGTGACGGAACGCTAACGGGTCGTAGCGGAGTGCGCAAACACCTCGTCAGGATGTGTTGCCGAGGAGGCACTCAGCAGCGGCCAGCGGTATCGGCCGCGCTGAACCCGAAGACCCGCTGCGCGGTCGCGGAACTCGCCGCCGCCAGCTCGGCGACATCCTGCCCGCGCAGTGCGGCTAGATCGCGCACGGTGTAGGGCAGGTTGGCTGGCTCGTTGCGCTTTCCGCGGTGCGGATGCGGGGTGAGGAACGGGGCGTCGGTCTCCACCAGTAGCTGCCCGTCCGGCACCTGCAGGGCCGCCTCACGCAGCGCGTAGGCATTGCGGAAGGTCACAGTGCCAGAGAAGGACAGCACGTAGCCGGCGTCCACGCAGGCTCGGGCCATTGCGGCATCTCCGGAAAAACAGTGGAACACCACGGTCGGCGGCGGGCCCTCCTGCTCGAGCACCGCGAGCACGGCGTCGTGAGCGTCCCTGTCGTGGATCATCAGTGGCTTACCGATCCGCTTGGCCAGGTCGATATGCCAGCGGTAAGCCTCCAGTTGCGCTTCGGGCGGTGAGTAATCCCAGTAGTAGTCCAGGCCGGTCTCTCCCACCGCGACCACCCGAGGCGCAACCGCCAGTCGTTCCAGCTCAGCACGGTCGGCGTCGGTCATCGTCGCGGTTCGGGTGGGATGCAGCGCGACCGCAGCGAACACCCGATCGTCCCAGCTGGCCGCTTGCACCACCCACCGAGCCGCTGCCATGTCA
>JBOHFW010000005.1:0-7361 GCA_050699835.1 Pseudonocardiaceae bacterium | reverse complement strand
GGACTCGCCGTGGAACTTCAGCGGGACGGTCCGCAGCGGAAGGCGGCGGGCGTACTTCGCCAGGAGATCCGCGGTGCCGTCGCTGGAGCCGTGGTCGACGACGACCACCTCGCTCGCCGCCGCACCGCCGCGCGCCGCCTCGAGGGAGGCCAGGGTGTAGCCGAGCAGCTCACGTCGGTCCCGCGTCGCGATCACGATGCTGAGGTCCACGCTTCCTCCCAGGCCAGGGCCAGCGCCGTCAGGGCGGCGAGGCCGTGCTCCTCATCGGGCTCCAGATAGGCGCCCTCGGTCCACTCGTTCCAGGCGTTCACAAACACCAACGGCGGCTCGGGGCGCCAGACCCGCAGCAGGCTGGTCGCCACCCGTAGCGCCGCCGGGGCCAGCCCAGGGATCGGCTCGGTCACGATCGGGCGCGCGCTGTAGTGGCCGACGGGCCGCGAGCCCGGCGCGCGGACCCGAGGCGAGCAGTCGCGCCCGACGGTGACCGACGGCATGTACGGGACACGGGTGAGCCCGGCCATCCGTTCCATCGCCCAGGCGGCGGTGGCGAGCCGTTCCTCCTGCGGGGTCGGCACGACCAGGCTCCCGCGATGGCTCGGCAGGTCCAGGTGGGGCTCCTTACCGGGCGGGTTCTCGGTATAGCCGAGCGCGAGATAGTCCGAACAGCTGTCGAAGAGGTCCAGCTCGTCGAGGTCGCGCAGGTAGGTCGTGGAGCAGGCGTGCAGGTGCACCCCGGGGAGCCCGGCCCTGCGGACCGACTCCCTGATGTGACGGCAGAACCATGCCAGCGCCTCGGCCGAGCCCGTACCGTCGATGAGCGCCTGCGGGCTGTAGAGCGAGAAGAACACGCTGCCATCCGGAAGCCGGTAATAACCCGGAAAACTCCAGACAGTGGCGCACCAGCGGTCGACCATCGCCGCCAGCCGTTCCCTGTCGTAGTCCAACTGCAGATAGACCCGGCCTTCGGTGTCCTCCGGCTCGGGGTACGCCCAGTAGCGGCGGTGGTTGGCCCACATCATGGCGGGCCGGGCCGCACCGGGACCCGCGGTGTCAAGCGCGGCCTCCAGCACCTTCCGGCCGGGACTGGCGCCCCGGTACTCGTAGGTGATCATCAGCATGGCGTCGATGCCGTGCTCGCCCGCCACGTGCAGCTTGCGCGCCATCACGTCGCGATCGGACTCGTCCTCGAAACCCCAGGCGGGCCTCCGGGGCTGAGCGTGGCCCGGGAAGAAGGGGCGGGCGTTCCTGACCAGGTCCCACTCCGACCAGCCGGGTTCGAGCCCGGGATAGAGCACCGGGTCGTAGTGGAAGCCGGGGAAGTAGTAGGCCAGCAGTTGCGGCGGGGACTGCATCGGCAGGATCAACGGGGGCTCCTCGGCAAGGGCGAGCGCAGCGGCCCACCGGCGCCGCGGGCGGCCAGCGCGGCGTGCTCACGGCGGGCGCGGGCGATCACCGCCCTGCGTCGCAGCAGCCAGCCAAGCGCGTAGCACAGGTCGACCAGGCCCGTCCGGAACGTCGGCGCCGGGGCGGGGCCGCGGCGCAGCAGGTCGAGCCAGACCCATTTCGCGGTCAGCCGCAGCGCCTTGCTGCGGGGCCACTCTGGGTCGGTGAACAGGTAGTAGTACTTATTCCTGATCATGCGGCGGCGCCGGTAGCGGGAATGCGCGGTGCCCCCGCTGCCCTTGTGCCGCAGGTGCAGGTCGAGCAGGAGAGCGACCCGCCAGCCCGCCCAGCGCACCCGCCGGCACAGGTCGACCTCCTCGTAGTACGTGCCGTACACCTCGTCCAGCAGGCCGACCCGCTCCAGGACCTCGGCCCGTACGAACAACGCCGCACCCTGCACGTAGGCGTGCTCCAGAGTGCCGGGGACGCGCCCTTCGGCCGGACCGGCGCTGGAGGGGTGGTCGCGCCAGGTGTGCATGAAGACGTGTTCCTCCCCCGACTCCAGCGCCATCACCGACCAGTCGTTGAGTTCGGGGCCATCGGCGGAGTCCTCATAGCGGTGCTGCATCGGCCCCACCACGCCGTACTCGGGATGGCCCGCCATGAAGGCGGTGAGCTCGCGGACGAGGTCGGGGGGCGTCACCGTGTCGGGGTTGAGCAGGAAGACGTAATCGGCGCCGCGCGCGAGGGCGTGGCGGATCCCGAGGTTATTGGCGTCGGAGAACTCGCCGCAGTGCCCGCGCTCGATGATGTGCACGCCGGGGAACCACTCGCCGACCAGTTCCACGGACCCGTCAGTGGAAGCGTTGTCCACGTACACCGGGTCGATCCGCAGACCGCCGAAGTCACTGGCCAGGAGGGAGGAGTAGCACGCATCGAGCCACCGGGCCTCGTTGGTGCCAACGGTGATGACGGCGACCCTGGTCGCCGCGCCCGCGGTCATGACGGCCTGTTACCAGTTGGCGGGCCAGCAGGTGTGCACCTGCCGGACGGCCTCGGCCCAATGGGGGTAGTCGGCAAAGGAGCCTCCCGAAGGGTGGAACATGAACAGGGGCTCGGCGATGTCGACCCGGCCGTCGTGCGCCGTGAGGTGGTCGAGGAAGCGGAGGACCTCGCCCACCACCGTGGGGAAGACGACCTTCCACTCGCCGGACTGGAACTTCTCCTTGCGCAGGCGCATGCGCGGGACGACCGTGTCGTTCCACTTGAAGTGGTGGACCTGCGCGTAGACCTCGTGGTGTGGCGCCGCGCGGCCGCTGAGGGCGCGGTGATGACCGTGCTCCAGACGGACCCCGCCGCGGGCCGCAGTGACCTTTGTCGGGGTCGCGCCGAGCAGGGGGAACGACAGCATGCCCGCCAGGGGGAACTGCTCCCACAGCGAGCCGGGAAGCGCCGGGGGGAAGCCGCCGTCCCGGCCGAGGCGGTCGAGGTAGCAGCCCTCGATCAGGTCGTAGCCCTCGCGGTGGCACCAGGCCAGCAAGTCGAGCAGCGGGCGGTCGTAGAGCTGGAACTCGTCCAGGTCGGCGATGACGAACCAGTCGCCGGGGCGCTCGACCATCGCCTCCTGGATGAGCCGGAGGTTGAGCTCCTCGTCCCAGGGGCCGACATGGGTCTGGGCGAGCTCCAGACCCGCCTCGTCGACGAGCTTCCCGGTCTGCTCGTAGACCTCATTGCCGGCGGTCTCGGCGTGCCGGATGAGGTGGAACGACTCGATGCCCAGGCCGCGGTAGTGCTCGATCATCTGCGGCACGACGGTCACGTCGCCCCCGAGCATCGAGACCAGGTGGACGTTCATGACACCCGGATCCTTGCCAACACGGTGCCGGTCGCCTCGTCGCGCACCTGGTAGCCGCCCGCCCGCAGGACCATCCGGGGCAGTTCGGTGGCGGCGCCAGCCGCGACCTCGCCGAACGGCAGCCAGAACTGGTCGTGCCCGGCGTCATCCACCAGCCCGGGGCGCACCGGCCGATCGGTCAGGTTGAGCAGGCGCAGCGCCCACGGCCCGCCCGCGTCGAGGTCGACGTGCTCCCCCGCGGCCGGGTCGAGTGCCAGCTCGATTGAGCGAACCCCGCCGTCGAAGACCAGGCCGGGAAGAGCCTTCCGGCTCCACATGTAGTAGAAGCCGGGGCCCGCCCGACCGCCGCCGAACCAGAGCGTCGAGGTGTGCACGAGGCCGCCCGCGGCGATCATCGGCAGGAAATCCTCAGGCAGGCTGCCCTCGCTGTTCTCCTGGATCAGCACCGAACCGCCTGGCGCGAGGAAATCGCCGACCCGCCCGTAAAAGTCACGGTGCACCCGCCATCCTGGGTCGTCGGTGATGATGCTGGGGGCTTCCCCGACCTGCCGGTGGAAGTGCGGCGGATTGGACACCACCAGATCCCAGCGCTCGGCCGCGGGAATCGCGCTCAGCCCGTCGGAGAGATAGCCGGTGACCTTTTCCTGGAGACCGTTCATCCGGACGGTCTCATGAATCGCGTCGATCGCGCGCGGATTCACGTCGACGAGCACGAGGTGCTCGCAGCAGCCGTGGGCGAGCAGCGAGAAACCGATGTAGGCGGGGCCGGCGCAGAACTCCATCAGCCGCTCGACCTTGCCGAACAGATGCCGCACCAGCGGGACGTAGTCCTGCCCGAAGCCCCTGCCGCCACCGTCGAGTTCGGGGGTCCAGGCCAGTTTTATACCATTGGATTCGCTGACCGAATAATGGCCTGTCACGCTCCGCATGATAGCGACATTCAATCGAGAATCGAGCTAAGGACTTGGATTAGATGGTGTCTCGCTGGCGGGACATCGGCAGGGAGTTGACTATGCGCACGGTGAGATGGGGATTTCTCGGGGGCGGCCGGATCGCCGCGACGATGGCCCGCGCGGTGCGTGCCGCGCCCAGCGCCACCCTGTACGCCGTGGCCTCCCGGGACGCCGACCGTGCCCGGGCCCTGGAGCCGGAGGGCGTCGTGTACACGGTCTATGAGCACCTCATCGCCGATCCCGACGTGGACGCGGTCTACGTGGCCCTGGCCAACGACGCCCATGCGGAGTGGACGCTGGCCGCCCTCGCCGCGGGCAAGACGGTGCTGTGCGAGAAGCCCCTGGGGCTCAACCACGCGCAAGCCCGGCTGATGCTGGCAGCGGGCGGGCTGGTCGCCGAGGCGCTGTTCTACCGCTGGCATCCCCGCATCCGGCTGGCCGAGCGGCTGGTCGCCGAGGGCGCCATCGGCGAGGTCACGGACATCTCCAGCGGGTTTGTCTTCGAATGGACGGGCCGGCCGGACAACCATCGGATGCACTCCACGCGCGGTGGCGGCGCCCTCTACGACGTGGGCTGCTACCCGATCTCGGCGGCGCTGTGGGCCTTCGGCGGCGCGCTGCCCTGCGATGTGGGCGTGCAGGTGGTGCGCGGTGAGACCGGTGTGGACATGGCAGTGGAGATGCTGCTGGCCTGGCCCGGTGGTGGAACGGCCCGGCTGGAGTGCGGTTTCACCACCGCGCACCGGGAATGGCTGACCGTGCGGGGGACCGAGGGGCGGCTCGTCGTTCCGGAGCTGCCCTTCACCGCCTCGGGTGGCCCCACCGAGATCTGCCTGGAACGCGCGGGGCAGGCGGCCGAGGTGCGCGTCGTACCGCCGGTGGATCCGTACCAGGAGATGGCCGAGGCGTTCTCCGCAGCCGTGGTGGGGCGGCCGTCCTGGCTCCAGCCGCACGCCGACAGTCTGGCCTGCGCGTCCGTGATCGACCGGTTGCGCGAGGTGGGATCGTGGACCGGTGAGATTCCTGGCCCGGTGCGTGCGTGGACTGGAGTGGGTGGCAGCCGACGAGATCGACTCCGGGCTCGACCCGGCCCGCATCCGGATGCGGCGCCGCGAGATCCGGTTCGCCCTGCCGGAACCTGATCCCGCCCTCCTGGCCCTGCGCACCGTCGACGACGTCTTCGCCGAGGTGGGTCGCCTCGATGGGGTGGGCCACACCAAGGACGTACCGCCCAAGCTCGCCGAGCGGGTCGCCGACCTCGACTGGCGCGAGGCCGTCGAGTGCCTACGGCGGCTGCGCGACCTGCCGGCGCGGCCCCGCTTCGATGTGGTCGTCAGCCTTGAGGGCCGCCGCAACTTCAACCGCTTCACGCTGGAGGACGCGGTCGGCACGGCGTTGGCGCCCCGGCTGGGCGGTGCCGGGTTCATCTCCCGGACTAGGGACGGCAGCCGCGCCGCCGAGACTGACATGACGGTCCGGCTGCTGCTCCAGGGCAACGGCGCCACCGTGGCCCTGCGGCTGACCTCCCGCCCGCTGCACCGCCGCCCGTACAAGCAGGACGCCGGGCCCGGATCGCTGCACCCGCCGCTGGCGGCCGCGCTGGTGCGGATGGCGGTGACCAGGCAGGACCAGGTCGTTGGCGACCCCTTCTGCGGCGACGGGACGATCCCGATCGAAACGGTGCTCGCCCATCCCGGCACCCGGGTACTGGGGTCCGATCTCGACCCCGAACGACTCGCCAACGCCCGCGCCAATGCCCGGCGGGCCAAGGCCGACATCGTGCTGATCCGCGCGGACGCGGGACGGCTGCCGTGGCGCCCGGGCGGGGTCGACGTGGTCATCACCAACCCCCCGTGGAACGTGGCCGTTGAGGCGGGCGGCGCACTGGCGGGCTCGCTGGAGCGCCTATGGTCCGCGCTGCCGTCCCTCGCCGGAGGGCACACCTGCCTCATCGCCGACGCGAATCTGGACGCGCCTGGCCAGCTGCGCGCCGCGGGCCTCGCCGTGGCGCCCCACATCCAGCGGGTGCGCATCGCCGGCCGGATCTCCGACATCGTGCTGGCCGCCCCCGGGACAAGCGCACCGGCCCTGCCCCCGGGACCCGCCAGGTGGCTCGACCGGGCCGTCGGAACGGGCGTTGTCGGTGCCGACGACTCGTTCTAGCCGGCTTGCTGGTCAGTGTCCCGGTCGGTCTGCGCCCGCACGAAGGACGCCAGCATCGTCAGATGCTCGGCGGCGGTCTCCAGCGACCGGTCCCGGCAATCCGCGATGAGCGCGTCGAGATATCGCCCCGCCTCAGCCTTCCGCTGCGCCGGCAGGTTGCGCACCGACAGCTCGGCGGGCCAGTGGACGAAGTTGGTCAGGTCGACCTCTAAGCCCTCCGCCACCGCGAAGTCGACGATCTCCCTGAGATGCAGGACGTTGTCGCGCTGCGGCGCGACCGCCAGCGTGATCGGCACGTGCCGCTTGGCCTCCCGCACGTTGCGCACGAAGACCTCCCAGCACGCCCCGGTACGGATCTTCTCGAAGATCTCACCGACCCGTCGCACGACGCCCCGATGCCCACCGACTTGAACTGCGCGAGCTGCTCGAACACTCCCTTGGGGAGCACAGTTAGGTTGGAGTTGTAAACCAGGTCGATGCCGGCCGCCGAGCCCGTCTCGATCAGCAGGTCGAGCATCTTGAAGTGCCCGGGCTGCATGAAGGGCTCACCGCCAGCAAAGTAGACCCTCCCCAGCCGGCAGGCGTTCTCCCGCAGGACATCCCAGAGCTCGTCGTCATCGCGGTACGGGTCGATGTTGGCCTGCGCCCAGGTGGGGCGTTTCTCGGTCCCCCAGCGGGAGCTGACCGGATAGCCGCACATGATGCACTGCAGGTTGCAGGTGTTGCCGAAGCGGATGTCGAGGAAGAGCGGGAACGCGTCGAGCGACCCGTCCGCCGCCGTCGTCGCGACGAGCGCCGGCAGATCTAGCATCTCGCCGAAGATCCGGTTGACCTTCTGCCGGTAGGACTCCCCGCCGCCGTCCTCCCGGTCGTAGCAGTAGGTGCACGCCTTGACCCGCTCACCGGCCAGCATCGCCAGCCGGGTGCGCCGCATGTCGACGCTGTTGAACGCCTCTTCCAGCCCGAACGTGCGCTCCGGATTGGCAGCAGCGAACCGCGATCGGGGC
>JBOHFW010000004.1:0-24122 GCA_050699835.1 Pseudonocardiaceae bacterium | reverse complement strand
ATTGAGGTGTTGTACGACGAGCCTCGCGCGCCGGTGCCAGCCGCCTACGCTCGGATCGCGCAGACGATCACCGCGGGCGAGGTTGACCGGATGCACCCCCTCTCACCTCGCGCACGCGACAGCTACCGGTACTCGCTGGGCGTCGGTTCGCTCAGCGCGCAGCCGCACATCTTCCTTGCCTACGCGGCGGAGGATCGGCTGTGGGCGGACTGGATACAGAGCCTTCTCGAATCGAGCGGGGCCAAAGTCGCCCGCTTGCCTGCGGATGACTCGTGGCTGGACGGCCCGGTCCGGCCGGCGGTGCTGGTGGTGGGAAGCTCGCGACTGGCACACTCGTCGACCGGCCGCCGCGCGATTGAGCTGACCGAGCGGTTAACCGGCACACCCGACCTGGCCGATCGGTTCGACTTGCTCGTCGCGCAGCTGCCTGATTGCGCGGTCAGCGCGCCATTCGATGAGCTGCCCCGGATCAGTCTCCTGGACTGCGACGAGACGCTGGCCCGGCGGCGGTTATTGCGGCATTTCGTGCTTTTTGACCGGTTAGAGACGCACGAGTCCCCCGTGTACTTCCCCGGTGTGGCTGCGACGCCGCATTCTCGATCGAATCTGCCCCCGCGCAACGGGCAGTTCGTCGGGCGCAGCGCCGTGTTGGAGGACATGCGGGATCGTTTTCTCGACCCGGGAGAATTGGTCGTCTGCACGCTCACCGGGCCGGCTGGAACGGGTAAGAGTCAGATCGCTCTCGAGTACGCGCATCGCTTCACTACGGACTACGACTTCCAGTGGTGGATTTCGGCTCAGGACCAGCAGTCCGTCCGGGCCAGTCTCACCGCGCTGGCCGACGGGCTGAGACTGCCCTCTACCCCGGACCGGCCGCGGGCCGCCCTGGAGGCGCTGCAGGCACACCCGCGATACCGGCGGTGGCTGCTGGTCTACGACAACGTCTCGGCCCTTGACACACTGGCTGAGCTGATGCCGGCCGGCAATGCCGGGCACGTCATCCTGACCACTCGCGAGCTGTCTTCGGATGGGACGGTCATCGGTGCCCTGGACACGGAGGACAGCATCGAGCTGCTCACCAACCTCGTGCCCGACTTGGCCACCGCCGATGCGGCGCTGGTTGCGGCCCAGATGGAGCAACTGCCACTGGCCGTGCGACTCGCTGCCGTGTGGATGTCCGAGAGTGCCACGGTCATGCACCAATCGGTGTCCACCAGAGCGGCGGCGGCGGCATGGGCAGCCACCGAGTTCCAGGCCAGAGCGGCGCTCCTGGCCGACGAGCAGGGCGGGTCGCCGCAGGCCGCAGCGCTCGCGGTCATCCTGCGGACGCTAGCCGAGAGCGATCTCGGCCGGGTGGCCACCCGGCTCGCCCAGATGTGCTCGTGGCTATCCCCCGATGCGGTGGCGCTGCGGTTGCTGCGCTCCAACCCCATGGTGGGTGCGCTGGCCGGCGCGGCCGACGATGGTCAGGCTCTCATCCTCGACCCATTGGAACTGGACCGAGTGCTGTGTTTTGGTCAGCGGTACGCGCTATTCGAAATGAACTGGGAACGCCCGGCCAAGCTGACCATGCACCGGGTGGTGCAGGAACTCCTGCGCGATGCGATGCCGCCAGATGAACACGCTGAGCGTCAGCGGGAGGTGCTGCACGCGCTTGCTGCTTTCGCCCCGACGGATCCCGAACCGGAGGCGTCACAGGACATCACGGACTTCATCGAGCTGCAGCGCCACCTCGAGGTGTCCGGAGCGGTCGGCAGCCAGGACGCCAACGTCCGCCGTTGGCTGGTGGATCAGATCCACTATTTGAGGCGTACGCCGAGTCCGGCGACGTGGCACTACGCGGTTGACCTCGGCGGCCAGGCGCTGGCGGGATGGGAGGATCCTACGTCGTCGGCCGAGTCGTCACTGCGGATGCGACTGGAGGCCCAGCTCGTCGCTCTGCATCGGCAGCGAAACGATGACGTGCCAACCCTGCTGGAGCGGGTGGACGACCTGCTGAACCGCCAGCAGCGGCTGCTCGGTCCCACCCACCCGCGCACCTTGAGAACCTGGCGAAGCAACGGGGGAAATCTCAGGAGACGCGGCCTGTTCGCTGAGGCGTGCGCGGCCGAGGAGCGAACCTTTCACGGCTCCCGCGAGTGGCTCGGTGACCATCATCCGGACACTCGGCAGGCGGCGAACAACCTGGCGTGGTCATACTTCCTGGCTGGAGACGTCTCGTCGGCGCTGACGCTGGAGCGGGAAAACCACAGAATCCGGATGGCGCTGTTCGGCCCCGACCATCTCGACGTCTGCTGGTCGGCCGGCAATCTCGGTGTCTACCTGCGTGAGCTCGGCCACTACCCGGAGGCCATCAAGATCTTCAATGAGGCGATCGAACGGGTCGGTGCCCTGAAACCGGACGGTAGCCACCCGACCGAGCTGCGCCTCCGATGGCACCGCGCGATCGCGTACCGCAACGCGGGTGATCCGAGCAAGGCCTTGGAGGAGAATGCCGAGAATTTGCGCCGGTTCCGGGACGTCTTCGGTTCCCACGACGGGCGCACCGTGCGATGCAAGCTCAGTTTCGCGATCGACTACCACTGCACCGGCAATTCGGCCGCCGCCGTGTCCTTCGCTGAGGAGAGCCTGACCAGCTACCTCAGGTCCGACTCCGGCTACCCGCACGCGTCCCTGCATCTGCTGAACCTCGCGGTGTTCCGGCGCGGCCTCGGCGAGATGGCCCAGGCTGTCTCGCTCAGCACCCAAGCCGTGGATGAGTTAGTCGACTGGCTGGGCGCCGACCATCCGTGGACGCTCGCCGCGACGATCAACCACGCACACGCGACCGCGCTCAGCGACCCCGACGGGGGATATGAGCTGCTGCGTTCCACCCACGAGGACTGCCTGGACTACCTTCCAACCAACCATCCCTACACTAACCGGGCTGCAGCCAACCTGGAGAGCGGCATCGCTGATTGGGAGGATCTGTATGTCGATCTGCCTTAGCGCGCCCGGCCGGAAGGAGTCCCGGTGACTTCTGGGCTTGATGAGGACTTACGCGAACCGGAACCGGTCGCGCGGCACGCCTCGCACGTGGACGCCAAGTTCGCGGCGACGCGTCAGGCGTGCCGTCATACGCTGATCCAGTCATCCGAGTTACATTATCTCGGACACTACACTGATGGCGCCTACGACTTCTCCTACGACCGGCTCGACAGCATTTCCGGAAAACTGGACCGGATGGACTATGAGCGGATGGGTGTCCAGATCACCAATACCTTCCGGGGTTTCGACCGCATGCTGCAGGAAGTGCGGACGGGCGCCCTCATTCGCACCGTAGTGCACGGACAGCAGGGTTTGGTGGTCTGTGACTCGGCGCTGCCGACCGAGCATGTAGTCGGGTTCAGCCACGCTCCCTCCGTGCTTCCGGCTGAGGGAATTGTGCTGTCTCAGGTGTCCGGTGCCCGCAAGATGGACGAGGCCCTTGGCCTTTTGGTCACTACATTGCGGGAGCAGGTCAGTCTCGGCTCGCAGAATCCTGGCTCCTGGATCTCGGCGAAACCCGGTGATGTCATACTTCCGCCGGTGGGTACACCGTTATTCTCGAAGCGCTGCATCGAGGGGGCTGCTGACGAACGAATGAAGCGGCTCTTTCTGGACCGGGTAGACCCTGTGGACCTGCATTTTATGGCGTACTGTCGCAGCGGTCAGGTGGAGTTCTCGGTCGATCAGTTCGACGACCCTCAGCTCGGCCCGTACTTCCAGGAGATCTCGGTGGCAGAACGGCGCTTGTTCTATCAGGACATGTGTCGCCAGTTCCCGATGATCGTTCGAAAGTTCGGCCGAATCTCAGGCTCCGTCACCGGTGGCAAAATAGAGAGACTTGTACTCGATGTTGAGCAGGGTGCGCTTTATTATTACCGAATATGCCCAGGGGAATACCTGGTTGGAATCACCATAGATCAACGCCAGGTCGCCTCGGCGGACGACAAAGTCGGTGAAATAGCACTCCGCTGTCGCGATAATCTTGTTGCGCCGAATGGCGGTTGAGCGCATCCATGATCATAAGGTGCAGTAGGATGCTGACCGCGCCGCTCTGGCGGTTGATGATCCTTCTTGCCATGATCTTGGCCGGCTGGGGACTCTCCCGTATTTTCAATCTTCACGGAATCGCGAAAACGCCAGAATACCTCTACGGGGCAACGACGGTACTGGCAATCGGTTTATATGGCAGTACGATTCAGATCTCCCGCCTCGCGGTCCGTCACCTTGCTATCCCCATTCATCATGCTGTCACCTTTCGTCCTATCACCTTTCACCCTGTCGTCTTCCGTTCTGAGACCCACATCAATATTCGCATTGTCGGCTTGGCCGTGACGGTGGGCGTGGTCGTCAAGGCTGCGCTGATCACCGTAGTGATGTACGCGGCCTTTCAGGAGCCATTATACTTGGTGCTCGGCCTTGCGATGGCGCAGATCGATCCGTTGTCGGTGGTCGCGCTGCGACGCAGCTCGGCGCTCTCCGAGCGGGCCAAGGCCATCCTGCACGCTTGGTCGTCCTTCGATGATCCGGTGACGATGCTGCTCACTATCTATTGGGCGGCACTCGTGTTGAACATGATGGGTATGAGTGGCGGGCTGGTCGAAGCCGATCTCATGTGGTTCGCCTTGAACTTGCTGATGAACCTAGCCTTTGCGGTGGTGGCGGCAATCGTCTGGTGGGTACTCGCTAGAAGCGCGGGAATGCCCAGGCTGTCTGATTCTGACGACGACAAGCATGTCGAGTTGCCACCGGGACTAAACCTGGCGGCCGTCGTCGTGCTTGCCGCCTTGGTGGCCGTCGCGGTCTGGCAGGTCCTTCTTCTGGGCCTCGCTATCGCGGGTTTATTCTTCCGCCCGAGGCTCGGTCAATGGCTGAATCGCGCTACCTGGGTGGCGCTGCTGCTGGCATCGCTCGCGCTCGGAGCACTACTGGTGGACTACGTGGCGTGGTGGCAGGGCCTAGTGCTCGGTGTCACCGCCTTCGTCGCGCAGATTGCGGTTGCGCTGATGCTGACCCGGAAACTGTCTCTCCGGGACCGTGGCTTTCTCGCACTGAGCCAGCAGAGCGGTATCACCGCAATTATTCTCGCATTGTTGCTAGAACGCAGTTTTGCGGGTACCGTTGCCATGGTTGCACCCGCTATCATTGTCATCAACATACTGCATGTATGCAGCACGGCCGCGTTCGCCAGGATAATTCAGCCTCCAGCAACCATAATAGCAACCATAATTCGGTCCCTAGTGGCCATATTTCGTTCTCCAGTAACTGTAACGTCCCCAGTAACTATAACTCAGTCCCCAGTAGCCGAGGCGGAGAAAAGTTCGGAAAGTAATGCGGTCTGTACGCGGCTGGCAAAATCGTTGAATGCCTCGTACGTGTCGGCTAGCCGAGTGGATCCCAACGTCTGTCGAAATGACTCTTCGGCGCCGCCCATCGAGACCTCGAACTCGTCGAATTCAGTCAGCCGGAACAGCGGCAGTACGTCGTAGAGTGCGTCGTATGACCTGCACAACGCACTGAGTTCCTCCTTGTCGACGTCCCGGACACCACTCGCGTGTAGGCGATACCAGTCTGTCACCGCGTTTCGGAAAGCGTCCAGTAGTGTGCGCAGCAAGCTGACCACGCCCACCGCTTCGAACAGTTTGGCTGAGCCCAATCTCGTTCGGATGGCCATCCGTGCCTCAACCGCATCCGGCAGGCTCCTGCCAGCGCCGGTGAGGGCCTTCTGGAATACGTCATCGACCTGGCTCAGCGCAGACAATGCGGACGAGGTGTCGTCGAACAGCACGCTGACGCTCTGTGGAAGGCTCGGCGGGGCGGTTCCTTGACCGGTCGTCCATGCCACGCCGGTCGACTGGAGAGCTTGCGTGATCCCATCCAGGTCGCGCCGAATAGCACCGAACTCGTGGTTCGTTGATGCCTGCATGGTGTCGACGTATGCCGCGAGTTTCTCGATTAAACGCTGGGTGTTGATCTGCTGGCGGTTCATGCGCTCAACATTGTTGCGGACCACGGTCAACGGGTCATCCGTCGATGCATCCTCGACCAGTCTTGCTCGTGTGCTGAGGATCGCAGCGAGGCTCTCGTTGAACGTCCAGCGGTCATAGACCAGCGGTTCGATCCCGAAGACCTCGGTCAGCTCCTGGGATAGCACGGCTGGCAGGTATCCGAGCACGATCAGCACGGTCTGCGCGTCGGCGACCGCGTTCTTGATCAGAATTGCGGTCTCGTTGAGCCGCTGGACATCATGCGTTCCGAACACAGAATTGGTGATCAGCACGGCGCAGCCGGAGTCCCGGTCGCCGAGCGGGATCCAGTAGTCGACATGCGCCCTGGCATCCGACCCGATGGAGTAGTCACGGACGTAGCGCAAGCCTTGCGCGTCGAGTGTGCGCCGCACCTCTCGGCGCACACTCTCGATGTTGACGAAGAAGCCGACCTGGGCGCGTGCTACTTCGCGCACCATGGCCTCGGTGACCTCGGTTCCCTCGCTGACCGCCTTTCGATATAGGTGATGACACAGCCGGACGACCTTGCGTGCGACGCCGTCGGTGATGTCCACCAGGTACTTCACCGAGTTATGAGTAAACGGGGCGAGTGTTGCTGTGTCACTTGCCTCCTGCTGGCGGCGCCGGATGTACTCCTCGACGTGGCCGGTGGTGAGCGCGGAGACTCGAATGATCCGGCCGACCCGCTCCACCACGGTTTTACCGACCGCGTCGATGTAATCGGGCAGTCCCACCAAGATCAGCAAGGCGTTCGCTGCGGCGAAGACCTCCAGCATTCTCTTGAAGCCCATCGTCGGGGTGGCGGTGGTCGGGGTGGCGGCCTCCGGTGAGGTCGAGAGCAGTTTGTCCAGCTCATCAATGACGAGCACGAATCGGTGACCGCGGTGACCGTACAGCAACGCGAACACACCCATGGCCTCCAGCGCGTCGTCATCGCTCATGATCGGATCCTTGATGTTCCGATCGACAAGGATCTGATCGGGAACGCCACCTCTGAACCACTCCCAGACCGCGCGATCGAAACCCGTGCGCAGCAGCAGGGTCAGCGCGGTACTGAACTCCTCCTTGTTGGTCACGTCTTCCAGCTTGCGCCGGACCCGTTGCAGCAGGTCACTGTCCATGAGCTTGAGTTGGTCTACCACCTGGACCGGGTCGAGCTCGCCACTGCGCAGTTTGGGAACGAGGCCGGCGGTGAGCTCCGAGAGTCCCAGGTCGTCGGCGACGACGTCGGTGTAGTACTCACGGACCCGACGCGTCACGTCTACCTGGTCAAGTTGAGCGACGAACGCGTGGTAGAGGCGGACGAAAGTACCTGTTGACGCCTCAAGGCTAATGGTATGAGTGGTGCTACCAGCGGTACGGTCGATGTGCCGCAGCAGCTCAGCCGCCAGGTGAGTCTTGCCGGTGCCGTAGTCACCAACTATCGCGATGACGTTTCCTGAGCCGGCCTTCGCCGGCGCGGTCAGATACCCGTCCAGCAGGTGCCGCGCCTCGTGTATGGCAGGAGTGCTCACGGTGACCGTCTCGGCTCCGCTGGCCACCGCGGTCGCCGGGAACGGGTTGACCACCTCGCGCGGCACCCGCGCGGACGGATCACCAGTCATGACATGTTCCCTGATGACTCGCCGAACTCCAACTGGAAAAAGTGCTGTGCGATGCGATCAAAGCTCACCTCGCGGAGTGGTGACGAATCGTTCGATGTGTTTTGGGAAGCAAGGTTCTTATACACACTATAGAGTAGCCAATGTAGCCTTCTGATGGACACAACGTTTCCCTCTGTGACGCGCCGCATCGTCTCCTCGGTCACGGTGGGAAAGTTTCGGCCAGCGGAGTTGATCCCCTGCCGGGCCTGGGCATAGGTCCAGCCGTCTCCGGTGTTCAAGGGCCCCACCTTCAGCAGGATCGGCGTCCTGCGGTCATTCGTGGAAATCCGTGGCCACATCCGTCGTACGTCATCCACATAGTCAGTCTCGGCGAAGAACACGATCCGGGGATACCTAGCGAAGTCCGCATAGTGTGTGATCTCGTTGACCAGCTCGGAGGACGGCGGCAGCAGGATGATGGCGATCCGGTCGTCTGGCAGTGCCTCCTGCATGATGTATTTGTACACCCGATCTACCTGGGCGATGAGCTGCTTCTGGCGGTCCTCCCGGCCGATGACGCTCCTGATTCTCGTGGTTTCCTGGATCTCTCTGATCTTGCGCCTCAGCAGCTCGATGTCCTGGGCCCTGACCTCGTGTTGCTCGTTGCTGAGGTGGTCGATGACATCCGTGATGACCTGCTCCATCCGGTGCGTGATGGGATCGTCGAGCTTGGCGGACCTGGTCAAGGGGATGATCACGGCCGTCGACTCCACCTCAGCAAGCTCGTCGCGCAGCCACGCGGCGCAGCGGTTGATCAACGATGTCTTGCCGCAGCCCGGCTTGCCGGTCACGACGACCAGGCGGCCTTCCTCCATAAGCCGTCCCACCGAGCGCATGGTGTCCTGGAAGCGGCGGAACTCTGTCTCCGTGTCATCGACAGCCACGTAGAACGTGTGGTGATCCTTGTTGTTGAGTGGGGACAGCGGCGCGATCGGGGTGTCCTCGAAACCTGGGATGAGATAGGGGTTCATCGTGCGCTTGTCACCCCCGCTCCTGCGGGATTCTTGCTGCGCATCTCGCCGTGCCACCGGAACGGTCGTTCGAGGGCGCTGACGACTTCCTTGATCGAATTTTGCACCGTGGTCAAAGTCTTTTGCAACTCCTGGTCGCGCTGCTCCCGCGACTCGTCCGACTTGAGGTCGTTCATCCTCTCCCCCAGCTGTGGATCGGACAGCTGTTGATATAGCCGTGGAGGCGCAGTCCAGCCAGTGCGCAGCACAGCGATCTTGCGTAGTTGCGCAGCCACCTCGTTCTGGCCGTCGAGCACGACCTGGTCGACCGGAAGCTTGCCTTGCCTGCTCTCCAGCAGTTTCCTGCGCTGGGCATGTGCCGCGTTGATGTACCTCTTCGCAGCATTGTCCAGCTCGCTGGCGAGCAGGCGGCTCTGGGTGCGCTCGTCGCGCCAGAATCCAGCCGCCCATGTCAGCGCGCCTCCCAACATGATCGGCCACAGGATGTCGGACGTAAAACTGCCGAGGTTGGCGGGCGAGCTCGGAGCCTGCTGCGGAATCCGGGCGGCGCCCGTCAAGGCGGCGCACACCCGATCAAAATCAGGGTCCTGGCCCCCGCGTGGCCCATCGGGCGAGATGTCTAACTCAAGATCAGCCGCAGCTTCGGTCAGCTTCGTCCGCTGCTCGTTCGACAGGCAGAACACGCGGGCGGCGTCTCGCTCTGCCTGGCCGTCTGCTGCGAAATACAGTCCCGCAGACACGACGACGCCAGCCAAGACGAACAAGACTGCCCTGGCGCGCCACACTCCCCGTTTAGACCCCATATTGGTATGTTCGCCGCACAACCGCTGGAAGTAACGGGTCTCCGCCGCACAGTACGATTTATCCGATTATGATTTCCTCCTCTGCGGCAGCGTTCCGCTCTTCGGGCGGTGATACGGCCACGGCTCGGGCGGCGTCGGCGCCGTCATTGAGCAGGATCCGGAAGCCGTTCTCATCAAGTACCGGCACCTTGAGCGCGACGGCCTTGTCGTATTTGGAACCCGGTTCCTGCCCGACCACCACGAACGCGGTCTTGCGGGACACTGACCCTGCTGCCCGGCCTCCTCGGCGGGTGATCGCCTCGGTGGCCTCATCCCGGGAGAACCCGTCCAGCGAGCCGGTGACCACGATGGACAGCCCTTCGAGGTGGCGCACCACCGAGTCGTCGATCGGCTCCGCCAGCCGCACTCCCGCGGCTCGCCACTTGGCCACCACCTCGCGGTGCCAGTCCACGCTGAACCATTCGCGCACGGCCGCGGCGATCGTCGGGCCGACCCCATCGACTGCGGCCAGCGCCTGTTCGTCAGCGTTCTCGATGGCCTCCAGCGTGCGGAATTCCCGGGCCAGTGCCTGCGCCGCGGTGGGCCCGACATGCCGGATCGACAGCGCCACCAGCACCCGCCACAGCGGGCGATCCTTCGCGGCGTCCAGATTGGACAGCAGCTTGCCCCCGTTGGCCGAAAGCTCCCCCGCCTTGGTGCGGAACAGATCCACCGTGAGCAGTTTGTCCTCGTCGAGGGCGAACAGATCACCCTCGTCGTGCACCACACCCGCGGCCAGTAGGGCCACCGCGGCCTCGTAACCGAGCATCTCGATGTCGAGGGCACTGCGCCCGGCCACGTGGAAGATCCGCTCCCGGAGCTGCGCCGGGCAGGACCGGGTGTTGGGACAGCGGATGTCGACGTCGCCTTCCCGCTCGCGATGCAGCACCGTGCCGCACTCCGGGCAGTGGGTGGGCATGACGAACTCGCGCTCCTCGCCGGTACGCAGATCCACCACCGGGCCGAGGACCTCGGGGATGACGTCGCCGGCCTTGCGGATCGTCACGGTATCCCCGATCAGCACCCCCTTGCGGCGGACCTCGTCGGCGTTGTGCAGCGTCGCCAGCGACACCGTGGACCCCGCGACGGTGACCGGCTCCATAAACGCGAACGGAGTGACCCGCCCGGTGCGCCCCACGTTGACCCGGATGTCCAGCAGCTTGGTGGTGGCCTCCTCGGGCGGGTACTTGAAGGCGATCGCCCAGCGCGGCGCTCGGGACGTCGAGCCCAGCCGCCGTTGCACCGGTACCTCGTCGATCTTCACCACCACGCCGTCGATCTCGTACTCGACGTCATGGCGGTGTGCTCCCCAGTAGCCGATGTGCTCGATCAACTCCTCCATCGAGGACAGCAACCGGGTGCGCTCGGAGACCGGCAACCCCCAAGCCCGTAATGCCTCGTAGGACTCAGATTGGCGGGCCAGCTCGAAGCCGCGCCGGCGACCCAGCCCGTGGCAGAGCATCCGCAACGGGCGCGTCGCGGTCACCCGGGGGTCCTTCTGCCGCAACGAGCCCGCCGCGGAATTGCGGGGATTGGCGAAGGCCGGCTTGCCGGCCTCTACCAGCCTCGCGTTGAGCTCGGCGAAGTCGGCGAGCCGGAAGAACACCTCCCCGCGCACCTCTAGCAGTTCCGGCACTGGGTATTCGACCGAACTCCGCAGCCGGTCCGGAATGTCGTTCAGGGTGCGCAGGTTGAGCGTGACGTCCTCGCCGGTGCGCCCATCGCCCCGGGTCAGCCCGCGGGTCAGCCGCCCGTTCTCGTAGAGCAAGTTCACCGCCAGCCCGTCGATCTTCAGCTCGGCGAGGTAGTGCACATCGGTACCGACCTCGCGGGCCACCCGGTCAATCCAGGCCCGCAATGCATCCAACTCGAAGGCGTTGTCCAGGCTGAGCATCCGTTCCAGGTGGTCGTGCGCAGCGAACCCGGTGCTGAACCCACCGCCAACCAGCTGCGTCGGAGAATCCGGTGCGACCAGCGCCGGCCATCGCTCCTCCAGCTCCTGCAACCGGCGCAGGAGCAGGTCGAACTCGCCATCGGAGATGGTGGGGGCATCCAGCACGTAGTAGCGGAACTGGTGCCCGCGCACGATATCGGCGAGCTCGCCGTACTCAGCTCGGATCTCGGCGCCCGGTTCGGCGTCCTTGCTGGCCCCGGCAAGCGGGTCTGCATCCATCACGCCAGGGAGACTAGCTCCGGAGTCCGACAGTTTCGCGGACAGCACACGGCCCCGCACCGGAACCGGTGCGGGGCCGCGAGTGAAACGCCTCTAGATGGCGCGAACCGTGTCCGCCTGCGGGCCCTTGGGGCCTTGGCTGGACTCGAACTCGACGCGCTGGTTCTCGTCCAGGGTGCGGTAGCCGTCACCCTGGATGGCGGAGAAGTGGACGAATACGTCGGGGCCACCCCCGTCGACGGAGATGAAGCCGAAGCCCTTCTCCGCGTTGAACCACTTCACGACGCCCTGTGCCATGTGCTCTCCCTGTGGAATCTGATGCTGCGGCCGACACCGTGCCGACCGTGTGGTTGCGCGGATCCCGCGCCCCGACGGGAGGTATCCCCGACGGAGCGCGAAGCCCGTAGTCAGACATTCCACGGACGCTTCACAACGATCGGGGAACTACACGACCACAACCTGGCGTCACGCTATCACCTTCCGCAGCTACCGCCAGCACGCGACATTCGTCAGATCGGTTGTATCGCCGGTTGTGGCACCGGTGTTTCATAGCTCAAGCTGCCAATCGATCATCCGCCGGTACGGCCGGAAGTCATCGCGTTGAGTGTGGACCTGCGCCTATCCCGCCACGATCCGGCGCAGGACGCCACCGGATTTCCGCTCCCCTCACCAGGACTCCGGTGGGTCGATAAACGCCTGCCCCAGTTCGCGGGCCAGGGTCAACGCTCGGGCGGCCCAGCGCGCAGTGGCGCCGGCCAAGCCGCAGGACGGGGTCGGCACGCAACGCTCGGCAAGCAACTCTCGGTCGAAACCGAGCCGGTCCACCAGATCCAGCGCAGGACGGGCCAGACCCTCCAGAGCGGGCGGCGACGCGGGCGCCAGCGCAGGCACCAGCCCGAGAAGCACCATCATCCCGGCGTCCCACGCTTCGCCAAGGGCATCGATGGTGGCCCTTGGCGCACCAGCGAGCAACTCCACGTCGACGGCCAGCGCGTCAGCGCCGGCGCGGCGCAGCAGCGCCAACGGTGGTCGTGGCGCGCAACAGTGCACGATTCGCCGCACCGGCAACGCGTCGAGCACGCTGCGAAGAAGCTCGACGGCGTCACCCTCGGGCACCGCGGGCACGGTGCCGTACCCGGACGGCGTGGGCACGCTACCGGCGAGTACCGCTGGCAGGCCCGGTTCGTCCAACTGCACCACGGTTGCCGCGCCGAGCCGGCGGGACACCTCCGCCGCGTGCGCTCGCAACCCCTCGGCCAGCGACGCCGCGAACTCCCGCAGCGCGCCGGGGTCGGTGAGCACCTTGTGGCCGGTGCGCAGCTCCACCTCGGCGGCCAACGTCCACGGCCCAGCCGCCTGCACCTTGATCAATTCCGGCCGGGCTCCAGCGGAGTCCGCCGCTTCCTCGAGCGCATCCAGGTCACTGCGCAGCAGGTCAACCCCGCGGCGGTGGTCGCCACCGGCCCGGTTGGTGACCCGGTACCCGGAGGGCACCAGCTCGACGGCGAGGTCGACGAGCAACGCTGCGGTACGGCCGATCATGTCAGCCCCGGCGCCGCGGGCGGGCAGCTCGGGCAGGTGCGGCAGCTGAGGTAACTCGCCGATCACGGTGCGGGCGGCCTCCAGGGCGTCGGTGCCGGGCATCGAGCCGATACCGGTCGCGGTGCCGGCGGGCCAGGGTCGCAGGTTGGTCACCGGGGATGTCTATCAAAGGCGCGGCACGCCGCACGCATCTGCTACCGGCACTCGCTCACCTGAGCGCACCGAGACGCTGTCGCGCCCAAATCGAAATCACCGCCGCGACCACACCGTCCGCTTGCCGTACATTAACACCCGCCCACATCCAAACCGCTAGGTAGCCCACCCCTGAAATTACGTGCGATCACGAATTGTCGCAGGAGATCACCGCTGGGCACGATATGCGAGAAGCTGCGTCAGACTACGCAGCCGACATATTCCGCGCCCGGGACCGCTCGGGCCAGGCGTCCCGGGGAGGATTCGATGTCTCACGTACTGTCATTTACCTACTTAGAACAGCAGCAGGTCGAGCTGCTGCCGGCCCGGACCGTCCTGTCGATGTTCGCCACCCAAGGAACCGACAGCGGCAGTGGCGACGGTTTCGGCCCAGCCCTCGTCAAGATGCTGGGCATGACTAGCGGCGGCCACAGCACCCCGGGTCCCGATGGCAGCGATGGCCATCCCCAGCCAAACAGCTGAGCTCAGCACAAATCGCCGGGAAAGAACATCAGCCGGCTGAGTCCGTAGCCCTCGCCGCAGACTACGTATTCGAAGCCCCCGGGCCAGTAAGTCCTATCCTAGGAGGATCCAATGTCTGACGCACTGAGCTATGTAGAGCTCGACGGGCAGCATGTGCAGTTACTGCCAGCCCGGACCGTCTTGTCGACGTTCGCCCAGGGCGCCGCCAACGGCACGGACGCCTTTGGCGGGGTCGGCCTCGGCATCCCGATCCTGGACAAGTTTTTCCCCGGCTCCGGTAACGCCGTAGGCGGCGCCGGCCAGAGCGCCAATGGCTGACCCCGCCGCACGCGCCCGACATGGAGCCCGGGGGTTGCGCAAAGCGATTAGCGCCGATATGGCTCCATGTCGGATTGCCGGGTGGCGGTGATGGTGGCGCTACCGAGGACGATGTCGCCGTCGGGATCAGAGCGGTAGAGGGCGACGGCTTGGCCGGGGGCCACTCCGCGCAGTGGTTCGCGTAGCTGCACTCGCACGCCGGCCTCGACGGGTTCCGCGACGGCGCGGACGCACCCGCCGTGCGCCCGGACCTGCGCGATGCACTCGACAGGGCCATCCGGGGCGCCAGCTGCCCACACCGGGCGCTGTGCCTCGATCACACCGACGTCCAGATGCTGCGCGGATCCCACCCGCACGGTCCCCGAGACCGGCTCCAGGCCCAGCACGAACCGCGGCCGGCCATCCGGCGCGGGCCGCTCCAACCCCAACCCGCGACGCTGGCCCACCGTGAAGCCGTGCACTCCATGATGGCTGCCCAGGACCTCACCGGTGTCCGCATCGACCAGCTCGCCCGACCGGGACCCTAGCCGGTCAGCAAGGAACGCCCGGGTGTTACCGGAGGGGATGAAGCAGATGTCGTGGCTGTCCGGTTTGCCGGCGACGGCCAAGCCCCGGCGGGTCGCCTCGGCCCGGATATCGGCCTTGGCGCTGTTGCCAACCGGGAACAGCGCATGCGCCAGCTGGTCGGCGGTGAGCCCGGCCAGCACATAGGACTGGTCCTTGCCAGCGTCCACGGCCCGGCGTAGCACGCCATCCGACAAGCGCGCGTAGTGACCGGTGCAGACCACGTCGAAACCGAGGGCGCACGCCTTGTCCAGCAGCGCGGTGAACTTGATCCGTTCGTTGCACCGCAGGCACGGGTTGGGGGTGCGACCAGCGGCGTACTCCGCGACGAAGTCGTCCACCACCTCGGCGCTGAACTGCTGCGCGAAGTCCCAGACATAGAAAGGGATATCGAGAACATCGGCGACTCGCCGGGCGTCCGCCGCGTCCTCCTTCGTGCAGCACCCGCGGGCTCCGGTGCGCAGCGTGCCGGGCTGCGCCGAGAGCGCCAGGTGCACCCCGACCACCTCGTGCCCGGTATCGACCGCACGGGCCGCCGCCACTGAGGAGTCCACCCCGCCGCTCATCGCTGCTATGACTCTCATGACGCCCGTATCCGTCGGACTGCCGCGCTACGGGACCGGGCGACCACCGGTTCGATGGCCTCGAGCACCTCAGCCACGTCCGCGGCCGTCGAGGTACGCCCGAAGGAGAACCGCAGCGAAGCGCGCGCCGCGGCCGGCTTGGCACCCATCGCCAGCAGCACATGCGAGGGCTGCGCCACGCCAGCGGTGCACGCGGCACCCGTAGAGCACTCGATGCCGCGGGCGTCGAGCAACATCAGCAGCGAGTCACCCTCGCAGCCAGGGAAGGTGACATGGGCGTTACCCGGCAACCGCGCGGGTCCACCGTCGATCAGGCCCTCACCCGGGTCCCCGTTGAGCACCGCATCGGACACCTTGGCCAGGATCCCGGTCACCAGCTCGTCGCGCAGCCCGGCGAGCCGGACCGCGCTGCGCGGCTGCGCCTCGACCGCCTGCCGGATCGCGGTGGCCAGCCCGACGATGGATGGGACGTCCAGGGTTCCGGAACGGACATCGCGCTCCTGGCCACCGCCGTGCAGCAGCGGAGTGGCCGCCACCTCCCGGCCCAGCAGCAGCGCTCCCGCCCCGTAAGGTCCGCCCAGCTTGTGCCCGGTCAGGGTCAGCGCTGCGGTCCCGGATCTGCCGAAATGCACCGGCAGCTGACCTACCGCCTGCACCGCATCGGTGTGCAGCGGTACCTCATAGCCGGCGGCGAGGGCGGCTAGCTCGCGGATCGGCGCAACGGTACCCACCTCGTTGTTCGCCCACATCACCGTCACTAGAGCCACCGAGCCCGGGTCGCGCTCCAGCGCGGCGCGCAGCGTCTCGGGCTGCACCCGGCCGTGACCGTCCACCTCAAGCCACTCCACCTCGGCGCCTTCGTGATCGGCCAGCCAGGACACCGCATCCAGCACCGCATGGTGTTCGACGGTGGAGACGAGCACCCGCGTGCGCCGCGGATCAGCGGCGCGCCGCTGCCAGAACAAGCCTTTCACGGCGAGGTTGTCGCCCTCCGTGCCGCCCCCGGTGAACACTACCTCCGACGGGCGGGCGCCCAGCGCCTCCGCGATGTTCTCCCGGCACTCCTCGACGGTGCGACGGGCCCGACGTCCCGACCCATGCAGCGAGGAGGCATTGCCCACAGCGGACAGTGCCTGGCTCATCGCCGCCACCGCCGCCGGCAACATCGGCGTCGTCGCAGCGTGATCGAGGTAAGTCATCGCGACACCAGCCTAACCGCGCCCACCGTGACTGCCTTCTGGGGACAGAGTGCACTAGATACGCGGCGAATTACTGCAATCTGTCTCCAGAACGCGGTTGAGTGCCGCGGCAGGCATCGGCATGGTGACGGTGGTGATGGTGGACTGGGCGCGGATGGCCAGGGTTCGGCGGTCTGTACCAGCGGCGGGCAGCGGCGGCAGGAGGTGCACCTCCACCACGAGGCCCTGGACCCCGGCCACCCGCAGGATGGACTCCCACAAGGTGGTAGGGCCGACGAAGGCGGCCACCGTGGTAGCGCCGGCACCGGCCAGGCGGTAGCGCAACGCCACCGGTCGCACCGAGGTTGCTGTGTCGATGGCGGCCTGAAAAATCGCTGGTCGGAATCGCCCGCTGGCCAGACCGCACCAGGTAGTGCCCTCGGGGAATGCTCCGACGGCCGCGCCGAGGGCGAGCGCACCGGAGGCCACCTCGACCGTACGGGGCAGCGTCGTGAGTCGCTCGCGGTCCACGAAGATCGTCCCGGCCTGGCGGGCCAGCAGGCTGACCACCGGCCAGCCTGCTACCTCGCTCTTGGCCACCATGCGCAACGGCTGGACCGCGCACAGCGCGATCAGATCCAGCCAGGACATGTGGTTACTGACCACCAGGACACCAGCAGCGGGGGCTGCGAACTCCTCGCCGCCGGTGACGTCCAGCTGAACCCGCAGGGCCCGGAGCAGCGCCCGGTACCAGGCTCGCATGGTCCGCTCCCGGCCCGCTGGACTAACCAGCGGCAGCACTGCCAGCAGCGCCAACGCGGCCAGCAGCGTCGCTGCGACCGCGAGCAGCCGCAGCAGCCAGCGGGTCAGCGCCACCGTCGGCACGGCATCGGCCGGTGGCAGGCAGCCCGCTCCACAGGGTGACACCGGCATCCACGGATGCGGATGGTTCATGCCTGTTTGCCCGCTGAATGACCCAAGAAATGGCGTAGGTACCGGGGATCCACCCGGTCCAGGGACAGCAGCACGAGGAAGTCGGCCACCCCGAAGTCCGGGTCGTATGCGGGCGGTCCGCACACCCAGGCGCCCAACCGCAGGTACCCGCGCAGCAGCGCAGGCAGGCTGGCCCGTTGGGGTCGTAACGCCAGCTCGGCATGCCACGGCCGGCGCGGCACCACCCGGTACCGCTGCGGTGCCAGATGCTTGCTCCGCACGATGTCCCAGACCCCGCGGGCGAACGCGCCCTGTGGGGCGTCCGGAGTCCGCAGTGGCACCGACGCGCAGCCCACCAGCCAGCGGTAACCGTTGAGCAACAGGTAGCGGGCAATGCCCGCCCAGATCAGGTTCACCACGGCACCGGTGCGGTGATCGGGGTGTACGCAGGAGCGGCCGGTTTCCACCAGGGTTCTGCGCAGGTCGTCCAGCGTGGGGATCTGGAACTCGGTCTCGCAGTACAACCCGCCGGCGCGCCAGGCCCCCTCAGGGGAGAGCATCCGGTAGGTGCCGACGATCTCGCCGGTTGAGTCTTCACGCACCACCAGGTGGTCGCAGTGGGTGTCGTAGTCGTCGATATCCAGGCCGGGTTCGGTGGTGTGCAACACGGCACCCATCTCGTCAGCGAACACGTGGTAACGCAGGCGCTGGGCGGCACGGACGTCAGCCTGCTGCTGGGCCACCAGCAGCGTGTAGCGAGCGGCTCCAGCGGCGGCGGGGGTGGTCACCATCAGTTGCGGTGTGCTCATGACGCTGGGTGTACCGGTCCCGGCGGTTGCCCACAGAACGCTGACGTGACCGATCAATGGAATGTCCGTGAATCTCGGATGTCACCCCTCGTGATGGCACGGCCACGTACCCCGCGCGGCGCCCGTCAGCGCTTGCGGTCGGTGACGATCTCGGTGAGCTTCGAGGCGATGGTGAACAGGTCGCCCACCACGCCGAAGTCGGCGATCTCGAAGATCGGCGCCTCGGCGTCCTTGTTGACCGCGATGATGATCTTGGAAGTCTGCATACCGGCTCGGTGCTGGATCGCGCCGGAGATACCGAGCGCGACGTAGAGCTGCGGGGAGACCGTCTTGCCGGTCTGCCCGACCTGGAACTGGTGCGGGTAGAAACCGGCGTCGACCGCTGCCCGGGACGCCCCGACGGCGGCGCCAAGGGAGTCGGCGAGCTTCTCGACGACCCCGAAGGCCTCCGCCGAGCCGACGCCGCGGCCGCCGGAGACCACCACACTGGCCTCGGTAAGCTCGGGCCGGTCGCCGCCTTCGACGGGCCGGCGCTCGATGATCTTCGCTGTCCTGGTGGCGCTCACCGCGGGGACCTCGACGGTCTGCTCGGTGGCCGCGCCCGGCGCCTCGACCGGCTCGATGGCCCCGGCTCGGATGGTGAGCACCGCGACCGGAGTGGTGGCACGGGACTTGGCGAGGTAGGAGCCGCCGAATACCGAGTGCGTGGCGGTACCGTCAGCGGCCAGCTCGACGACATCAGAGAGCAGGCCCGACCCGGTGCGCACGGCGAGCTTGCCGGCGATCTCCTTGCCATCCGGCGAGGCGGCGATGAGCACTGCGGTCGGTTGGACCGAGGCCAGCAGCGCGGCAAGCACCTCGACGGCGGGAGCGGTGAGGTACTGATCCACCTGGGCGGACTCCGCGACGTAGATCTTGGCGGCGCCGTAGGCCGCGAGCCGGTCGGTGAGCTTGCCCGCCACTCCTGGCGCGGCCACCACCACCGCTGAGGGCTCGCCCAGCCTCGCCGCGGCCGTGAGCAGTTCGTTGGTCACCTTCTTGACCTCGCCACCCGAGTGCTCGACGAGGACCAGGACCTCTGCCATGACGGTTCTCCTCTGGAGGTGGCGCTCAGATCAGCTTTTGGCCGATGAGGTACCGAGCCAGCGCCTCCGCGCCATCTCCGTCATCGGTGATAACCTGCCCAGCCACCCGCGGGGGGCGCGGCGTGGACTCGATCACCGTCGAGGTGGCGCTGGCCAGCCCGACATCGCTGCCCGCGAGGCCCGTGTCGGCCAGCGACAAGGTGCTCACCGGCTTCTTCTTCGCGGCCATGATGCCCTTGAACGACGGGTACCGCGGCTCGTTGATCTTCTCGTTCACGCTGACCACTGCGGGCAGCTCAGCCCGCAGGACCGTGACACCGTCGTCGGTCTCCCGCTCAACGGTCACGGTGCGTCCCTCGACGGTGACCTTCCGGGCGTGCGTCAGCTCAGGCAGCCCGAGCACGTCAGCGACCATTGCCGGGATGGCTCCCATGGTGCCATCGGTGGCTTCGTTGCCGGCAATGATGAGATCGACGTCGCCGAGGGTGCTGATGACCGTGGCCAGCGCCTTGGCAGTCGCCACCGCGCACGACCCGTGCAGACCCTCGTCGCAGAGATGCACCGCCTTGTCCGCCCCCATCGACAGCGCCTTGCGGATGGCGTCGGTGGCTCGCGGCGGGCCCATCGTGACGACGGTGATCTCGCCCTGGCCCGCTTCTTTAATCTTGAGTGCCTCTTCGACTGCGCGCTCATTGATCTCGTCCAGGACGGCGTCCGCCGAGGCGCGATCGAGGGTGTGGTCAGAATCTGCCAGCCGGCGCTCAGACCAAGTATCCGGCACCTGCTTGATCAGGACCACAATGTTCATGCTCGCAACGCTACCGGTGAGTAGGCCCACGGCCTACCGAGGGTGACCGCACTCACTGCGGCATATCCGTTTTACTTGGCGGGTTTGGGGCAGCCCTCAAGCGTTTCCGAGACGAACTCCACCAGCAGCTTGTTCAGCGTTGCCGGCACGTCCAACGGGATCCAGTGGCTGGCCCCCTCGATCCGCACGTAGCGCCATGGGCCGGTGACATAGCGCGCTGAGGCCTGCATCTGGACCTCGCCGCAGTGATCGTCGCCGTCGGACCATACGCCCAGTACGGGGCAGTCCACGGGCGGCAACGGCATGGGGTTGAGCTGTCCGAAAAGCGTGGCCGGCAGGTTGGCGCGGTACCAGTTCAGCGCAGCGGTCAACGCGCCAGGGCGTTCCAGGTCGGTGACGTAGCGGTCGATGTCGCCACGGTCACGAAACAACGAGTGGAGCAAGGCCCACCCATCGCGTGGCAGGGCATCCTCAGCGACCCCAGGGAACAGGAAGAACAGCATGTACCAGGACTTCTCTCGCTGGGCCATGGCATCGGTGAAGTAGGCCGCGGGGTGGCCCACGGATAGTGCCGCCAGCCGGTCCATCCGCTCTGGCGCAGCCGCAGCCAGCGCCCAGCCCAGCGCTGAACCCCAGTCATGCCCGACGACGCTGACGTGCTGGGCACCAAGCGCGTCGAGGATGCCGAGCACATCGCCAACCAGGACGTTCATGCGGTAGGCATCGACCTCCTCGGGGCGCGCCGAGGCACCGAACCCCCGCAGGTCGGGCGCGATCACTCGGTAGCCGGCATCAACCAGCGCGGGAATCTGATGGCGCCACAATTCCGAAGACTCCGGGAAACCGTGCAGCAGCAACACGGCGGGCCCCTCGCCTTCGTCTACCACGTGGAAGGACAACTCGTTCACGGTGATTCGCACGATGCCCTCCTGACGGCCAATGGCAGATGAAGTCCATTATGGCCGAATAAAACGCAGCGCCTCCTTGAGGCGGGCCACGGTCTCCGGCTCGAGCACCAGCTCGAGGGAAACCGGCTGATTGGTCCCGAACAGCCGGCCATCCACGGTCAGCGTGGTCGTTTCCCGGCCTGCGGCGAGAACGGGGCTGAACACCAATGAGGTACTCAGCTGGACGTCAGCGTCCACAACGAGACCGTAACCGGCCAGTTCCTCACCCATCAGGACGCAGCCCTCGGACATCTCGGAGCCGACACCTTTCAGCCGGTTCCATGGCACCCATAGCCAGGGTTCACCCTGGTCGATGCGCCGCTTGTGGGTGGCACATACAGGTACCGGACAGGTCCTGCCCTCGCCGTCGATATGCACCTCATGCTGAGGGTCACTCCGGTACTCGGGACAGTGGATCACCATGCACGGCGGTGACGGCATGGCTGGCACTCCTGAAGACGGTAGCGGGCCCGCGCCACAACGACCATCATGACTGAGACGGCGACACCTGCGGCAGCGGAGCTATTTGAGGGTCTGGTCAACGGTCTGTCCGCTGATTGAACCACCCCGCGGTAACGGGGCCGGCTATCCCAGGGTAATAAGGGGTGCCGCCCCGGGGCGGTGACGATGGCGTGGTGGATGCTGCTTATCCGCTCCTGCGCCACTCTGCTTCGTGGTCGAGAAACTCGCGCACTGCGCCCACCGTGCGGTATGGCCTCAGGCGTTGGGCGAGCAGGGTTACTCGGTCATCGCCGCGTGCGGAACTCGTCGAATTGGATAGTTCCAGCGTGTGCTGTGCGAGCGTGGCGGCGTGCTCGATGTCCTTGGCTTGCACATGGGCTTCGGCGAGCCAGGAAGCGTAGAGGGCGGATTCCCGTGTCTGGTGTTCGTCGTAGCGTGCCAGGACACCGGTCAGCAGTGGGATCGCTCGCTCGGGCTGCCCAAGTTCGACGTAGCAGCGCCCGGCCATGACGATGATGTCGTCTTCGGTCAGCCAGTACACCCACTCTGGATCACCGGCCGGGCGTCGCCGCTCGTACTCGGTCTCCACAGCTGACAGTGCCCGCTCGGTGCGCCGGACCTCCCCGGCCCGCGCGTGCGCCCAGGCGACTCGCTCGTGCAGCAACGCGCGGGTAGTGGCGCTAGTGTGCCCTCGGACACCGGCAAAGGCGCTGCGGGCCAGCAGGACGGCTTCGTGCGGGTCATCAAGGTTCGCCACCTGATAGCTCAAGGTCGAGACGAGATTGGCCGCGGTGGGCCGGTCCCCGGCGGCGTGGGCGGCGTGCACCCCCAGGGCGAGGTAGCGTGCCGCCCGCTGCGGGGCTCCCGCGTCGACGGTTACCCACCCGGCCAGTTGGCACAGTTCAGCGATCCCAGAAAGCAGCGCCCGGCCGACCTGGTCGGTGTAGGCGGCCTCACGGAGCAGCCCGGCCGTGAACCGAAGTTCCCGTTCGACCAACGGGCGCAGCTCGCGCCCAGCGATGAAGTCATCGACTCGTCGCAGCGCAGCGACTCGGCGGGTGACCGTGTCGACCATGCCCGTCCCGATTCGGCGTCCGGTGGTGATCTCGACGGTCTGTGGTGTGTCAGCCGCCAGCCATTCGTGCACCAGTCGTCGTGCGGTGGTGGGGGTCAGGGCGCGGTCGCTGCAGGTGTCCAGCCGCTCGGCCAACGCTTCGCTGTCGGTGGTGGTCCATTCGTCCAGGGGGAGGGTGAGCGTGTCGTCGTCCGATCCGACCTCTACCGCAACGGGGGGAGTTGCGCGGTCTCCTGCCGTCCACGCGGCCAGCAGCGTGCCTCGGGCATCGAGCGCGTCATCCAGTGCCACGACCACTTGGCGGGACGGCCAGCGCTGGCCGTGCTCGATGTGGCCTACATAGCCGCGATTGACGTGTGCCTGCCCGGCCAGCTCGCCGAGGGAGAGCCCGGCGTGATCGCGCAACCGGCGCAGCTCGGTGGCGAAGTGGCTCCGCTCGTGGCTGTCCATGTCGCCTTACGTCGCCGGCCCGATGTCGCCTCTGCGAGGGCGACACTGACAGGGTTGCACCTGTTGCATTCTGGCGCGACGGTGGGGCCATGATCAGGGATCAAGCTTGCTGGGACAGCACGCCCGCGGAGACCAACCGCGCCACGTTGGTAGGCCGCACCCCGACTGGCGCCGATTCCACGCCGGCTGGTGGTGCGATTCAAGGGGGAGATCGCGCTGACCCGTATCCGGCCTCATCCGGTGTGGGTCCTCCCCGGGGAGGTGCCCGGGGATGAGTATTGATGGCCCGCAGCTCAGAGCGGCGAAACGGCTACTGGACCTCGCCAAGCGCCAAGGGTTTGCCTTTCAGCGGGTCGCGCCGGGTGAGGATGGGCCGTTGTCGTGCTTCCCTTCGTCACCTAGGCACTCACCGCCAACCCGGTATTCGCACTAGACGCCGCATCCCCCACATATGAGTGACCGAGCAAAGTCCCGAGCACGGCGAGCGTGCCTACCATCGCCTCCGTGAGCGTGACGGTGGTGGGCAGTGTCAACCTCGACCTGGTGGCCGCGCTGCCACGGTTACCTGAGCCCGGTGAGACGCTGACCGCGACCGGCTTGGCCCGCGTTCCCGGCGGCAAAGGGGCTAACCAAGCGCTGGCGCTGCGCCGATGGGGGATAGATGTCCAGCTGGTCGCCGCAGTGGGCACCGACCCCGAGGCCAGCGCCGCGCTGGAGCTGCTCCACCGGGAGGGCGTCGGCCTGGATCGGCTACAGCGGGTCACCGAGCCCACTGGGCTGGCGCTGATCTGTGTTGACACCGCAGGCGAGACCACCATCGTCGTGGTGCCCGGCGCGAACGCCGCGTTGCGGATCGACCCAGCGGACGTGGCCAGTGCGGAGGCGGTGCTCACCGTGCTGGAGGTGCCCGACCACGCCGTCGCGGCGGCCGCCCGGCACGCCACGGGGTTTTTCGTGCTCAACGCCGCCCCAGCCCGCCCGGTGCCACCCGAGGTGCTGCGGCGCACCGACCTGGTGGTGGTCAACAGGGC
>JBOHFW010000003.1:0-4343 GCA_050699835.1 Pseudonocardiaceae bacterium | reverse complement strand
GGCGGCGATAGCGGCGCGCCGATCGTTGATCTTCTTGATCAGGTCGGGGTTGCTGGGGCCCAGGTTGGAGGCGGCGGAGAACCCCGGATTGTAGCCGGGGTCGCTGCTGTTCGACGGGTCAGCGGCGGAGGAGGGGCGGGGTTGGAACCATTGGGGTAGTGGATTGCCCTGGGCGTCGACGAACGGCTGGCCGAGCAGGCTGGAGCCCACCGGCCTACCGGCGTGGTGCACGAGAGAACCGTTGGCCTGTCCCGGCAAGGCGGTTTGGGCGATGCCCGTGATGACCAGCGGGTAGGCGATGCCGACGATGACGGTGAACACCAGCAGCGCCCGCAGCGCAACGAGGTGTTGCCGGACCGACGCAGGTAGGCGGGTGGCTATAACCATGGGTATCACCCGATCCCTGGAATGAACTGGACGATCAAATCGATCAGCTTGATCCCGATGAAGGGCAAGATGAACCCGCCCACCCCGTAGATCAGCAGGTTGCGGCGCAGCAGCGTCGAGGCCGACGAGGGGCGGTAGCGGACCCCCCGCAGGGCCAGCGGGATCAACGCTACGATGATCAACGCGTTGAAGATGATCGCCGAGGTGATCGCCGAGGTCGGGCTGTGCAGGGCCATGATGTTCAACTTGCCCAGGCCGGGGTAGACCGAGGCGAACATGGCCGGGATGATCGCGAAGTACTTGGCGACATCGTTAGTGATCGAAAATGTGGTCAACGCGCCGCGGGTGATGAGCAGCTGCTTGCCGATCTGGACAATTTCAATCAGCTTGGTCGGGTTGGAGTCCAGATCGACCATGTTGCCAGCTTCTTTGGCCGCCGAGGTGCCGCTGTTCATCGCCACCCCGACATCGGCCTGTGCCAGGGCTGGGGCATCGTTGGTGCCGTCCCCGGTCATCGCGACAAGTTTGCTGCCCGCCTGCTCCTTTTTGATCAGCGCCATCTTGTCCTCGGGGGTGGCTTCGGCGAGGAAGTCATCGACACCGGCCTCGTCGGCGATCGCTTTCGCGGTGCGCGGGTTGTCCCCGGTGATCATGATGGTGCGGATGCCCATGGCGCGGAGCTCGGCGAATCGTTCGGCGATGCCGTCTTTGACGATGTCCTTGAGGTGGATCACTCCCAGCGCCCGCGCGGTGCCGTTGCACCGGTGGGCCACGACCAGCGGGGTGCCTCCGGAAGCGGAGATCGCGTCGACCACCTGTCCCAGTTCGGGGTCCGGGATGCCGCCGTGTCCGCGGATCCAGTCCCGCACCGCGCTGGAGGCTCCCTTGCGGACCTGGTGGTTATCGGCCAGGTCCACTCCGCTCATCCGGGTCTGGGCGGTGAACTCGACGAACGTGGCGCCGGTGAGTTCACCTTCGTGGCGTTGCCGCAAGCCGTAGGCGGATTTGGCCAGCACCACGATGCTGCGGCCCTCCGGGGTCTCATCAGCGAGGCTGGCCAGCTGCGCGGCGTCGGCGAGCTGATCCATCTCCACCCCGGGCAGCGGCACGAACTCAGTGGCCTGCCGGTTGCCCAGGGTGATCGTGCCGGTCTTGTCCAGCAGCAAGGTGTTGACATCGCCGGCGGCTTCCACCGCGCGACCCGACATCGCCAGCACGTTGCGCTGCACCAGCCGATCCATGCCCGCGATACCAATGGCCGACAGCAGCGCGCCGATGGTGGTGGGGATGAGCGCGACCACCAGCGCGACCAGCACGATGATGCTCTGCTCGGCCCCGGAATAGATGGCCATCGGCTGCACGGTGACCACCGCGAGCAGGAAGATGATGGTCAACGAGGCCAGCAGGATGTTCAGCGCGATCTCGTTGGGTGTCTTCTGCCGCGCCGCGCCCTCGACCAGCGCGATCATGCGGTCGATGAAGGTTTCGCCCGGTCGGGACGTGATCCGCACCACGATGCGGTCGGAGAGCACCCTGGTTCCTCCGGTGACCGCGCTGCGGTCACCGCCGGACTCGCGGATCACCGGAGCGGACTCGCCGGTGATGGCCGACTCGTCCACGCTGGCGATGCCTTCCACGACATCACCGTCGCCGGGGATGATCTGCCCGGCCTCGACGACCACGTGGTCACCCAGCCGCAGCGCCGTGCCCGGGACCTCTTCGACGGCTCGGCCCGGTTCGCCGGGGTGCCAGTCGACCAGGCGCCGTGCGGTGGTCTCGCGTTTGGTGCGGCGCAGGGTCTCGGCCTGGGCCTTGCCGCGGCCTTCGGCGACCGCCTCGGCAAGGTTGGCGAACACCACCGTGAGCCACAGCCACACCACGATCACCCAGGCAAACACGCTGGGGCTGCGGATAGCCGCCAGCGTGGTCAGCACACTGCCGACCTCGACCACGAACATGACCGGGTTGCGGAACTGGCTCCGGGGATCGAGCTTGCGTAGCGCGTCCGGGGTGGAGCGCAGCAACTGCCGGGGGTCCAACAACCCCCCCGATACCCGGCGGACCTCACCGTGGGCGGCGTTCTTGGTGCGATGGGTCTTGCCCGGCTCCGAGGCAACGGTCACCGACATCACTGCAACCCCTCCGCGATCGGTCCCAGCACCTGGGCCGGGAAATAGGTCAGACCCACCACGATGAAAATCACGCCCAGCAGCAACGCGACGAACAGCGGCCGGTGGGTGGGCAACGTGCCCGCTGAGGCCGGGACCTGTTTCTGCTGCGCCAGCGATCCCGCCAGCGCCAACACGAAGATCATCGGGACGAATCGGCTGAGTAGCATCACCACGCCGAGCACCGAGTTGTACCACACGGTGTTCACCGCCAGACCGGCGAAAGCGGAACCGTTGTTGTTGCCTGTCGAGGTGAACGCATAGAGCACTTCAGACAGGCCGTGCGGGCCAGGATTGGCGATCGACGCCCGCTGTCCGGGCAGCGCGATCGCCACGGCCGTGCCAACCAGCACAAGGGTCGGAGTAGTCAGGATGTACAGCGAGGCGAGTTTGATCTCCCGGGCCTGGATCTTCTTCTTCAGGTACTCCGGCGTGCGGCCGACCATCAGCCCGGCAACGAACACCGTCACCACAGCCAGGATCAGAATGCCGTACAACCCCGAGCCCGTCCCGCCCGGCGCTATCTCCCCCAGCATCATGTTGAACAGCGCGATCCCGCCGCCGAAAGGAGTCAGGGAGTCGTGCGCATTGTTCACCGCGCCGGTGGAGGTCAGCGTTGTCGACGAGGCGAACAACGCCGATGCCGGCGGCCCGAAACGGACTTCCTTGCCCTCCAGTGCCGCACCTGCGGCCATCGCCGCCGGGCTGTGTGCGCCGGACTCGAGGTAGCTCATGCCCGCGACGGACGCGGCCCAGATGACCGCCATCACACCCACCACCGCGTATCCCTGGCGGTTGTCGCCCACCATCTTGCCGAACGTGCGCGGCAACGAGAACGCGATCACCAGCAGCAGGTAGATCTCCACCAGGTTCGTCAACGGGTTCGGGTTCTCAAACGGGTGAGCGGAGTTCGCGTTGAAGAATCCACCCCCATTAGTACCCAGTTCCTTGATGACTTCCTGGGAGGCCACCGGACCACCTGGGATGGACTGAGACGCACCGGCCAACGTGGTGAGCTCATGGGGACCGGCGAAGTTCTGCACCGCCCCACCGGCCACCAACACCACCGCGAACACGACAGCGATCGGCAGCAGCACCCGTAAGCTGCCCCGCGTCACATCCACCCAGAAGTTGCCGACCCGGTCAGTCTGCGAGCGGGTGAAACCGCGGATCAGCGCGATCAGGACAGCGATGCCCACCGCCGCCGACACGAAGTTCTGGACCGCCAACCCAGCCATCTGCACCAGCTGACCCATCGTGGACTCACCCGCATACGACTGCCAGTTCGTGTTCGTCACAAACGAGGCAGCGGTATTGAACGACTGATCCGGGGTCACCGGCCCGAACCCCAGCGATAGCACCAGATGATTCTGCAACCGCTGGAACCCGTACAAGAACAACACCGACACCACGGAAAACGCCAGCACGCTGCGCAGATATATCGACCACCGCTGGTCGGCGTCGCCGTCAACCCCCATCACCCGATACAGGAACCGCTCGACGCGCCAATGTCTCGGTGAGGTGAAAACGTGCGCCATATAGTCGCCCAACGGCCGGTAGGTCACCGCCAAGGCCACCACCAACAGACCAGCCTGCAACCACCCCGCCACAGCCCCGCTCATCAAAACCGCTCCGGCCGGACCAAGGCCACCACCAAGTAAGCCACCAACAACACCGACACCACCAAACCCACAATGTTGTCCACGCTCACAGCCCCTCCTGGCGCGCCTCCCACATTCCGGATAGCGGACCCAATAAGGTCCGTCCCGGAATGGAGGGGGATGAATG
>JBOHFW010000002.1:0-13661 GCA_050699835.1 Pseudonocardiaceae bacterium | reverse complement strand
GTGGTGTGGGCCGTCACCATCCCGATCTTCTGGTACGTCACCCTGCACACCCTGGGCCGCGCCAACCACATCCTCCCCACCCGATGGCGTCGCGCCCTCGACGCGCTCACCCGCTACCACACCGTCGTGCTGACGCTGTGGACAATGATCGTCCTCACCCTCATCGCACACCGTTTCTGGTCCTACTGGTCGCAGCTGCTAACCCCCTGACCGGGTGCAACATCGAGTCAGCAAGTGCTATCCCCCCCACATCCCGGCTAGATCCCGGTGAAGACGGCGATGGCCAGGCCGAGGACAAGCAGCGGGCCGGTGATCCGCAGATGCACGAACGCCAGCGCGGCGAACCACAGCGGCCACACCGGCACCGGGACCGGCGGCTGGTCCGGCGCGGGCTGGCGGAACCAATGCCACACCTTGCCCAGCCGGTAAATCCCGCCGAGCGCGAGCAGCGTTGGCCACGGCAGCGCGCCAACCAGCACACAGACCACGAGCAGCAGGTAGAAGCCGGCCATCATGGCCAGCGTCGCGGCCCGGGCCCGCCGCTCGCCGAGCAGCACCGGCAGTGTTCGGATACCCAACGGCGCGTCGTAAGGGATCTTGTCAATGTGCTTGCCCATCAGCACTGAGGTGCACAGCAGCGCGTAGGGCAGCGACGCGAGCAGCACCTGCCAGCTGATCGACCCAACCGCCGCATAGTAGGTGCCGCCGACCATCAGCGGTCCCCATACGACGAACACGTCCGGCTCCCCCAGACCGTGTTTCTTCAGTCGCAGCGGCGGTGCCGCGTACGCCACCGACAGCACGAACCCGGCCAGCGCAAATGCCACCACGGGCCAGCCTCGAGCTAACCCAAGCACAACGAGAATTACCAG
Organism: Pseudonocardiaceae bacterium; assembly: GCA_050699835.1. Taxonomy (GTDB): domain Bacteria; phylum Actinomycetota; class Actinomycetes; order Mycobacteriales; family Pseudonocardiaceae. The sequence goes on along the minus strand of JBOHFW010000002.1, from coordinate 12,789 downwards.
GTCGGCAGCATTGATGACCAGTACCGACACGACCAGTGCCCGCCGGGTGACCAGCCCGGACAGGATCGGGTGCGGGGCGTAGAGCGCCCGAGGGTAGCTCGCGGTGTCCGAACCGGTGCGGGTGTCGGAGAGGTCGTTCATCAGGTTGTTGGCCAGATGCGCTAGGACGATCCCGACGATGGCCAGCACGAGCCAGCGCCAGTCGACGCCGGGCCCGTGGGCCGCGAGCAGGCCAGCGATGAGTCCGGAGACCAGGGTCATCGGCAGCACCGCAGCACGGGACACCACGATCCACCGGGTCACCGCGTCGATCGGGCCCTCGGGCGGGTTGGTAGTGCGCAGGGCATAGCGCCAGGCGCCCAGCCGTGAACGCGGCGCGGCATCGGTCACACCATCGAGCCTGACACAACTGACGGCTGAAATCCTCTGCGGTACTCACGCCACCATTGGCCATGCCCAGCGTGCTGCCGGCCGCGCCGGGAGAGTGCCAACGACAGCAGGTTGATCATGTGCGAGGCGTCTGAGTCGCGGCTGATGCTCCGATGCGGTCGAGCACATGGTCGGTGACGGCGACGAAGGTGGCGAGTTCGGCGGCGGGAAGGTCGCCGAAGACCGACTGCGCGGCATGCTGGCGTTCAGCGCTCAACTGCGCTGCGGCGGCCGTCCCGCGCTCGGTCAGGGACACGAGCGTCGGAGCACCGGGCGGGCGCCAGACTCATGTGGTGCCCCCGAAGATCGGTCGCGGGTGGGTCTCATACATCCGCGCGGCCACGACAAGCCCGGACGCGGCAGTGAGCGCGGCGACGACCCAGACGGCGGTGGTGAGGCCAAAGGCGTCGGCGAGCAGACCAGCAGTGAAGGCGCCAGCGGCGAACCCGCTATCGCGCCAGAGCCGGTAGACCCCAACCGACCGAGCCCGCCAGGCGGGGTGGGCGACGTCACCGATCGCGGCGAGCAGGGTGGGATAGACCATCGCCGTGCCGGCGCCAAGGAGCACGGCGGCAACCGCCCAGACCAGGAAGGTGTCCCCGAGTGCGATCAGGGCGAGCGCGCCAGCCTGCAAGAGCATCCCGCCGACGATGAGAGGTTTGCGCCCGGCCCAGTCCGACAGCACGCCGGTGACCAGTTGCCCGAGGCCCCAGACAGCCGGGTAGAGCGCGGCGAGCATCCCGATCTGAGCGACCGAGAGCCCGGCGGCAGCGAACAGCACGGGGAACAGGCCCCAGGCCAGTCCGTCGTTCAGATTGTTGACCATGCCGGCCTGGCTGGCCGAGGACAGCGCGGGGTCGCGCAGGCTGGTTTGGACGAACACCTGCCGGTCGGACAGCTGGGCGTGCAAGTGGTCGTGGCGCCCGTCGGCAGGGACTGAGTGGGACGCGGCTTCGATGCGGGCGTGGTCGCGGGTCTCGCGGACCGCCAGAGTGGACAGGCCGAGCCCGACGGCGGCGAAGCCCAGGCCGAGCAGAAACGGCTCGGGACGCAGCCCATAGCCGGCCGCGATATATCCGGTTGCCAGCGCGGTCGCGGCGACCGCGAGGTAGCCGGCGGCTTCGTTGAGCCCCATTGCCAGCCCGCGTCGGGCCGGTCCGACCAGGTCGATCTTCATAATGACGGTGGTGGACCAGGTCAGACCCTGGTTGATCCCGAGCAGCACGTTGGCCGCGACGACCCAGCCCCAGCTCGGCGCCCAGATGAGCAGGAGCGGCACCGGCGGCGCGATCAGCCAGCCGGCGATCAGCACGGGTTTGCGGCCGAACCGGTCAGAGAAGGTGCCGGCGACGTAGTTGGTAGCGGCCTTGGTGGCACCGAAAGCGACGATGAAGGTCAGCGCACTGGTATAGGCAGTGAGCCCGAACTCGCCTTCGGCCAGCAGCGGCAGCACGGTGCGTTCTTGCCCGAGCACGCCGCCAACCAGTGCGTTCACCGCGACCAGCAGGGAGAACTGGGCCAGGTTCGCGCGCAGGCCCAGCCGCGCCGCGAAAGCCTGGCTGGCCGCAGGCGTGGTCACGCCCCGGTCTCCAGGTCACGGCCGGTGACCCGCGCCCAGTCACCGGGTCCCCCGGTCAGCACCGCCACATCGCGGTACCCGGCGTGTTCCAGCAGGCTCGCCGCGCTGGCGGCACGTTCGACATGCCGGGCGCCGGGCAGATGCCCGCTGGTGAACTCCGGGAGCTGGCGGACATCGAGCACGCAGCGGTCGCCGATCTGGTCGGGGGTGACCAGCTCGGTGCTGCGGGCCGGCTGACCGACGGCTATCCAGGCGTCCATTCCCCCGGCGAGCTCCCCGACGAGCTGATCGTAGCCGATCTTGAGCGCCTGCCACCCGATCTCCTCAACGTCCTGGTCGCCGGCGCGCACGATGACCAGCGGCGTGTTGGGTGGGGCGAGCCAGCCCAGCCAGGTGGCGAACTGGGCGCGCAGCGGGACGGACAGGGCGGCGGGGATGTGCGCCGTGGTGTACTCGGTGACCGGCCGCGCGTCAATCACGAGCGCGCCGTCAGCTCGCAGCCCGCGGACCTGGGACACGGTCAGCGGCGCGAGCCAACCGGTGCCGGGAACATCGAGAATTGCCGGGCCGCGCCGGTTGATCTCGGCGAGGCGCAGGAAGTACGGCGGGTAGCTGCCCAGCGAACCGAGCAGGGCACGGACGAAGGCGTCGCCGTCAGCGGCCTGCAGCAGCGGGTTGGTGGCGATCTCCCGCCCGATCGTGGACAGGCGTTGCGCACCCGGTGGGGCCGCGCAGAACGAGCCGGCGCCGTGAGTGGGCCACACCGCGGTCGGCTCGGGAAGCGTCGCCAGCCGCCGCAGCGAGCGGTACTGCGCCCAGGCGAGCTCCTCGGCGCGCTCGGGCCCGAGCAGATCGGTGCGCGCCGCAGATCCGACGATCAACGAACCACCGGTGAACACCCCCAGCGGAGTGCTGCCATCGAACAAGACGAACGACAAATGCTCGTCGGTGTGCCCGGGCGTGGCCATCGCGGCGAGCACCAGCCCGCCGAGATCGACCTTCTCGCCGTCGACCAGGCCACGGTGCCCGAAGCCGCGGTGACCGGCCGTCGAGGCCAGCGCCTGCGCCCCGTCGTCGTGGGCCAGCTATGCGGCGCCGGAGAGGAAATCGGCGTGCAGGTGGGTATCCGCGGCGAGTCTCGAACTCCTCGACCTGCTGGCACAGGGACCGCGCAGTGTCGCCGACCTCGCCGCGGTGGCCGGCCTCGGCGTGACGACCACGTCGGCGCACTTGCAGACCCTCAAGCATGCCGGTCTGGTCGCTACCAGCCGGGAAGGCACCAGCATCCGCTACCGGCTCTCCGACACGGATGTCGCCGCTTTGTACGCGCAGCTGCGCACCGTCGCCGCCGCCCGCCTGCCGGATGTCGATGCTGCCCGGCGGGCGTACCTCGGCGCGGAGGACACCGACGAGATCGGTCGCGACGAGCTACTGCGCCGCGCCCAGGCCGGCGACGTTGTCGTGCTCGACGTCCGCCCAGCCTCCGAGTTCGCCGCCGGGCACATCCCCGGCGCAGTGTCCATCCCGCTCGACGAGCTCCCCGCTCGCCTCGCCGAGCTCCCCGCCGACCTCGAGGTCGTGGTCTACTGCCGCGGCGCCTACTGCGTGTTCGCCCACGACGCGGTCCGGCTGCTCACCACTCAGGGCCGCGGGGCGGTGCGCCTGGCCGACGGGATGCTCGAGTGGCGGCTGGCCGACCAACCAGTTGAAACCATGGCGGGGCAGCGTGCTGTCACGAAAGCAGGCAGGCGCGATAGCCGAGTTCCTCGATTGCGCTGATGACATCTTCCGGGCGGCTCTGGGTCAGGTCGAGTGTCACGGCGCTGAGGCGTGTCTTCACCCTGGTTCGGGTATCGCGGACGCCAGGTAGGTCGGCCAGGGTGTCGTCGATGAGCAACGCGCAGCTAGCGCAGTGCATGCCCTCGACCCGGAAAGTGAGCGTGCTGATGGACACGGTTCGCGATCCGGCTCAGACAACCGTGATGGTACCGGTATACATGCCCATCCCGCAGGAGTAGTCGAGTTGGCCGGGCTGCAGCACGCCGAGGTCGATGCGAGTATCGCCGGTGGTGGGCAGGATGCGCTGCTCGTTGCGGGAGGGGATGACGAAGGCCCGGACGCAGCCCTGCGCGTTGTCGGAACGGATCAATAGAGTGGTCGGTACACCGGCCCGGACCTCGACATTGCTCGGGCTGTAGTAGCCGGTAGCAGCCGTGATCATCACGACCTGCTTACCGTCCTGCGTGGACACAGTGGAGGTATCCGGGGGTGATGCGACCAGCCCGGCGGTTTGCGCGATCCGGCTCGCCGCCAGCGGTGATCCGGCCAATTCAAGACCGCTATTTAGGGTGTAAAGCCCCAGCACGACCACCACTACCCCAGTGAGAGCCGCCAGCCGTCCTCGCCACGCCGTGGCGGCTTTGCGCGCGGCATATCCCAGCACCGCGAACAGCGGGCTGGTACCCAGCACGAAGACCGCCATCGTGGCGGCACCGGCCAACGCCGATCCGGTAGTCAGCGCGAGGGCTTCCACCGACAGGGTCACCCCGCACGGGATCAGCACCGTCGCAAATCCGAGCAGCGCCGGAGCCAGGGCCGCCCGCGAGCGAGCCCGGTTCCGCACGATCCTCATCCATGAGGTCGGGGGCTCGATAACAATACTACGGAAGCCCGGCACATCCAGCTGGGCAAGGCCCAGCACAATGATCAGCAGGCCGGCGCCGATCTGCAACCAGGTGCGTGCCCCGACCGAGAGCTGCGCCGCACCACCCAGGGCGCCCAGCAATGCCCCGAGCAGGGTGTGCGAGACCAGCTTGCCGGCCAGGAACCCGCCTACCGGGGCGAGGTCATCGCCGAGTTGAGCACGCCGGGTGTGTCGCTGATCGGTCTGAACAGGAACTGCCGGTGCGGTAGCGGACTCGACGGCCGCGCCACGTTGCCGGGTGATCAGACCGGTGAGCAGACCTCCCTGCACGGCGGCACACGACACGCCACCGGCAAACAGGCCGGTGACCAAGACAGCAGCAAGATTCACCAGAAAGCCTCCGTCAGCCCCCTCGGTGCACTAAACGTCGTGCGCGAGCACCAGGCAAGCACACCCGACAGGTTACGCGGTCATATGGACGACTCGGCGCCGTCCGGTACGCACCCTATCCCACCCCAGGTGGGGTAGGGTAGTGCCTATGGATACGCACCAGCGAGCAGTCGTCAATCGTCTGAAGACGGCGCGAGGCCAGCTCAACGGCGTACTGTCGATGGTCGAGCAAGACGCGTACTGCCCGGACGTGATGAAGCAGCTCGCCGCGGTGCAGGGGCTGGTGGACGGCGCGAGCCGGATCATGCTGCGCCGTCACCTGGAGACCTGTGTCGCCAAGGCGATGCAGCAAGGGCGCACCGCGGAGATCGTCGACGAGCTGATGGAAACGCTCAAGTTCGACCGTCATGTCTTTCGACCAGCGACCGTCGCCGACTCTGCGGATCCAGGGCAACAGGAACCGTCGACGGCACTGGCGTGACGCAGAGAGACCGCTCAAGGGACGTCGATGAGGTGACCATCCAGGGGTGAGAGACAGATGTCGCGGCGCTCCATTAAACAACCCAGCATCAACTTCGCCGTCGGGGGAATGACCTGCGGGTCATGCGCCGTACGGGTACAGCGAGTGCTCGGTAAACAGCCAGATGTCGAACAGGCCGGGGTGAACTTCGCGACCGGTCGCGCCCATGTGGTGCTGAGTAAGCCGGATGCGGACGTTAACTCCCTGCGTGCCGCCGTGGCGAAGATTGGCTACGAGCTGCGTGATGAGGAGCCGTCGGCCACCGACGAGGGCACCGATGCGGAGACCGCAGTGGAGCGCGCCTGGCTGCGGCGGGTGCTGATCGGCTGGCCGCTGGCGCTGGCGGTGGGGTATCTGGCGATGTTCTCCGGCTCGATCGGGCAGCAGCCGTGGGCACAGTGGACCGAGTTCGGGTTGACGACCGTGGTCCAGTTTTACATCGGCTGGCCGTTCCTGCGGGAGGCGGTTCGCGGGGCAAGCAACCGCAGCGCGACCATGGACACCCTGATCGCGATCGGCACCCTCGCGGCGTACACCTTCTCGACCGCGCAGCTGCTGTTCTTCGGTGGGGACCTGTACTTCGAGACGGCCGCGCTGATCATCGTCTTCCTGGTGCTGGGCCGCTACTTCGAAGCCCGGTCCCGGCGCCGCGCCGGGCGGGCCATCCGCGCCCTACTCGAGTTCGGCGCGAAGCAAGCCCGGCTGATCCGGGACGGGACCGAGGTCATGGTCCCCGTCGAGCAGGTGCGCCGCGGCGACCTAATGCGGATCCGCCCGGGTGAGAAGATCCCCACCGACGGCGAGGTGGTTGGCGGCGCCAGCGCGGTGGATGAGTCGATGCTGACCGGGGAGTCCGTGCCGCTAGACAAGGCGACGGGCGACACCGTGGCCGGCGCGACCATGAATGCCAGCGGTGTGCTGACCGTGCGGGCGACCAGGGTGGGTTCGGATACCGCGCTGGCCCAAATCGTCTCAATGGTATTAGCCGCGCAGGCCGGTAAGGGCCAGGCCCAGCGGCTCGCAGACCGCATCTCTGCCGTCTTCGTGCCTACCGTGATCCTCCTTGCGGTGGGCACCTTCGCCGGCTGGTGGCTGCTCGCCGGCGACGCCCTCGGCGGGTTGGTTGCCGCGGTGGCCGTATTGATCATCGCCTGCCCGTGCGCGCTGGGGCTGGCCACACCGGTGGCCATCCTGGTCGGCACCGGTCGAGGCGCCCGGCTCGGCATTCTCATCAAGGGCGTCGAGGTGCTTGAGCGCACCCGGAGGGTTACCATGGTGCTGTTCGACAAGACTGGCACCGTGACCCGCGGCAAGATGTCGCTAACCGATATCGTGACCGGCGAGGGTACTGACACCAACGAGCTGCTGCGCCGCGCCGGCGCAGTGGAGGCCGATAGTGAGCACCCCGTCGGTCACGCCATCGCCGCAGCGGCCCGGGACCGAGTCGGTCAGCTGCCCGCGGCGCACGACTTCGACTCCGTCGCCGGCCATGGCGTGCACGCCGACGTCGAGGGCGTCACTGTCTGGGTGGGCCAGCGCAAGCTGGCCACCGAGGCGGGGCTTGCGCTACCCCCGACCTTGGAGACTGCCGCCGGGCACCTGGAGAGCCAGGGCCGTACCGCCGTGTTCGCTGGGTGGGAAGGCGAGGTGCGCGGGGTTCTCGCCGTCGCTGACATTGTGAAGAACGGCGCCGCTGACGTAGTGGCACAGCTGCACCGGATGGGCCTGCGGGTGGCGATGATCACCGGTGACAACGCGCGCACCGCGGAGGCGATCGCCGGCCAGCTGGGAATCGACCGGGTGCTGGCCGAGGTGCTGCCGGGTGACAAGCGGGCAGAGGTACAGCGCCTACAGGCAAGCGGCGAGGTCGTCGCCATGGTCGGTGACGGCGTGAACGATGCGCCAGCACTGGTGCAAGCCGATCTGGGCATCGCGATCGGCACGGGCACCGATGTCGCGATTGAGTCCAGCGACCTGACCCTGATGCGGGGTGAGCTGTCCGGCGTGCCCACCGCGATCTGGCTCTCCCGCCGGACCTACCGGACCATCCTGCAGAACCTGGGCTGGGCGTTTGGCTACAACGTCGCGGCGATCCCGCTGGCCGCACTCGGGCTGCTCAACCCGATCATCGCCGGCGCCGCGATGAGCTTCTCCTCGTTCAGTGTGGTGACCAACTCGCTGCGCCTGCTGCGCTTCCGGGAAGACCTGCCCCGAAGCAGCGCAGTGCGCCCGGGGATCCCCCTGGACTCGTTCAATCCCGCATGCGACGCCGAGCGGGTCGAGAAGCTCACAATGGTGAGCCGGAGGGGAGCCTCACCGACGCCGCTGCTGCCCGACGAGGTGTCCGCCAAGACAACTCGCCGCCGCTGGGGGTCCAATCAATAAGGGGGCGGTTCAGTGCGCGTCGAGCGCGACACGAACCTTGAGGTGAGAAGGTGATGCGACCGTGATGTGTGGATGGGCGATGGGCCTGTTCTGGATCTGGCCTGTTCTAATTCTGATTGGTCTGCTGGTTTTGGGTTACGTCGCGGCACGACTGATGCGCAGCCGTGGGCTCCCCTCGCTGCCAGGCTTCTCCTCAGCCCAGCAGATCCTCGATGAGCGGTATGCCCGCGGGGAGATCGACGAGGAGGAGTACCGGCGGCGGCGAGCGGAGTTGACCTCGCGGTAGCAGGCGCGCAAAGGAGTCTCATCCCTGAGGGCGTAAGACACAGGTAGGTCCCCTGTAGCGGTAGCCCTCCCGCACCACCTCATCGGCGGCCTGCACTGGCCTGGCACGGACGACGGCTTTACCAGCCCGCTCCGGCTGACCGGGCTGGCGAAGTCACCCTGGTTCTGAGCCGTCCGTGTCGCGACTAGTGATCATGTATCGAGATCGTCGAACTCCCCCGCCTTGCAGCCCTTGATCCACGCAGCGATCTCGGCACGGGTGAAGAACACCACGCCTGTGTCTGGATGGTTGCTGTTGCGTAGCGAGATCGTGCCGTCGGCCGGTGAGGCGACCCTAAAGCGTTCTGGGAGTTCATCCACGCAACCCGGCATCGCCATCCCGACTATCCATTGTTCCATACGAACTCCTGCGCGTTGGCCTGCGTGCTCGGTAAGCCCGACCGCTTCGGGGTCTTTGGCAGCGACGTGTGCCAGTCGCGTAATCACTGCCCCTCCGCCCAGCGCCGTCGCTGCGAAGCCAACATTCTCCGCCTGTTGGCCGACGTTCGCAGACTGCGGCGGGGTTCGCGGGTACCGCGCCACAGCCATGGACCGCGACCACGGCCGCCGCCGAGGTAACCGTCCAACTCGGGCATCTTGCGCTGTGCCTGCTCCGCCGCTGGGGAGCAGGCACCACCGACATCGACGATCCACAGAGGCCGATCACCAACGTCGGTGACGAGTTGGCCGACGTGCTGCTGGCCGCCATGAGCGTGACCACGCTGGCTGACGCGCAACCCGCTGGCCTTCCCGAGTCCCTACCGGCTGACCGTGATGGCGAGGTCGAGGGACTCATACGCCTGCTGATCTCGGTGGGACAACTCGCTGAAGCCGCCATGATGCACGACGGTTTCCGTCACCCGCCTGCTGGCACACCGCCGTCCATCCCGGCAGCCAGTGCCAGCGCGGTAGCAGCCTCCGACGCGCTGGCCAACCGTCTCGGTTGGACCTGCTCGCTGAGTTCCGCGTCATGGTTGTCGACGCCGAAGCGTTCCTCCACAGCAGGTGACTTCGCAGCGCATCGCCGCGACGGCGACCACGTGATCAAGGTGCTTGACGGGCAGCAAACAGCGGGCGCCCGCTTCGTGGCGGCAGCGCAGAGCGTCGGAATGACCGGCATGCACACCTATCTGTCCACGGTGCGAGCGGCCGGGGTTACCCCTGCCACCCGACCTGTCGTGGTGTACACCCAGCCACTGGCGGTGCGGCATCGCTGGGTGACCGGCCCGGTGTTGCTCGACTGCGCGAGTACGGAACCGTCGCGTTTCGTCGACGCGGTCGTCGAGATCGCCCGGTGGGTGCGCGCCCTGGATGGCACGGATGCCCGCCTGGATACCAACCTGGCCAACTTCTGCCTCGCTGGCGAACGCGTTGTGCTGGTGGATATCCTGCCGCCACTCATCCCGAGCGCGCGCCCGGAGCCGTCGAACCTGTTCGAGGTGCTGTTCACCGCCTTGTGCTTCGAAACCGCGGTGACCTTCGACGCGCTGATCGGCTACGCCGCCCGTGCCTGCTGCGATCCTCTGCGAGCGTCGCAACACATCAGCGCGATGACCTCGCACGCCAAGTGCCACCGGAAGCAGCCGACCTTTCCGGGGCGCCAGTCTGCGCAGCTTCGACCGAGCGATGCCCGAAGAACACCACCATGTCCTCATCGACCATCTCGCCGACCTGTGCTGCGCCCCGACACTACTGGCCAGGGACAACCTGCTTGCCGAGCGCATTGCCGCGGAACGCATCGAGGTCGCCGGCAACACCATCGTCGAAGCTGTCACCACCGCGCTGTCGGACGAGCGGAAGCAAGCACGCATTCTCGACAAACTCGGCCTGACTCGTCTCGGCTACGTGCTGGCGACCGTCCATCGACCCGAAAAACGCCGACAACCCCGCAAACCTTGCCGCCATCCTGTGCCAACTGACCGGATCACCCGTGGCGGTCGTGTTCCCGTCGCCATCCAGGAAGAAGCCATGATTCTCAAACGACCGATCCTCGTGGTCCGACGCAGCAACAAACCCCCTCAGGCAGTGCGCTCTCGATTTGGCGACCCCCTGGGCACGGTGCGCCCAAGCACCGGGCACGCCCCGACTCATCGCGTGGAGTAGTTGCCGTGAGCAGGACGTCGAGGACGCGGTTGAGCGCTTCTCGGGCTGTGGTCGTGTCCATGCGGCGGGTCATGAGGATGTGGTGCACGGTGGCTGTGAATGCGAGGGCAACAGCTTTGGTGTCGGTATCGGTGAGGACTCGCCCACGTTCCTGCTCAGCATCGAGGTAGGCGGTGAAAACCCGCTCCATATCGGCAAGGTTCGGTGAATGGTGGCCGTGGGTTGCGTGCAATCGAGCAGCGAGCGACGGGCGGAACAACAATATGCTGTGAGCCGCGAGCACCGGCGATCCCAGCAGAGAGGCAGCCGATTCGGCGAGATTGTCTCTGACGGTCGCCTGGCCTGCTTTCGCCTGCAGCTGCGTGACGTCGTGTAAAACCGCATGGAAGCAGGCCAGGACAAACTCGGCGAGAAAGCCGTCCAGATCGGTGAAGTGGTTGTGCAGGACTCCTTTGGCGCAGCCCGCCTCCGTGGTGATCGCCCGGGTGGACAGCCCGCTCGGGCCGTCGCGGACCAGCAGTCGCTCCGCGGCCTGGAACAGCCGCTCTCGTAGCTCGGGGATCGCTACGCCACGTGGCATCGACCGGCATCCTTGTCAGTATGGGCGAGCGCCCATATAGTTGGGGCACCCGCCCATACTAGCCCGCATCCGCGGTAGGAGCCCCCATCATGGGACTTGCGATCCAGATCAGCGACCTCGTCAAGGCGTACCCCTTGGCCGCTGGCGAGCTCATCGCCGTCGATCACCTCAGCCTTGACATCGCGAACGGCGAGTTCGTCGCGGTCGTCGGGCGCTCAGGCAGCGGTAAGACGACGTTGCTGAACCTGCTCGCCGGTATCGATCGGCCCACCTCGGGGACCGTTCGCGTCGCGGACGCCGATCTTGGCTCTTTGTCGGAGTCCGGACTGGCCACCTGGCGGGGACGCAACGTCGGGCTGGTGTTCCAGTTCTTCCAGCTGTTGCCCACGCTGACCGCCATCGAGAACGTGATGCTGCCGATGGACTTCGCCAAGAAGATCCCGGACGGCAGACGGCGCGATCGGGCGCAGGATCTCCTGGACCGGGTAGGCATCGGCGACCAGGCTGACAAACTGCCCGCCACGCTGTCGGGAGGCCAGCAGCAGCGGGCTGCGATCGCCCGGGCGCTGGCCAATGACCCGCCGCTACTGCTGGCCGACGAGCCGACCGGCAACCTCGACTCCGCCACGGCCGACGCGATCCTGACGGTGTTCGCCGACCTGAACGCCGAAGGACGGACCATCGTGGTGGTCACTCATGAGACCAGCATCCGGTCAATCGTCGGCCGAGAGGTGACCCTGATGGACGGCCGCATCGTCACCGACGAGCGGACGGGGGTGCCGGCGTGACCAGCCTGATGACGGTCAAGCTGCACCGGGACCTGCGGGCGTCCCTATCCCGGTTCGTGTTGATGGCAATCGCGATCGCGGTCAGCCTCACGGTGTTCGGCGGGGTGCTCATTGCCTGGGCCACCATCGGCCGGGAGACCAGCGACGCGTACACGGGCACCGAGCCCGCGTCGGCGACGATCCTGCTGGACGAGGACATCGACGCCGGGAAGATGGCGGCGATCGCGGCGCAGGCCCGTCATCGGCCCGGCGTCATCGAGGCGACCGCACGCACCCAGTTCGTCACCGACGTTGAGGTCAACGGAGCGCCGCGGAGTGTCTCCATGGCTGGCGCGGCCACCCTGCTCGCGCTGCCTTTGGCCATCCTGATCGGCCGCGCCGGACTGCAGATGTTCACCGGCTTCCTCGGTGTCGCGCCCACCAACGGGGCGGCTCCGTTCTGGACGTATCTGGTGATCCTCGCCATCGGCCTCGGCCTGCCCCCGTTGATGGCGCTCCTTCCGCTGCTCAAAGCCAGCCGCACGACCGTACGGGCGGCGATCGACCAACCATGGCGGCGGCTCGAGGCCCAGCGCGGCGACCGGCGTGCTGGCCCGGCTGAGCCGCCTCCGCCACGTCAACCGAGGCCTGCTGGTGGCCCTGCGCAACACCATTCGGCGCCCCGCCCGGTTCTGGCTCTCGGTGGGCCTGCTGTCCTGCGCGGGCATGGTGTTCGTCGCCGGGATCTCGCTGACCGCCGGTACGGCGGCGATAGACGAGCAGAGAAAGGCGCAGCGCAGCTGGGATGTCGAGGTGCAGCTGGGACACGGCGGCGTGCTGGTGACCGCGATCCCATCAGGCACCACCATGTTCCCGGCCCCCCGGCTGCTGGAAGGCCGCTGGCTGAACCCGGGTGAGACCGGCGCGGTCGTGCTCAACCAGATCATCCGCAGCAACACCGTCCCCGGCATCCGAGCCGGTGACACGGTGCAGCTGATCATCGATGGCAAGTCCACGACCTGGCGGGTGGCTGGCCTCGTCGAGGAACGGGGCGGCGGCGGCGTGTAC
>JBOHFW010000001.1:0-8743 GCA_050699835.1 Pseudonocardiaceae bacterium | reverse complement strand
GCAGGTACTCGTGTGGGCGATCATCCCGACGCTGCTGGACTACCTCGGCATCCTGCTCGCCATCGAAATCGACGCCCGCCGCCTCGGGGCCACCGCGGTCGAGGTGGCGACCGCCTCGCCCTGGCGGCTGCTGGCCCGCTTCGGCTATCACTTCCTGTCGCTGGGCGTGATCGTGCTGTTCCTCGCGCTGGGCATCCCGCCGTTCACGGCGGTGGTCTATGCCTGCGGGGTACAGCTGATGCTGTCCTTCCTGGACCGCCGCCACGCGCTCACGCCCCGCCGGCTCTACGCCGCGCTGGCCACCGGGGTGCGCAGCGTGCTGCCGGTGGTTGCAGTGTGCGCCGCCGCCGGGATCATCACCTCCACCATCGCCAAGACCGGCCTCGGGCTGCAGCTGTCCTCGATCCTGGTCGCGCTCGCGCGAGCGATCACCGACAACCCGACCGGCACCCTGATCGCCACCGCGATCCTCGCCGCGGTGGCCGTCACCCTGCTCGGGCTCGCGGTCCCGGTCACCGCGTCGTTCATCATCGCCTGGGTGATCATCGGTCCGGCGCTGCAGAACCTGGGAGTGGCACCCCCCGAGGCGGCGATGTTCCTGTTCTACTTCGCCGTGCTCTCCGAGGTCACCCCGCCCACCGCGCTGGCCGCCGTCGCGGCCTCAGCGATCACCGGTGGCCGGGTGATGGCCACCATGGCACAGGCCACCAGATACGCACTGCCCGCGTTCCTGGTGCCATTCGCCTTCGTGCTCACCGGTCATGGCGCCGCGTTGCTGACGCTGGGCTCGCCGTGGACCATACTCTGGACGGCCGCGACCTCGGCGCTGGCGGTGGCCGCGCTGGCGGTGGCCACGGGCGGCTGGCTGATCCGCCGGGCAGCTACGGTGGAGCGCGCCCTGTGCCTGCTGGCCGCGTTGTTGCTGCTGTACTTGGAGCCGGTCGCGATCGCCGCCGGTGCTGTCCTGCTAGCAGCTGCCGTCGTGATCCACCTGTTGACCAGCCGAGCACCTGTCTCAATCGAGGAGACCTAATGGCAGCTGTGCGATCTTGCCTGGCGCTGCTGGCCGTCGGGGTGGCGGTGAGCAGCCTGGTGGCCTGCGGTGGCCGCCAGCAGGCGGTCCCTGGCGAGGCCAGCGCCGCTGGCTGCGAGATCACCACGGAGCGCCGGATCGGCATCGCCACCGGCAACACCGGCGGCGTCTACTACGTACTCGGCGGTGGCTTCGCCGAAGCGGTGAGCACGGCCACCAGCGGCAAGCTCAAGGCCACCGCCGCCGAGACCGGGGCCTCGGTGCAGAACATCCAGCAGCTCGTCGCCGGCAAGTACCAGGTAGCGTTCTCGCTGGCCGATACCGCCACCGACGCGGTCAACGGCACCGGAACCTTCGCTGGTGCGCGGCAGCCGATCACCGCGCTGGCCCGGCTCTACCCCAACTTCACCCAGCTCGTCATCCGCGCCGACGCCGGCATCACCACCCTGGCCGATCTGCGCGGCAAACGGGTCTCCACCGGCTCCCCGAAATCCGGCACCGAAGTGATCGCCCACCGGATCCTGCCCGCCGCTGGACTCAACCCCGAAACGGATCTGGCTGCCCAGCGGCTCGACATCGGCACCAGCGTGGACGGCATGAAGGACGGCACGATCGATGCCATGTTCTTCTCCGGTGGCCTGCCGACCCCCACCATCACCGACCTGTTCACCAGCCTCGGGACCAAGGTGCGGTTGCTGGACACCTCTGCCGTGCTGGGCACGTTGCAGGGAATCAACCCCAGCTACGACGTCGCCACCATCCCGTCCTCGACCTACCCGAACGCCACCGCCACCCCGACCATCGTGACACCAAACCTGCTGCTCGTACCGGAAAGCATGGACGCGGCCACCGCGTGTGTGCTCACCACAACCCTCTTCGAGCACACGGCCGACCTGGTGAAGATCAACCCATCCGCCGCGGGCATCACCTTGCAGCAGGCCCGCCAGACTGACCCGGTTCCCCTGCATCCCGGCGCCAAACAGGCACTGAACACCCTCGGCGCGCCCTGACCCGTTCTCAGCCGGCAAGACGACGCTGATGACCACCATGCGGTATCCGGGGATTCGAGACGCCTTATTGCTGCTCAGAGAATCCGTGGTGCATGGCCTGGCCGATCTCGGGTTGACGACGTTGCCAGTATGTCTCGATATCGGAGCGGGACATCGGCAGCGTGGGGTCATCGCCGACATCACCGAGGTAGCCGAGGCCGAGAACGATCGTGGCGACGGCTTGGCGGGGAACCCTGGGGCGGTAACGCTCGACGAACAAGGGCAACATGGTTTCGGCTCGCAAGTCGGTACACCGTTCAAGGGTCAGCAGATCGAAGTAGTCGCGGAGCTCACCACGGTCGGCGATGACCTTGAGTTTCATGGCGAACAGGTCTCGCAACCCGGCGACCTCCACACCAGCGGTAGGAATTGTGGGGTCCAGGTTGTGTTGCGTCGTCGCTTCCAGGAACTGGACCTTCGTCCCCTTGAATATGCCGTTGAGGGTGCCTTCTTCGAGCTGCGTTGCCTCAAACATTCCAGCCCGTTCGAGGATTCCAGCCAGCGCCTCGGGATCGAAGGCCGAGGGGATGAAAAAATCGAGGTCGCGGCTGACGCGGTGAAGCAGATGCACCGTGAGCGCGGTCCCGCCGGCTAGGTAACCGCCGGCGGGAACGATCGGCGCCACCGCGGTCCATGTCGCGATGGTCGAAGCCGGCAACAACTCGCGCAGGCCGGGTGGGAACCCGCTCACTGGTGGGATGCGCGGTAGGCGGCGAGGTTACGAGCCAACGCCGCACGTCGTGGCGTGGCGTGCCGAAGCCCAGCGGCAGAGGCCAGATCCTCAGCACTGAGATTCTCAAGCGCCCAGCCCCAGGCGGCGACGTCATCGGACATGAGTAGCCGGGCGGCCACGTACCGTCCATCACGCCGAAGGTCGATGTCTGCCAGGTCTGCGTTCCAGAACAAGTAACCAAACCGTGCCGGCACACGGTCGTCCACCTTGCCCACCCGACCCATAACCTCAGCTCCCACCTTCCGCTCGCTTCTATTATCCCACCGGACACTCGGTGAGACTTGGCCGCTCGCGGCGCTACCGGTCAGCGCACTGTAGACCGAACCCCGCACCGGTCAATAACGGACGGGAAGATCTACATCCCGTTCAGAGCAAGCCGGGTAGTGTCCTCGATGTGGGCATCGTGGAACGGTCGCAGTCCAGCGAGCGCGACGCCGGTTTGCTCCTTTCAGTCATCAGTAGCGTCGTCATGCGTCGAAGTTCTGGCAGGCTGGCCGCCAAGTGGAACTTAATGCAGCCTTCGACAACCCCGTGGAGCGCCGAGTGGAACCTTCGCGACCGTGTGGCGGACATAGGCGACTCACCGCTGGGCGCCCAGGGTCACGGTGAGCGTCGGTAGTGGCGGCGCCGGACGTTTCGGCGAAAGATGGGCTATCAATATGCGTATCCTAGCTTAGGCTCCTGGAATGGGACGGTCTACACGTCGCGGCAAGCCGGTCTTGGAGCCGAGCGTCCCGGAACTGATACACCGAGCCGACCGTGCGCAGGATCCGACGCTCATGAGCATCGTCAAGAAACCGCAGTAGACGTGCTGGAGCCTGGCCCCGACGCCACAGCTGCGCGCCGGCGAGCGCAGTCGCCCACGTGGCGGAAGACACCAACCCTAAGCCGAGCCCGGCTACGAGACCGCTCGCGAGCGGCCCAATGTTGAGCCCGGCCATGTGCCCGTCCCTGAGCACCGCCCCGAACACATCCCCGAACCCGACCACGAGCCCGAGGACGAACGCGAACACAAGCGCGAACACAAGCCCGAACCGACGTTCCCGGCGCCACAATGACGGGGGATCGAGCGGGCTAATGGCCTCCGTTGGCGGCTGTCTGAACACCAGCAGAAGCCCGATTGTCAGCCCGAACACAAGTGCGAATATGAGCCCGAGTATGAGCCCGTAGTCGGGTGCGTACTCGAGCCCATATACGAACCCATATACGAGCCCGCACACGAGCGCAATGAGGAGCGCGATGAGGAGAGTTGCTGGGGTGGTAGTCCTGCTCCACCGGAGCTGACTTCGGATTAGAAGAAGTCCACCGAGTACGACGATGAGAACGTAGATAATCCCACAGGGGGGTCCGGTCACGATTGCGATGACGAGCGCGATGAGGAGAACCGTGGGGATGTCAATTCTGCCCCACCGGAGTTGACTCCACTGCCGGGAAGGCCGTCCACCGACAACGATCACAAGCATGTATCCGATTCCGACTATAAATCCGTACACAAGCCCATGCCTGAGCCCGTTCCGGGGCTCGGTTAGGAAACCTTCCAGGAGCCCGTACCCGAGTCCGGACACGAGCCCGGACACGAGCCCGACCATGACCCCGGTGCGGAGATTCGTGCGGGTATCAGTTCTGCTCCATCGGAGCCCACCTAGCTGCTGAGGCGGTCCTCCGCCGAGGACAAACCCTAGCCCAACCACGAAACTAGTCACGAGCCCGAATAAGAGCCCGGGTCCGCTCTCAAGCGGGAGCCCGCGCGCAAGCCCGAGCCCGAACCCAACCCCGAGCCCAAGGAGGAGAATCGTGACGATCTCACTCCTGCTCCACCGCTGCCGATCCCGCTGTTGAGGTGACCCTTCACCAGGTGGGGACAAGAGGAGTAACCCGGGCCCAAACATGAACGCATACCCGAGTGGCTTGCCCAGTGTAACCATGGACACCCCGAACACAGATAGGCACGCGACAGCACTCATGACGGCTACCGTGACAAAAGCACGAGGCCAGGCCGGCACCCAGCCCGGGATTCGCCACCATCTCAGATCGCGGGTCTCTTCCTCCTTCATTCGACGGGCCAGCTGTCCCAACCATTGTCGTGCCTGATCAACGGTGTACGGGACCGATCCACCCGAGTTTCGGGCATACGCGGCGGTCAGCACCCGGTCCAGAAGATGATTCTCGACAGCCTCTCGGGTAGCGAACCGGCTATCCTCGAGGAGTTCATCGACCGCCTCCTCGGTGCCACAGGTGTCCCGGACCAGGGTCAGCATCAGCGGAGTATTCAACGCCTGCGCCAGAACATCATCGGGGTGCTCCCGCAAATGAGCAATCAAGCGTTGCCATGGGTGAGGCAGCGGGTCGGTTTGAGACCTGGCCAGGTAGTTTTCCGCCTGTGTGGGTTCGATCGGCAGGAGTTCTAGCGCCGCTGCCCCCCGCAGCAGCTGACCGCCCCTGACCACAGTCAGCAGCTCCTCGGTGCGGGTGAGCACGAGCAGCCGAAAAGTGGCCTGCTGATCCAGTGCTTGCAGCGCCACGGGGCGCAGCGCTTCGGGTATCTCGTCGAACCCGTCAAGGATCACCGCCAGGTAACCGCCCCTGATGAGGCGCATCACCGCATCCGGGCCGTACTCTGGAGCCCGCAGCAGAGCGTAGTCACGGGCCAGCCGGGCGGCCAACCACTCGGCGAAGGACTCAGTGTTGGGATCCCAGCCGCGCGGTGTAACGAGCACCGGCACCGGCACTCGCACTAGCGTCCGATCCTCGACCGTCATTCTGGCCCGACGATCCAGCGCATCACGCAGCAGCAGAATCCCGGCGCTGCTCTTTCCCGCGCTCGGCTCGCCCAGGACAATCAGCCGCCCAGAACCTAGGCCACCGTACACACGGAGAAGATCCTTCACCGCACCCAACTGCAGATCCTCCACGGTGACCGCCGCCATCCCCGGCAACGGCGTGAACCGCCCGTCGAGAGCCTCCGTTATTGGTCCGGTCACCCCATGGCGTGACCACCGCCACCGCACGGCAATCGGCTCCGGCTCGATCAGCTGTCGCCCGGCGGCGACCTGGTCCCAATCCCAGCGCAGCTGCTCGGCCAGCTGATCCGCCGCCCGCTCCAACGAGCACTGCGCAACCCCGGGAGCTCGCCATCGTGTCCACAGCCACGTAGCGGCACTGGATGCAGCAGTGATCACGGCGACAAGCGTCCCAACCAACATGCCGGCCGACTCCTGATTGCGGGAGTAGGCGTAGAGGATGAAGGCCACACTCCCGACCGTTGTCGCAACGATCAGCAACAACGCCGCCCAGAACGCTAAACCCCGCTGGCTGAGCATATACTCCCCATGAGACGCCGCTTCGACCGTATCATGTTATTTCGACCCCTTAGCATGTCATTTAGCGGCGCAGGTCAGCGTTGCAGCATGACCTCACCTAGGTAAAGCGCACAGGGAAAAGGAGAGATCATTATGGAGCCTGCACAGATTACGGAGCAGCAGACCGCGGAGCAGGAGGTGTACGAGCCGCCGATGCTGGCCGAAATCGGTCAATTTACGGAACTGACGTCCGGTAGAGGCGAGGAGGTACCGGACGCCTCCAGTTACATGAGAGCTTGACTTCGGGGATGACGGGCGCTGGATTGGGTTACGGCCGGGGTTGGTTCGCGGTCCTTCCGGACTGCACTGCTGCCGCGGCCGCCGCCCGCCAAGCCGTCGTTGCCGTGAGCGTGCGCTGCGCCGGGCACGGCTGCCTGCCCCGCTCGATCGCCACCGCCCTGCTCTGCCGCGCCCACGGTGCCTGGCCCACCTGGCACACCGGAGTACGCACCCTGCCCTTTGCCGCCCACGCCTGGATCGAAGCCGAAGGCCGACCCGTCGACGAACCCCACACCACCACCCAGATGCGCCCCCTCATCACCGTCGCCCCAAACCCGCGGCGGCGCTGAGCCACCCCGTTACCGGTCACGGTTCGGGGTTGTATGATCATACATATGACAGATCGCATGACACTGGTTCAGGCGCGAGTCTCCGACGCCGTCGCGCAGCAGCTTGACGCGGACGCTCGGGCCCTCGGCCTGGCCAACCGGTCCGAGGCGGTCCGTGAAGGGCTGCGGCTACTGCACCGGCGAGCCCGGCACGCCGCGCTCGCCCGCGACTACGACGCATTTTACGGCGACGCTGCTCAGGCGCCGGTCAGCGAGGTGACCGAGGTAGGCGACATTGTTGCGGCGCAGACCATCACTGATAACGAATCGCCTCGGTGACCGCCGGACTATTCCGGGGCGACGTGTGGGACGTGCTTTTTCCCCAGCCAGTCGGTGCCCGCCCATGCGTCGTACTGACCACCAACGCACTCATCACCCGGCTTGGCGCGGTCACCGTTGCCGAGATCACCAGCACCCAAGGCCCGAGCTCTACCCACATCGAGGTGCCCCCCGAGGCGGGTCTCATCGGTCGCCCACGGTCGTGGGTCAACGTCACCGGACTGCATACCGTGCCCAAAGGCAAACTCCGCCGCAGGCGCGGACGCCTCGACCCCACCGAGCTCGCCCACGTCGCCACCGCCGTGCGCGACTACCTCGACCTCGACGATTGAGAAATACCGACGGCCACGACGTCGACTGGTCCCGGAGCTACCGCGCTGATTCTGATGCCAAACGGCCCGAGCGAGGGCGGCGACCCTGGTGCAGGCTTCCAGCCGCTGCCTTTGCCACGCCAGTATGATGGCTGGTATGACCGTCAAGATTGCCGTCAGCCTGCCCGACGAGCAGGTCGCCGCCGCGAAGAACGCCGTCGCCGATGGGCGAGCGGCCTCGGTGTCCGCCTATATCTCTGAGGCACTAGCTCGGAGGTCGGCTGACGAGCAGCTGCTGGAGATGCTGGTGAAGATGGACACCCAGGATGGCGAGCCCTCACCCGAGGACTATGAGCGCGCCGAGCGGGCGCTCGGGCTGCGGTGAGCGGCGCGACACTGGACACCGGAGCGCTGATCGCACTGGAATCAGGCGATCCGTTCCTGCGGGCCCTCGTCCGACGTGCCGTGGAAAACCGGGTGTCGCTTGCCATTCCCGCGGGCGTCCTCGCGCAGGCATGGCGCGGTAGCGCTCGCCAAGTCCGGCTCGCTCACCTGCTCCGGGCATCGATTACTGAGGTGGTTGCCCTTGACCGGCACGCTGCGCTTGCTGTCGGGAAGCTTTGCGCACTGTCAGGCAAATTCGATGTGATCGACGTATCAGTCGTGATCTGCGCCCGCCAGCGCGGGCACTCCATCGTGACCAGCGACCCCGATGACCTGCGCGCCATCGACCCCGATCTTCCCCTGGTCCCGGTGACCTGACCGTCCGCCAACTCGCAAAGAACAAATCCGGCGCGCTACTGGCCGCGACTGGCGGGGTCGACTTTGGCCCATCGGAGGAGGTCGGTGATAGTGAACGAACCGCTGGTGCGGCTGGGCAGGAAGGGCCGGAATCCGGTGTTGAGGTAGGAGGCTTTGTCGAGCTGGAGCATGCCGATGATGGTTTCGGCGACGATCCGGCCACCGACCGGCCCTAGCCGCACGCCCTTGCTGAGCACGCTGGCCTCGCGCAGCACGTAGTACCACAACGGGGTGCTGGCCTCCAGACCCAGACCGTACTGACGCAACTCAGGGAAATGATCTGAGCCGAGCACCGGTGACCCGGTTGCCGCGGCGATCCGCTGGCCCGAGGGCATCGACCAGGTCAGGTGTCGCAGCAGGGTGCGCTGGGGCAGCGCGGTCGGGGCGTCGTGGCTGGGGATGGCGGCCAGCGGCAGCCGGAACAGCGGCGTGGAGATGTTGGTGTCGATCAGTTTGTTCGGCCGTACGTGCTGAGTCGCCTCACCACCGAAGTCGAAGAAGCTCTGCCAGCCGATGAACCGGCGCTTGGCCCGCACCCCGCCGCGCAGATCCACCGGGTCGGCCTGGCCC